>CAYMBY010000090.1:0-6345 GCA_964388815.1 uncultured Butyrivibrio sp. | reverse complement strand
ATCCGGATTGATATGATCCTTGATCTGTGTTCCTGCGGAATAGGATTCAAATACATCTTTTGCATATTTCCTGCCAAGCGCCTCCGCAATCTGGCTGCGGCAGGAATTGTGTGTACAGATGAATGCAACCTTTATCATGTTTAATATCCGATCTTGTGAAGCAGCTTCTCGATCTCCGCGCTGCCAGGGACCTGGCCCATGGAAACGACTCTTTCATTGACTACCAGTACCGGCATCGACATCGCGCCATAGGTCATGACCTTTTCCATGTCGGTAATATACTCCGCTTCAAAAGGTACGGACATATTTTTCAGTGCTGCATTGGTATTTTCCAGCAGTGTATGGCAGTTCCTGCAACCGCTGCCCAGTACTTTGACGCTCTGAAGCTCATTCGCATTTGCTGAAGCCGCAGGCGCCTGTTTTTCCTGTGTCCCGGCGCTGCTCTGTGTACTGCAGCTGCAGTTGCATGCACATTCTGCTGAATTATTTTCTTCCTTTTTCTTACCCAAATTAAAAAGTCCCATTTTTTACCTCCATATTTCTGTTAATCTGCGCAGCCGCATCCGCAGCTGCCGCTTTCTCCTTTGGCACCTTCATCCCCGACATAGGAAATTGCCCCGACAGGACACTTCACCCCGCAGCCATGGCAATGATCCACACAGCCTGCCGGATATACCACAACCGGTGTCGGTGCCTTGTTCACATCATACACACCATGTCCGCAGAACCCTACACAGGTGCCGCACTCCACGCATTTTGAATAATCAATTACCGGATACCATTTTTCAGCCATTTTTCACACTCTCCTGATGATTTATTTTTTATCTGCTTCAGAGCAAAAAAGCCTGCAGCAGATTAAACGCATAACCTGCCAGAATTATCCCGATCGTACAGATCCCGATAAAAAACGCCAGCAGCTTTGGCTTTACTGCCTTCCTGAGCATGATCAGGGATGGCAGAGACAGCGTTGTAACCGCCATCATGAAGGCCAGTACTGTTCCCAGCTGTGCTCCCTTATACAAAAGTGCCTCCGCAATCGGAATCGTTCCGAAAATATCTGCATACATCGGTACACCGATCAGTGTTGCCAGGATCACGCCAAACGGATTATTACCGCCCAGAACTGTTTCCACAACAGATTCCGGAATCCAGTTATGAATCACTGCCCCGATACCGACACCGACCAGAATGTACGGAAATACTTTTTTGAATGTGCTGACCACCTGATCCTTCGCATAGACGAGACGGTCCCTTTGCGTTATCTCCGGTGAATCAATGCTGACTGTACTCGCGTTCCGGATAAAATCCTCCACATAACGCTCCATCCGGAGTTTTTCAATCAGTGTTCCTCCGATGACTGCCACGATCAGTCCGAAGATCACATAGGTGACTGCCACCTTCACACCGAAAATGCTCATCAGGAGCACCAGGCTTCCCAGATCCACCATCGGTGAAGAAATCAGGAAGGAAAAGGTCACTCCGACCGGAAGTCCCGCACTGGTAAAGCCGATAAAGAGCGGAATCGAGGAACAGGAGCAGAACGGTGTCACCGTCCCCAGAAGCGCTGCGATACAGTTTGCAAAAATTCCGTGGAACCTGCCCAGAATCTTCTTACTGCGCTCCGGCGGAAAATAGCTCTGAATATAACTGATCAGAAAGATCAGCGTGCACAGAAGAATCGTAATCTTGATCACATCGTAGAAAAAGAACTGAACACTTCCGCCCATACGGCTGGCGGTATCCAGTCCCGTCTTCTGCAGAAGGCTTCCGATCAGGGCGTTTAGCCATTTCATCCCGAGGATCTGATTCTGTATGAAATTCCAGATCATGACTCATCCCCCGCTTTCTGTGTACAGCAGCACCTGCTGCTTTCTTTTACTGCTTCTTTCCCGGATTCACGCTCCGTGCTGCAGCTGCATTCCAGCGTGCCGATAAATTCCTTGAACTGCCTGAATTTTGCACAGTTCAGCTCATAATGCATCCACTTGCCTTCTTTTCTGGATGTCACAAGCCCGCAGTCTCCAAGTACCTTCATGTGATGTGAAAGTGTCGGCTGTGTGATATTCAGGTCTTCATTCAGTTCACAGGCACACAGCTCGCCTCCTGTCAGCATCTGCACAATTCTGAGCCGGTTACTGTCAGAAAGTGCCTTGCAGATCTCTGCCGTTTCTTCTCTTGTCATTTCTGCCTCCATATATTGATGTTGATCTATATATAGCATACACATAGATCATTGTCAATATATATATGAATTGCCCGACAAATGGGTATCAAATATATGCTCATTTGTCGGGCAACTCATATGTTTCTGTAACTTATGAAAGCGCAGAAATAATATCCGCAATATCCCCGTCAATACAGATCGATCTGTCTGCAATCTCATCCGGTGCAAATGCTTCACTCCGGTTCAGGCAGGCATAGACTGCATTCTGATTTGCACCTGTCATACGCCAGAACGGATATTTGATGATCCCGGGCGTATTCATTCCGACCCCAAGTTCCAGATACAGTACATTAAGGTCCGCATGCTGACTGATAAATTCTGAATACCGCCCGGAAGCCGCATGCCAGCCGTCGTCTTCTGTAAAGGAAGCATCCGCCCGCAGATTCATCGTCATCTCCGCCCCGCAGGCCGGACATCCGGGGATCAGCTCTGCAGGCACTGTCATTTTCAGCTCAGTGCCTTCCGGAATCGTCAGACTCCCGTCTTTTGCAATGACAAAGCCCTGCGCCTGAATCATCTTTCTGACGGCATCCTCGTTGTCATAAGTCTTCGGCAGACAGGAATCCCCGCACTGAAACAGTCCGTAATCTCCCTGTGTATAAAAAAGCCTCTGTTTGTCAAAACCCGTTTTCCGGAAACAATGATCAACATTGGTGGTAAGGACAAAATAGTCTTTATCCTTTATCAGTGTAAAAAGTCTGTCATAGGTATCATTGGGTATCTGTACATAACGGTTCAGCCAGATATGCCTGCTCCACCATGCCCAGCGCTCACCTGCTGTTTCAAACGGGTAGAATCCCCCTGAATACATATCACGGATCCCGTACCTGTCTGCAAAATCAGAAAAATACTTCCGGAATCTTTCGCCGGAATACGTAAAACCGGCGGCAGTTGACAGGCCGGAACCTGCTCCGATCACAACTGCATCCGCTTCAGACAGTGCCTTCCGAAGCTGTTCTATAGGATTACCCGAGCAGTTCCCGGTAGATCTGTTCGTCCTGATCTTTGAAAACATTGAATATCACCCTCCTGACCGATGTATTTCTTTTCAGAAATTCACGTACCGTTTGCACCGCAATTTCCGCTGCCCGCTTTTCCGGGAACATAAATACTCCGGTTGAAATGCAGCAGAACGCTATGCTTTCCAGTCCGTACTCCGCCGCCAGTTTCAGGCAGGACTGATAGCATGCGGAAAGGAGCTGTTCATGCCGCGGTGTCAGCGTTCCCTGCACAACCGGACCCACTGTATGAATCACATACCTGCAGGGCAGGTTGTACCCCGGCGTGATTTTCGCCTGTCCGGTCTCCTCTTCATGCCCCTGTATCTGCATGATCTCCGCACATTTTTTTCGCATCTGAATTCCGGCAAACGTATGAATGCAGTTATCAATACAGGTGTGACCTGGTCTGTAGCACCCGGTCATACCGCTGTTGGCCGCATTGACAACAGCATCCGCATTCAGCCTGGTGATGTCACCTTTCCAGAGACATATCCCCTTTTCCAGCGGAATGAACGCCGCAACATCCACAATACCCTTGCGCTTCTGCTCTTCCTGAAGATATTCGTCCTGAATCCGCAGGAATTCATCACCTGCTTCTTTCGGCATTCTGACATTCATGAGTCCGCGGAGAAGACGTTTTTGTCCGTCTTCATCCTGCGGAATCTCCACGTCACTGTATTCCTCTTTTTCCTCAAGAAGCCTTCTGATCAGATAAATGCGTCTGTCTTCCTGTTCCATACGGCCTGCCCTTCTGCATGTTTGCTTCGTTGTAATTCTTTTTATTACAATTGGAAGATAGCATGTTTTAGTTGTAATGTCAACTGTTACATCTATGTTTTTATTCCATAGAAATTGAAATGAACTGCAATGGCAGTTCACTTCAATAGAGCCCGCTTCGCGGGTTCCGCAAATAAAAAAGCGATGCCACATAAAAACAGTTTGTTTTTATGTAGTATCGCCTTACATACTCAGTCAATGATTAGTTTTTTATCCCGTATTTCTCATACATCTGTCCTCTGAACGCTTCATCTGTAGCCGCTCTGGCCGCATCTTCCGTTCTGCCTTCTGAAAGCAATACGGAAATCAGCTTTCCAAGCTGTTTTGCTCCGATTTTTTCCCCTTCTTTTCTTCCGATCTCTTCCCCGATCTGCTTTCCTTCTTCAATTGCAATCTCGCGCTCGCTCTGCAGATGCGCCTGTTCATTATATTCAGTCAGCAGCATATCCGTTACCTCCTGTCTCTGATCCCTTAAAATATCCGCCAGAATATTTCCGGCAATACATTCCTCCACTGCAAGATCTATTGCCGTGCGGATATCCTTTTCCTCATTCTGATATTTCCTGATGCAGGCAATGAATGTTGCATATTCTTTCAGCTTCCTGCACCGGTTCATGATATTTTTATTATAACCCAGATTAATATTTAATACGACTGCTTTACATTCAAGTGCCGCTTTCTTTTTGTCGTATCGTTCCGGATAGGCATCGCTCAGGAACATAATCTGCTGTTCCGGCTCCTGCTGCGTACCATTATAAAATACCAGAAACTGGGGATATTCAAGCGGAATCCGTTTACTGCTGTAGATATCATGATTGCCTTCTATGATCTTTCTGTACAGATCCGAGAAATACAATAATCCACGAAGCGGCAGATTCGGGCTGAAAGTGCTCTGGTGCTCATACAGATTCATCACATCCTGCATCAGATAGGACACATCATTTTTCATCCCCATGTAAATTGCATCGTCAAGCGTATTGAACTCAATCTCATCCGGATTCTGATAATCTGTACCGTTTACCGCATTATACAGCTGCAGCATATCCTCCTTTCTCTGAAAAATCAGTTTGAACAGACGGTCCTTATACTTTAAATTGACCCTGTTACCTGTTGTCTTCGTTTCTTCCATGCATTAAACCCTTCCTGTAAAAAAATATTCTGTACCACCTGTCTGAATTTTTGGCCGAACCGGCCGGAATATGCCTGCAGCAGAATGCTGCAATGCATTTGCAAAGAAAAAGACCTGCTTTTTCCTGCAGTTAAGACTTAAGTACTATATCTTAACTGCAGAAATAAAGCAAGCCTCACGATAAAAAACAATACTCTCATACGAAAAACTCCGCCTCAGCCCTTCGCCTGTAGTTCTGTTCCAGCATGGCCACATGCGACAGGAACGCCGGATCATCAAAATACTTTGCGCTCTTCGGGCATTTCCTGATGCAGGCCTGACACTTGATGCAGATGCCGTTTATTTCAGCAGGATTTTCTGCTGAAACAGATCCCATCGGACACACCTTTGCGCAGATGCCGCAGCCGTCACACTTTTCAGGATCCGTAACCGGCTTTGCCTTCAGAAATACTGCCGGCTGGCCGTCCGTTCCAAGCGGTGTATAGTAAGGCGCAGGATATTCACCCCTGACTGTCACAGGCTGCGCTTTTGACTGTTTCATTTTCTGTATCTTATCTGCTGCCGCTGCTGCAAAATTCCTTACTGACAGAAGATCCGCCGCGTCAGGCCTTCCGGGTGCGAGCTTTGCTGTAAAGGCATGCTCTGCGGGTACTGCAGCAGCCGCGACCGTATGAAAGCCATGTGCCTCCAGTTCATACTGCAGTTCTCTGAGCGCATTGTCATAGCTTCTGTTGCCAAAGGTCACCACGGGAATCACCAGCGCGCCGTTCCCGGAAAGGTTCTGCTGCAGAAACGGCAGAATCTTATTCGGAACACGCCCCGCATAAACGGGCATTCCTGCGATGACGAGATCCGCCGTGCCAAATGCATACATTTTTTCTCTGGCTGCCGGCAGCGTCAGATCAAGATGCTCTGCAGGTATTTTCAGATCTTCTGCAACTTCCGCGCAGATCGCCTCTGTAACCTTTTCTGTATTGCCTGTCGGACTGAAGCTGATTCCCGTAACTTTCACTGTTGTCATATCTGATCTTCATCTCCATTTCCGCAACATTACCGCACGTTAACGGCTATGCAACATTCAAAATTCATTTTATAATGATTATATACTATTTCAGTTCTGGATATTTTGAAAATTTGCCGTTTGAACGGGAGGATTTCAGAGATGGACGGATTCGGAATCAGCAAACAGGATGCTGTAAAAGAGCTTCGCAAAA
>CAYMBY010000089.1:0-2979 GCA_964388815.1 uncultured Butyrivibrio sp. | reverse complement strand
GACCGGCTTTTTCTCCTGCACCGGGATCTGTTGCGCCGGAGCCTTCTCCTGTGCCGGAGTCTGCTGTTCTGTTCTTTCCTTTTCATCCAAAGCCACCATTGCATCAATCACATCTGACTTTTTCATTGATGATGTGCCTTTGATTCCGCGAATTCTTGCGATTTCTTTCAGATCGGAAAGACTCAGTGATTCATACTTTTCTCTCATGATGCTCCATTCTGTGCAACTCACGCTGTAAAAAAAATTTCTCCAAAAAACTATAAATATCTTAAAATATGCCACTTCATGTTTTATGGGATTGATATCAACGACGGACTGACTCTCGGTCATATCCTGTTGTTATTGAAGCAGTTTTTTATATCACTGCTATTCGCTAAGATACTATAAAGCCGTCAAAAAATCAACAGGCAATTTAAGAATTTTCTGTGAAGACCGCAGGAACGCATACACGTTCCTGCCGCTCACAGACAAGGTCTCCGCCGCAAACAACGCAGATCGCTTTTGCAAAACCGAAAATGCAGTTTTTATCATAATACAGAGCTTGCAAAGCAAGCTCTTAAAGCAAGGGTAGAACCCTTGCTTTTAATATTTGAATTCCTTCATATCCTCATCCAGATCTCTTGCAATCTGTTTCAGGTCTCCGGAGCTCTGCTCAATGTCCGCTGCAATTCCCGTAATCGAGGTTACTGATGCCGAAGATTCCTGCGTACTTGCTGCATTTTCTTCCGCAATGGCAGTCAGATTCTGTACGGTATCCACCACATTGACACGTGCCTGATCCATTGTATGTACCTTGTCAGATATGTTCCTGATTACATTCATGGACTGGTCGATTCCGTCTGATACTTCGCCAAAGGCTCTTCCTGTCTCTTCCACATCCTCACTCTGCTTGGTAATGATTTCCTTTACCTGATCCATGGTTGCCACTGCCTGCTCTGAATCGGAAATCAGGCGGTCAACAATCTCTTCAATCTGCTTGGCGGATGAGCTTGACTGATCTGCCAGTTTCTGAATCTGAGATGCAACAACCGCGAAACCTTTTCCTGCATCGCCGGCTCTTGCCGCCTCTATGGAGGCATTTAAGGACAGCAGATTGGTTTCCTCTGCAATCTCTGTAATCAGACTTGTAACTTCGCGGATCTTGGATGCCGATTCGTTGGTGGTCGTTGTCTGTTTTGCAATTTCGCCGATAGAATTCTGGGTCTGCTCATTTACTTTGCCCAGTTCCTGCAGAATACCGATAGCGACACGATTTGAATCACGCATTGCTTCCGCCATCTCATTCAGGCTTGTAACCTCCTGGCTTGTTTCCTCGATCATGTTACCGATGGTAATGACATTTTCTGTGGCTTTCTGTGTTTCACCCGCCTGTGAAGATGCACCTTCGGCGATCTCCGAAACAGCCTTATCCACCTGTGAGGAAGTCTCACTCATGGTATTGGCATTCTGATACATTCCGTCAGAAGACTGGAAGAGCTTTGTGCTCTGCCCCTTGATCCGTTCAATGGTCACTGCCAGCTTTTTCTGCAGTCCCACAACGGCACGGGCCATATAGCCGAACTCGTCCTGTCTTGCTGCGAGCGCATGTCCGATATGATCATCAGTGAAATCGAGATTCGTCATTTTGGAAATAAAGGTGGTCATCAGACCGATCGGTTTCAGGATCTGTCCGATAACAAATGAGCTGATTATGCCGACGATCACCGCAATTATGATTCCGATGAGAATACTTGAAGCAAGCATATCATTGATCGGCTTTAATACTTCGCTTTCATCCGCAGAGATGACCAGAATAAAAGATCCGTCCTTTGCCACATAGTATGATGCATATTTAACGGTTCCGTTGAAATTGTAGGAGGTAACACTGCTCTCCGGAATGGTGCCCGCCTGAATCTGCGCCACCAGACCCTTGACAACGGAATTCTCCACCGGCTGTCCGATCTTGGATGCCGTCGGATGATACAGCATGGTTGCGTTCTTATCCACTACATATGCATAGCTGGATGTAATTCCCTCAATGCCGACATCCTGCAATTTCTCCTTAAGATAATCTGCGGTCAGAACCTTGTCCGCTCCGCTGAGCGTACATTCATCCTCAATTTCCTGCCCGTAGGCAACCGCCATGTCCGCCAGATAGTTCTTGTTGGTTTTCCGCATGGAACTCTGCGCTTTTGGAACCACATTGATTAAAAGTACGATCATCATCAGCACAATGATCACATCTACCAGAATAATTGTTTTTCCTCTTGCCGACCTGAATATACTGATCTTTTCCTTACCTGCGTTTCGTGTATTTCCCATTACCATGCCTCCTGCATCACCTGTTGTTGTTTAAATCCGTTTAAAAAATAATCATCATACTTCTTCGCATAAGTAAATATTCAGTTTTTTCAGCCATGTAAGCAGATCACATTCCGCGGTATTCTCAGGTAAACCGCTCAGCTGGCAGAAGGATGACTGGCTGATCACCTTCGCCATGATTACCGGATGCTCCGGCAGTACCTCTCCTTTATCGTATTTTTTGAGTTCCAGCATTTCTTTCTGCCTTCTGAGATAAATTTCATCCCGGACGCAGTATATATCATACCCTTTCCGGATCTCCTCCGCGTTTCCCGCACTCTCCTTAAAGTCGCAGATCACCTCGAATCCAAGCCATTCATAGATTGCAGTATCCACGGGAAGCAGATAACAGAACGGTATATGTTCCTCTTCCATCAGTGCAAATGCCTTCTGCAGTACAGCGGTCATCAGTCCTTCATGACGGCGCCTTCTGTCCGTTGCCACGGCAACAATATAATAAGAGCGTACCAGCCTGCCCCTGACGCTCAGCAGGTACGGGTTCAGATGGCACATGGCAATCACGCTGCCGCCTTCCTGCACCGTAATGATCACATTGTTTTTACAGATCTCTCTGTAGTAAAAATCCACAAACGGCTGCGGATCATCAAACGCCTCTTCATAGAGTGCCCTCGTCCTCTG
>CAYMBY010000088.1:0-4187 GCA_964388815.1 uncultured Butyrivibrio sp. | reverse complement strand
GCATATCAACCTGAATGAATTACGGAACCCGCGAAGCTGGGCCTTTGCAGAGGTTGCGCAGCAACCTGAATGAATTACGGAACCCGCGAAGCTGGGCCTTTGCAGAGGTTGCGTAGCAACATGAATGAATTACGGAACCCGCGAAGCTGGGCCTTTGCAGAGGTTGCGTAGCAACATGAATGAATTACGGAACCCGCGAAGCGGGCCTTTGCAGAGGTTGCGCAGCAACCTCTTAAAACAGATGCATTGCATCTGTTTTTATTATAGCAGATAAACAGAGAGACCCTTTAAGATATCTGTAAAAGTTTTAAATTTATTAAGCAGGGAATGATATTTGACGTGGGTATGTTTTAATGTTAGACTAACGATTAGTAATATATATACTTACAATAAGTGAAAAAGAGGAGGACATATGTTACTATCATATTTAGAATCACATTATAAAGTTGGTGAACCAATCTTTGCGACAGATATTCAAATAGATGGTCTTTCAGAAGTAAATAAGAGACAACAGATTAAGAAACTGGTTGATTCCGGAAAATTGGTGCGATTTGATAATGGTGTGTATTATTTCCCCAAAAAGACACGCCTGAAGGGCGGGACCGGTTTGGCTGCGGATGTGGTTGTACAGCATAAATATATCGAGAAAAATGGAATACATACTGGCTTTTATGCAGGGCATACATTGGCAAATTATCTTGGACTCAGCACACAGGTTCCGCTGAAAAAAGAAATTGTAAGTAATAATATGTCTGCAATTGTAAGGGAAGTATCTGTTGGTGGTTTTACATATGTTGTAAGGAAACCAGTAGTAAGAATAACAGAGAGAAACTATAAGGTTCTGCAATTATTGGAATTGTTGAAAGATTTGAATGAGTATGCGGACAATGAACCGGAACTGGTAAGAAATCAGTTAGTCAAATATATTCAGAATAATAAAATTAATCGGAATGAAATAGATCAATATATTTCATCGTATCCGTTAAAAACATATAAATTTATTTATGAAATGAGGTTAGACAATGTATTTGCATGAAAACAGAGAACTGTTCCAGGAGATTATCGAATCTGCAAGTGAAGCACTTCGTGAAGATATTGAAGTTGTTGAAAAAGATTATTATGTAACCATGATATTGAAATTATTATCAGAAAAGCTTGAGAATGTTGTATTCAAGGGCGGCACATCATTGTCAAAGGGATATCATGCAATCAACCGATTTTCTGAGGATATTGATATTACCTTTGATTCACATATTGGAGAAGGAAAGCGTAAAGCACTGAAATATAAGGTGATGCAAAAAATCAGTGGAGAATTAAAAATGCCGATTGCAAACTGGGAAAGTATAGAGAGTGATAAAGATTATAATTACTATTTGTTTTCCTATGAGCCAATTAGTGCTTTTGCAGATGATAGCATGTGTCCAAGCGTAAAAGTTGAAACAGCACTTGCTTCATATGCCTTTCCTACAGTCGTGAAAGAAATTGACAGTTATGTAAGAATTTTTCTCGATAAAGATAATCAGGACATTATTGAGGAATATGGACTTGGCAGATTTGAAATGAAGCTTCAGGCAATTGAGAGAACTTATATAGATAAAGTATTTGCACTATGCGATTACTATATGGAAGGAAAATCAAAACGATATTCCAGACATTTATATGATATTTATAAGTTGCAGAAGATTATTATAGCAGATGATCGTTTTAGAAATTTGGTATCGGAGGTTCGCTTGCATCGGGTTTCGATGAAGATTTGTCCATCTGCGAAGCAGGGAGCAGATATTAGAAAAATAGTTCATGAATTTGTTGAAAATGATTTCTTTAAGGAAGATTATGAGCAGATTACAAATTACTTTTTGTCAGATTATGTATCCTATAAGGAAGTGACAGATCAGATTTGTGAGTTGGTTGATACTGGATTATTTGATGAATAAAGAAAAATTATGGTGCGGGTGTCAAAAGTACTTTTTGACATCCATGACGTCATGAATTGCTCCGCCCCGGGTCAAATGGGCAGAAGGAGGAAAAACGTGTATGAAACAGAAAGTTTATGTGGCAATTGATCTGAAGTCTTTTTATGCTTCTGTGGAATGCACGGAGCGGGGACTTGATCCGCTGACGACGAATCTGGTAGTGGCAGATACGAGCCGGACGGAGAAAACGATATGCCTTGCCGTTTCCCCTTCCCTGAAGGCATATGGAATTCCGGGAAGAGCAAGGCTGTTTGAAGTGATACAGAGGGTGCGTGAAATCAATGAAGAAAGGCGGCTTAAGGCGCCGGGACGCAGACTGAGCGGAGAAAGCAGTGATGACAAAGAGCTTGCGGCATCACCGCAGCTGGCGGTCAGTTACATTGCAGCAACGCCGCGGATGGCCTATTACATGGAATACAGTACCCGGATTTATAACATATATCTGAAATATATCGCACCGGAGGATATTCATGTCTATTCCATTGATGAAGTATTTATGGATGTCACTGATTATCTGAATACCTATAGAATGACGGCCGGGGAGCTTGCCATGAAAATGATTCTGGAAGTACTGCATACCACCGGAATCACTGCAACGGCAGGAATCGGAACCAATCTGTATCTGTGCAAGGTGGCAATGGATATTCAGGCCAAGCACATCCCGGCGGATGAGAATGGTGTCCGTATTGCGCAGCTGGATGAAATGACCTATCGGGAGAAACTCTGGGAGCACAGGCCGCTCCGGGATTTCTGGAGAGTGGGACACGGCTATGCGGCAAAGCTGGAAGCAAACGGGCTGTATACCATGGGAGATATTGCCAGGTGCTCTCTTGGAAAGGCTTCAGATTATTACAATGAGGATCTGCTGTATAAATTGTTCGGGATTAATGCAGAGCTGCTCATTGATCATGCCTGGGGATGGGAACCCTGCACCATTGCGGATATCCGGAGCTATCAGCCGGAAAATAATTCGCTTGGATCCGGACAGGTACTGCAGCAGCCCTATGAATTTGACAGGGCCAGGCTGATTGTGAAGGAGATGACGGATCTGCTGGTACTGGACCTTGTGGATAAAGGGCTTGTAACCGATCAGATGGTGTTGAACATCTGCTATGATGTTCAGAATCTTGCAGATCCGAAGCGGAGAAAGAACTATAAGGGACCGGTGACAACCGATCATTATGGAAGACCTGTGCCAAAGGATGCGCACGGCAGCGTGAATCTGGGACATATGACATCTTCCTCGGATCAGATCATAGAGGCAGTGACGCAGCTTTATGAGCAGATTACGGATCCGGAGCTGCTGGTCAGGAAGGTTTATGTGACGGCGGCGCGCGTGATGGAAGAAAAGAAGGCACGGGAAAAAGAGGATGAGCCGCAGCAGATGGATCTGTTTACGGACTACAGTGCGCTTGAGGCACAGAAGAAAAAGGAACAGGCCGCAGCAGACAGAGAAAAAAGACGGCAGAAGGCATTGCTGGAAATCAGAAAGAAATACGGAAAAAATGCAGTCATTCGCGGAATGGATCTGGAAGAAGGTGCCATGACGATCCAGCGGAACGGTCAGATCGGAGGACATAAGGCATGAGTGCAGGAGCCGGGAATCCTGAATATGATAAAAATGAAGAAGGAACTGCCGACGGAAAAACAGCGGGCGGCAGGTATGCCGACATCATCGGCCTGTCGCATCATGTATCTGATCATCATCCGCAGATGCCGCTGATGCAGCGGGCTGCGCAGTTCTCCCCGTTTGCGGCACTGACAGGTTATGATGATGCCGTGGAAGAGACAGCGAGACTGACGGACAGGCGTATCCTTCTGGATGAGGATGCCAGAGCGGCGCTGGATGAAAAAATGTCAGAAATTGCGGCACATGTGAAGGAACACCCGAAAGTCAGTATAACTTTTTTCCGTGCAGATGAAAGAAAGAGCGGCGGAAGCTATGTGACGGTTACTGGCGCAGTCAGAAAGGCAGATACCTTTGCGCAGCTCCTGATCATGGAGGACGGGATGCAGATCCCGATTGCGGATATTTTCCGTGTGGAAGACGCGGTATTACCGGAATGAAAAAAGTGCTATAATCAGAAGCGGTTTATATTAATTTCACTGCAATTGGTACGATGGAGGAAAAAATGAGTTTCAGAAATTCAAAGGTTGTCATTGTCGGAGTGGGAAATGTCGGAGCAACGACAGCGTTCAGTATCATTAATCAGG
>CAYMBY010000087.1:0-43297 GCA_964388815.1 uncultured Butyrivibrio sp. | reverse complement strand
GAACCCGAAGCCCGGGCAGGGTGCTCAGTTGTACTTGTAGAAGCCTTCACCGGAGGATTCACCGAGTTTCCCCTGGTCGATATAGCCCTTCAGCATTCTGGCCATACCCTTGAAATTATAGGGTGCCAGGAAGGACGGGATTTTCACGTACATTTCCACAATGTTGTAGGCGGTGGTAAGGCCGACGGTATCGAGGATGCGGAATGGTCCCTTCGGTGCGCCGGTTCCGTGTACCCATGCGGTATCGATGCTTTCCGGATCGGAGATGCCGTTGACATACAGATCCATTCCGGAGAACAGAAGCGGGATCAGCATGGAATTCAGCAGGTATCCGGATTTCTCTTTTCGTACCGGGAGCGGAATCATGCGGATCTCTTTTGCAAAGTTCATGATTTCATCAAAATATCTGGTATCGGTTTTGGACTGTACCATGATTTCTGCGGTATTTTTCTGCCAGATGGAATTTGCAAAATGCAGGGAAAGATATTTTTCCGGACGTCCTGTGTACTTCGCAAATTTTGACGGCAGCATGGTGGAGGAATTGGTTACCAGAATCGTTTTTTCAGGAAGAAGCGGAGCGAGCTTCTGATAGAATGCAATTTTCTCATCTTCCTTTTCTGCCATGGATTCAATGACGAGGTCGGCATCTTTGACCGCGGCTGCCATGTCCAGCTCCAGGCGGATGCTTGTGTAGGCTCTTTCTACGCGTGCAAGGCATGCGTCCTTATCGAAGGTTTCATAATCGGCGATTCCCATGGCCCAGTGTTCAGGCGTCTTTCCTTCAGGAGTTGCCATCTTTTCAATGACTTCCGTGTATACCTTTTTCAGATGGTCCAGTTTGGGCTGCGTACGTGTGATACTGCCTTCACTCCGGAGCCAGATCGTTACGTTGAATCCGCAATACGCGGACTGAAATGCAATCTGACTGCCCAGAACGCCGCCACCTGCAACAACAATGTTCTTCATGCGAAACCTCCCATTTCGTAATATCGTTATGCTGATATAAGTTATGTATACCTGATCTCTGCTTCAAGCATAACGTACACGCCGCGCTGCGTCAATGATGATCTGTTCAGGATTGCATATCATGAAAATAATCGGTATAATGATAATACACTGTTAACCCGGCGGGAATTCGTCAGATGAAAAGGGGGAAGCATCTATGAATATTTCGATCGTAATGGTTATTCTGGCACTGGCAATTGTAATCATTTTACCGGTTGTATCAGCGGTAATCCGTGAGATTGATTACAGGAGACAGCTTGAAGGAAAGCGTAAAATGAGGGAGTTTAAGGATTCGGATACGGATCCGCGTTCTGCAGTAAAGAGCAATCCGGAGATTGAGGCAATCAAAGATGCGTCAATGCTGAAGAGCAGGCAGAATTTTTTCAGCAGATAAATACTGCGGATAGATTATTGATGTTGGCAGGAGAAGACAGAAATGCAGGTTCAGGGAATTCATCATGTTGCGATTATTGTATCAGACTATCAGAGATCGAAAGATTTCTATGTGAATCAGCTCGGATTCCGCGTCCTTGCAGAAAATTACAGACAGGACCGGAAGGATTATAAGCTTGATCTGGAACTGAACGGGTGCTGCCTGGAGATTTTTTCCGGTGAGGGGCATCCTGAACGGCCGAGTTTTCCGGAAGCCTGCGGTCTGCGGCATCTGGCATTCCGTGTAAAGAATATTGAAGAAGTGATTGCAGATCTTCATGCAAGGGGAATTGAGACGGAACCCGTAAGGACAGATACCTATACCGGAGAGAAGATGACTTTTTTCCGGGATCCGGACGGACTTCCGCTGGAACTTCATGAATAAAATAATGTATCAGATAATCAAAGAGAGCAGGTCCGGTAATTATGCGGATCTGCTCTCTTTGACAATAAGTATCATATCACAAAACCGTTAACTTTTCAAGACTGGTAATGCGGCTGCGGCGGGACTACAATGGCTCATACAGATAAGGGAGGTGCCGTAAATGCAGTATGGGATGGAAGAACTGGTTCCAATTGTTGCAGAGCTTGCAAAGGGGTATACATCAGGAGAGAGTTCGTCCGTATCGTATGAGAAGGCGGAGCAGCTGATGCAGGCGGTGCAGTATACCATTCATGAACTGGAGCAGGAGTCTGCGTCACGTGCGGTGTCCGCACCGGTCACGGCACGCCAGGCTTATGACGCGGGCTATCAGCTTCTGTGCGATAAGGTGCGCAGATGTCAGGCTGCCTATAATCAGATGATTCCGGAGTTTGATGCGTACGGGAATGAATTTTATTATGACACGGTGGTGAAGGGACTCCCGAAGTTTTTTCTGTACTATGATGCCAGGTATAATCCGCAGGATCATCTGCTGACACTGGACTATGTGACACGGGATTTTGATCCGCAGCTGACCGGAATCGATCAGATTGAGGATTATCTGCTTGGCACCGTGCAGGAGCAGCGGTATCTGAAGAAATTTCCGCGCAGTCAGGTGATCGCGGCACTGGAACAATGGAACAGTGACTACCGGGAACTTCCGGTAAATGTGGCGCAGCTGATGCAGGACGTTACGGAGCAGCGGGATACGGATGCCGCCGGCGGAAGGAGAGACGATGGAGCAGAGTAAAAACTGGCTGGAGTACTTCCAGCCGCAGAATCAGGTGGCGGAACTTCTGGATACGAATGAAGAGACGGCGCATTTCGGACTGACGCTTACGGAAAAAGATGCACAGATGATTGTGACAGCAAGGCAGAACACGCTGAAGGCACAAAGAAGAGTCGAATTCGGCACTTCGGCCACAGAGAGACTGATTCGTGAGTTCTGTGATTCACAGTACCTGGAGCAGGACTGCTTTGCAGAAACGGTGATGCGGCTGCAGGATATTTTTTTCACTTTCAGGAATGAAATGATGGATCTGATTTCAGATGATGAGCTGTTGCATTTTATGAGAGAGCAGTTTGACACGGTCTGCTTCGGGGACACGGACTATCTGGAAGGGACGGTGCTGCCGACATTTGCGGAGCAGGTTCGCGGGGGATATGACGGCTATAAGAGCACGGACGGTTATGGCGAATATGCACAGTTTGATGAGGTGAAGCGCTGGGACCCGGAGCTGTACCGGCAGGTGTTGAAGGATCTTGCGTGGAAGTGACGGGCGGGAAGGATCGGCTGAGAAGAATCTACAGGAGAGAATTTGGCGGGAAAAATCCGTTGTTGCGGCAGGGCAACTGACTTTACAGGAAATTTACTTGAACATGCCTGAGAACAATAATATCTTATACATGTGAAGTACATGTGGAGGGTAAACTTATGGAGGAATTCGGGAAATTTCTTGGATGGGTAACGGTGGTCTGCTTTGGGTTGTCAGTGCTGAATTATGTAGTGAAGAAACTGAATTTTGTGCTGAGAAAGAAGCTTGATAAAGAGGCTCCTGTGCTTGTGATGTATACGAAGCTGATGAAACTGATCATCCGGTATCATCTGTATTTCGGTATCGGGGCCGGAGTATTTGCTCTGCTGCATCTGTGCCTGCAGCTGTCAGCCGGAAGAATATCGCTGACAGGGCTTATTGCGGTTACGCTGATGATTCTGACGGTATTGTGCGGAATCATATTGAAGAAGACAGGTGCCGCTGCGCGTAAGAAAGTTCTGTATGTGCATCGCAGTCTTGTGGTGATGGTGATCCTGGTTGTGATTGTACATCTGATCCAGATGGGGTGAGAAGCTGTGAAATCCGCGGAGAAAGATGAAAGTAATATCGTAGGTGATACCGCGAGTAATACTATGGATAATACCATGGGTAATACTGTGGGTAATGTCATGAGTAATACTGTGGGTAAGGTCATGGAAATAGCGGAAAGTTATGAAGCGGTACAGAATAAAATACAGACAGGAAAGTATCTGCTGGTTTATATTTCTTCTCCTGACTGCAGTGTCTGTGTTGCAGATCTGGCCAGAACAAGTGAGATTTCTGCAGCGATGCGCTTTCCGGCGCTTCATGTGGAAGCGTCACAGCTTCCGGAAGCCGCGGCGCAGCTGGGAGTGTTTACGGCTCCTGCAGTGCTTCTTTTCTATGAAGGAAGAGAAATTCACAGACAGGCACGCTTCATTGATTTTCATGAACTGAGACGCAGAATGGAACAGATTCTGCAGGCAGAATGCTGATTTCATAGCGGAAATATTTCAGGTGGGAATACTTCAGACGGGAATACTTCAGACCAGGCATCCGGCTCTTTGGATGTCTGGTCTTTTTTGATGGAATTACAGCAGGAAGACTGCCGGATCTCCGGAAGAATACGTACTGAAATGGTAAATTTGTGGATTTCAGTACGTAAATCCCGGAAATTGCAGCAGGAGAAATGCCGGATTTCCGGCAGAATACGTACTGAAATGGGAAAAATGTGTCCATCCGTACGTAAATCCGGGAAGTTACAGCAGGAAGAATGCCGGATTTCCGGCAAAATACATACTGAAATGGGAAAAATGCGTCCATCCGTACGTAAATCCCGGGGATTACAGCAGGAAGAATGCCAGATCAGAACGCCAGGCAGCATAGCAGGCAACATAGCAGGCAACACGCCAGGTAACACAGCAGATCCCTGCCGGGATCTGAACCGGAAATCCCGAAAACGATGGAAGTTCATCGGCAGAAAGCGTAAAGTAGATCATAGCATTACGGACAGTCTGAAGAATACGGAGGCGCCTTATGATCAGAGTAACGGTGTGGAATGAATATATACATGAACAGGAGCAGGAGGAAATCCGCCGGATCTATCCGGAGGGAATTCATGGCTGTATCGCCGGTTTCCTGCGGAAGGAAGACGATATTGAAGTCCGAACAGCGACATTTCAGGAGCCGGAACACGGCCTGACGGAAGAAGTATTGCAAAATACAGATGTGCTCATCTACTGGAGCCACATGAGACAGGAAGAATTTTCAGATGAAGTTGCGAAGCGGATTCAGAGGCATGTCTTGAACGGAATGGGGCTGATTGCGCTTCATTCTGCACATTACAGCAAGATCATGAGGCTGCTGATGGGAACAGGCATGACGCTCCGCTGGAAGCATGATGAGAGAGAACGGCTGATCTGCACGGCGCCGTATCATCCGATTGCGGAAGGCATTCCGTCACACATTGACCTTCCCAGAGAAGAAATGTACGGGGAATATTTCGATATTCCGAAGCCGGATGACGTGGTGTTCACCGGATGGTTCTCCTGCGGAGAGGTATTCCGCAGCGGCTGCACCTTTACAAGAGGCCTGGGAAAAATATTTTATTTCCAGCCGGGACATGAGGAATATCCGATTTATGACAATCCTGTCATACAGAAGATCATCACAAATGCAGTCAGATGGTGCAGACCGGTCTGCAGGAAAAATGGTCAGCCGGAATGCACACAGGTAATTCAGACACTGGAAGAGGAATATCAGAAGAGATGAAAATCAGCTTTTTTTATGATCATGTACTGGAAGCGGCTGCGCAGAGCGGGAAGACTACCGGTGAAGTGATGGCGCTCTGCAGGCAGGCCGGCATCACGGGAATCGAGATCAACGGACAGTATCTGCAGGAGAATCAGGACAGAATCCGCAGGGAACTGGAAGAAAACAAAATGCAGATCAGCTGTATTTATCAGCAGTATGAATTCGGACAGAATACTGATCTGACGGCTGCCCGGGAAACCGTACTGCTGGCGGAGAAGTTTCATTCACAGAGGGTTCTCGCCATCCCCGGATTTCTTACAGAGCAGGATGCGCATGACCTTGTCAGCAGGGCGGATACCTTCGCACATACAGAACAGTATATGGATGCGCATCCGGAGATTCAGAGGATGAAAGAGGCACTGACACAGATGTGCAGCTTTGCGGCAGAACATCAGGTCAGTGTGGTGCTCGAAGATTATGACAATTTCACAGCGCCGTTTGCCCGAACCTGGCAGCTTTTGTGGTTTATGAAGAATGTGCCGGGACTTCGCTATGCGCTTGACATCGGGAACTTCGCATACAGCGATGAAGATGTGCTGGCTGCATACCGGGTATTGCAGCCTTATATCGTGCATGTGCATTGCAAGGACCGCGGCAGGGAAAGAGCACGGGAGAACGGCAGATACAGAAAGGGACTTGCAGCTGTCCCCTTCGGGTATGGCTATCTTCCGACTGCAAAAGTACTGGAACTGCTGAAAGAGCAGCAGTATGACGGCTTTTATGCCATTGAACATTTCGGTGCTCCGGATCAGCTGAAATATATGAAGAAGTCAGCGGAATATCTGCAGAGCGGAAAAAAATTCAGGCTTTTTCCAGCAGCATTCTGACGAAGGTTTCACCGGCAATGCCGAGTGGTTTCCGTTTATCCTGCACCAGTGCGATATGACGCGCGGGGAGTTCCTCTGCAAGGGGGATTTCAAATACTTCGCCTTTGGAAATGGCATCAGCGGCAAAGGCAGCAGGGACAAAACTGAGTCCGAGATTACACTTTACCAGCGGCAGCAGCTGATCTGCTGTCGCTGCTTCTGTATCTGCGTGCAGAACCGCGCCGTGCTGCAAAAAGAGCTGATTATAGAACTGATAGTTGGCAGTTCCTTTTTCCAGCATGATCAGCGGATAGTGGGTCAGGTCCGTATAGCGAAGCGGTTTCTGGCAGAGGAAGGAAAAGGCATCTCCGCCGATGAGAATTTCGTGCATCGGCATCAGGAGCGTTTCCTGCAGCGGCTTCTCGATGCTTGTGGGCGTTGCCACAACGGCCAGATCAACACTTCCCTGCCTGAGCGCACTGATGGCGTGCAGTGTGCTGTGGTTGGAAATGCGGAGATGAATGCCGGGATATAATCTGTGGAATTCACGCAGCTGTTCCAGAAGGAGAAGATGCAGTGCGGTTTCCGTGGCACCGATGGAGATGCTGCCGCTTTGCAGGAGTGCGTTGCTCCCAAGCTCTGCTTCTCCGGCCTGCAACTGCTCCACAGCGGTCTGCACATGACGGTACAGGCGCTCCCCTTCAGGCGTCAGCTGTATGCCGTGACTGGTACGCAGCAGAAGCCTGCATCCGAGCTCCTGTTCAAGACGGTTCATACTGCGGGTGACGTTGGGCTGGTTACTGAAGAGGATGTTGGCCGCCTTGGTCAGACTGCCATATTTCACAACGTAGTAAAAAGTCCGGTAGTATTCATAATTTACATTCATGAGACAGCCTCCATATCAATCTGATATTGAAAACAGATTTATCATATCATGAACAGGATGTATTTTTACAGAATCAATGCTATTATTAATATAATAAAGATTTTGTGGTAATAATCCGAAGGGGGCAGGATGAAAAAACTGGAAAATCTGTTGGAGCTTTTGCACGCGATATTCGGAAAAGTCGATGAACACAGGGATGAGAAGCGCATCATCAGTCAGATGGAGCGCCTGATCAGTGTGGTAATCGGTGCATATCATGGAATGCTGCTGCTGATTTTCTGGTATTACGGGATCAGGATCATGCTGGCGGCAAATGTGATCAGCGTGATGGTCTATGTCTTTGCGTACCGTGCGGTGTTGAAAGACCGGAACCGGTTATTCTTCTATATCATCTATATCGAAATTCTTGTGCATATGATTCTTGCGGTTGTCATGGTTGGCGGATCCTGCGGTTTTGAACTGTACGGATTTGCAGTTCTTCCTCTGGTTTATTATGGTTATTATGTGGCACTTACTACGGAGAATTGTGAAGATTCTGCCGGGAGAAGAGCACTGGCGTTTCTTGCAGTCGGACTCAGTATCGGCATAAAAGTGTACAGCAGATCGGTTCCTCCCGTATACGTTTTTGGTACTGAAAACGTCAGATATATCATGTATCTGGTAAATCTTTCGATCATTGCCATATCGGTCATGGCATTTCAGAGCAGCTATATTTCACAGATTATTGCCATGAGAGGCGCATTGCTCAGGAAAAATGTGATTCTCGATAATCTGGCAAGGACGGATGTACTGACCGGATTGAACAACCGGCGGGCCATTATGGAATTTCTGGAACTTCCCCGTGAGGTTGCAGGCGGTTATTCGGTAATTATGGCGGATATTGATGATTTTAAAAAGATTAATGACACCTATGGTCATGAACAGGGAGACTGCGTACTGGTAAAACTTGCGGAAATATTCAGGAAAAATGTCAGGAGCAGTGATATTGTCTGCCGCTGGGGCGGTGAGGAGTTTGTGATTATTCTGATGAAGTGCGGATCCGCAGATGCAGGAAGGATTGCGGACAAGATCAGAAAAGAAGTGGAAGCGCAGGAATTTCCGCAGATTGCACAGCGTGTGACCATGACGTTCGGCATCGCCGGACCGGAAACCGCAATCGGTGAGGATCTGCTGGATATAGCGGATAAGAAGCTTTATGAAGGAAAAAATAAAGGGAAAAACCTTGTCGTTATGTGAAAACAGCTGACCTTTATTCCATGTAAATGTCAATTTGATATGGCAGACATACAGATAATACATTTTACAGCAGCACCTGCAGGCGGCTAGAATAAGGCATATGGATGAGCCGGTATGGCAGGAAGGATATGGTAAGAAGACATGGCACAGCTGATGGGAAAAGAACTGCTGAACAATCCTTTTCTGAATAAAGGAACAGCATTTTCTGAAGAAGAAAGAAAAGAATACGGATTGACCGGGCTGCTTCCGACAGCAGTCAGAACGCTTGAAGAGCAGGTGGAGATTGAATATGCAAAGGTCAGCCGCCTGACAACGGATTACGAGAAAAACGGATATCTGATGTCCGTCTATAATATGAACCGGGTATTGTATTACCGTCTGGTGAAGGATCATCTGGAAGAACTGATGCCGGTGATCTATACCCCTACCATTGCAGATGCAGTCATGAATTTTTCGGATGATTATGAGAGACCGAACGAAGCGGTATATCTTGATGCGGATCATCCGGAACAGATCCGGCAGGCACTTATAAACGGCGCGGCCGGTCTTGAGAACATTGATCTGATGGTAATTACAGATGGAGAAGGCGTTCTTGGAATCGGTGACTGGGGAATTGAGGGCGTGATGATTTCTGTCGGCAAGCTGGCGGTTTATACCGTGGCCGGCGGCATGAATCCGAAGCGCGTTCTTCCTGTTGTTGTGGATAACGGAACGAACCGGAAAGAACTGCTCGAAAGCCCGCATTATATCGGTAACAGACATGAGCGCAGAACCGGAGAAGGATATTACCGGTTTATTGATCAGCTGGTGAAGGATGCGGAAGACCTGTTCCCGGGAGTTTTATTCCACTGGGAAGACTTCGGCAGAGGAAATGCCAGCACTATCCTGGAAGAGTACAGGAAAAAGATCTGCACCTTTAATGATGACATTCAGGGAACCGGCGTCATGATGAGCGCTGCAATGAATGCGGTTGCTGAAGTGACCGGAAAATCGGTAAAGGAACACAGATATGTCATATTCGGAGGCGGCACGGCCGGCTGCGGTGTGGCGGATCAGATTCTGCTGGAAATGACACTGCAGGGAATGAGTGAAGAAGAGGCGGTGCGCCATTTTTATCTGGTGGATCGTTATGGACTTGTGACAGATGATATGCAGGAGCTGACGACGGGACAGACCAGATATGCAAGACCGAAGTCAGAATTCCCGGATGCACTGACAGATCTGGCAGATATCATTGATGCGGTACAGCCGAGTGTTCTGATCGGTACATCGGGGCAGCCGGGGAGATTCACGGAGGCAGTGGTCAGGAAGATGGCGCAGTATAATGACAGACCGGCGATTCTTCCGATCTCCAATCCGACGAAACTCTGTGAAGCCAAGGCGGAAGATGTAATCCGGTGGAGCGAGGGAAGGGCACTTGTTGTGACAGGCAGTCCTTCAAAGCCGGTGGAATACAACGGAACGACCTATGTCATCGGCCAGGCCAATAATGCACTTCTCTATCCCGGCCTGGGTCTGGGTATTGTAGTCGCAAAGGCGAAAACCGTAACAGACGGTATGCTCAGCGCGGCAGCGCACGGAATCGTATCACTGCAGGATCTTTCAAAAAAGGGAGCACCGATTCTGCCGCCGGTCAGATATGTCAGAGAAGCCAGCAGACTGGTAGCGAAGGCAGTCGTGGAAGCCGCCATCAGCGATGGTGTGGCAACCGCGCAGATTCAGGATGTGGAGCAGGCAGTTGCAGCTGCAGTCTGGAATCCGGAATATGTAACCATGAAATAACGGGCAGCGGAAAAAATAAAACAGCACCGGGGATTCTGAATTTTATATTTCAGATCCCAGGTGCTGTTTTTTCTGATAAGGAACTGTTAATGGAAGCGGTTTACCGCTGTCAGCTTGCGGAAACACTGATGGCATGCAGAAATGCATCAGAACCGCTGCCGCAGGTGACAAGAATCTGTTCTCCGACAACAAGAACATTGCCGTTCATCTGTGTGCTGCTGTCCAGCTTGATCTGCATGATACCGCCGCTTGTTGAAAGGAACAGGATCTGTGAAGAAGTATCGGAGGTCACGGTTCCGGAGACAGTAATGGTTTTGGTTGAATTTACAGTTGCCGCAGCAGAAGAGGAAACGGTATTATCAATAATCCGTCCGGCATGCATGTAGGCATCGGAGCCGCGGTAGCAGGCAACGGTAATGGACTGTCCGGGGATCAGTGTTCTGCAGCTGCCAAGGTCTGTGGAGCTGTCAATTTTGATCTCCATGAGCCCTGCACTGGTGGAAAAATAGAGATAACCGGGCGTTGTACCGGCAGCAACGGTTCCGGTGATATTGGGCATGGTGACACCGTTAATGGTTGCGGTCGTGCTGCTGGAGGCAGATGCGGAATCGGTAACCTTTATGGCATGCATGTAGGCATCAGAGCCGCGTCCGCAGGTAATCACCAGCTTTTTACCGAGCGTTACAATGTTGCATCCCGTCATATCGGTGCTGTCGTCCATTTTGATCTGCATGGTTCCTGCACTGGTGGAAAAATAGAGCAGTTCGTCTGTCGTACCGGTAATGACGGTACCTTCTACTGTTGCAGTATTTCTGGTATCTACACTGACCTGCGCCTGGCTGTCTGTACTGGTGATCTTCGATGCATGCATATAGGCATCGGAGCCGCGGTAGCAGGTTACATATACCTGCTTGTCCGGCAGCAGGATTTTACATCCGCTGGTATCTGCATTACTGTCAATCCTGATTTCCATTGTTCCTGCGGTTGTGGAGAGATACAGGAGTGTATCTGTCGTGCCGGACAGAACGGTTCCGGGTACGGTGACAGAGGTTTCCGCCTGAACGACAGGAATCTGATCAGTGAAAGCGGAAGTGGTAAAGGCAAGACAGGCTGCAGTACAGATGACAGCAATTTTTCTTTTTATCATAACAATACCTCCATGTGTTAAAACAGCATTACTAAATATGGCCATTTTTCTGCCCTTATTATACATCATGTTGTTCTGTCTGGCTATGCAAAAGCTGATGATGTATAATAGGATCAGACACTCGCATGGAGGAAAGGGAAAGGAGAATTCGGATGAAGGTTCTTTTTATCGGAAACAGTCATACCTATTACAATGATATGCCGGAGATATTTCGCGGAATCTGTGAAGAAAACGGGATCGGGCAGGTGGAGACCGTCATGATTGCAACGCCGGGTGTGGGATTTGATTATCACGCACAGTCACCGGAGGCTCTTTTCAATATCCGTCATGGTCATTATGACTGTGTCGTATTGCAGCATAAGGCACATCCCATGGGAGACCAGGCACTGATGCTTTCAGGCGCGGATACTCTGATCAAAGAAGTAAGGAATGCAGGCGGAGAACCCTGTCTGTTTATGACCTGGACCAGAAAAGATGATGAGGCCGGCCAGGAGGATATGGCAGAGATATATGAGGGAATCGGCAACAGCTATGGTGTAAAAGTGGCACCGGTCGGACGCAGATGGTGGCAGTATCATCATGAGCATCCGGAGATCGAGCTGTACGCGCAGGACGGTCAGCATGCGTCCATGGACGGTTCCGTACTGACAGCGCAGGTAATTTATGAAACGCTTTTTCTGTGACAGGAGGGCAGTTTATGAAGATTGCAGTTGCAAGTGATCATGCAGGATTCAGATTGAAAAATGAGATTATGAAATATCTTGAGGAGCAGGGACATGAAGTGAAGGACTATGGAACCTTCAGCGAGGATTCCTGTGATCTTTCGGATTATGTATACCCGGCGGCACTGGCGGTCGGAAAAGGTGAATGCGAAAGAGGCATATTTGTTGACGGCGTCGGTTACGGAAGTGCGCTGATTGCCAACAAAATCAGAAATGTATATGCAGCGGTCTGCCAGGATCCCTTCTGTGCACAGCTGGCAAGGCAGCATACGGATTCCAATGTTCTGTGCATCGGCGGGAAGATCATCGGAGACGCGATTGCAATGGAAATTGTAAAGACCTGGATGCATACGGATCCGCTGACACAGGAAAAATATGTGCGCAGGGTAAACAAGGTAAAGGAAATCAATGACAGACATTGTGTCTGATGCAGAAGCTTAATCTGCAGTAATGGCGTTTTTAACATGCATTAAGTCGAAAATTATGCGGTTTATAAATAACCGGCAAAGGTGCAGGATAAGTATATTACAATACAACAGCAACACTTTATATGGAGGTAAAGAATATGGCACTGATGGACAGCTTTAACAGTTTTGCATCGAAAACAAAGGATCTGACAGAGGTTGCAAGGATCAACATGGAGATCAGCACCTATGAGTCAAAGATGAGAGAATGCTATATGAAGCTCGGAGAATATGTAATGGAGCACAGTGAACTCATTAACACAGAGGATGAGACCGTTGCATTCTGCAGAAAGGAATATGAGGACGTAAAGGAAAAGATTGATGCGGATAAGCTGAAAATCCGCGAGATCAAGAATGTGGATGTATGTCCTAACTGTGGCGCTGAGATTTCCAGGGAGAATCAGTTCTGCCCGAAGTGCGGTCAGCAGATCGTACGTGTAGAGCCTGCACAGCCGAAGAAGAATGTATGCCCGAAATGCGGCGCTGAAGTTGCCGAGGGGGCGATGTTCTGCGGAAGCTGCGGTGCAAAGCTGGATACGGCAGCAGAGGATAACATTGTAGATCCTGCAGAGCCGGCACAGGATGTAACGGAAACACAGAATAAGGATTAAATACCGTATATGTAAAGAAGCCATTCCGGGTTACCGGAATGGCTTCTTTTTGTCAGGAACGCATTACTTTTTATCTGAAAGCTGATCTTTTGTATTCTCGGACAGATCGTCCAGTTTCTTTTTCGCCCAGTCTCTTCCGCCGATACCAAAGGATATTGCAAAAGCAGCCGCAGCGGCAATGCACAGCCACATGAACAGGGTATCGATGATGGATTTGGAAATACCCAGCTGGCTGATTGCCATAAAGCCTGCCAGTATCATGATTCCGGTTTTGGCGCAGAGAGCCAGTCCGGAGGCATTGGGATAGGTCTTCAGAATGGATTTTTCGATCCAGCAGGCGGCAGCCCATGCAGCAAGCAGTACGAGGCATGCGGCAAGAACGGAAGGAAGATAACCGATGATGGCATTACCGACATTGGTAAGCACATCGATTTTCAGAATCTTGATGCCTGCAACCAGGAAGATCAGATCAATGACAACATTTACAATGTCTCCTGCGATCTTTGAAGCAGGGACAGCTTTGGGATTGCCGTTCTGATAAGTGTCCTGTGAAAATTTATCAATTCCGGTACCTGCCAGAATTGACTGTACAAGGCTGCCGACCAGATTCGCCAGAAATACACCGAATGCAATCAGGATAATGGCGCCGAACAACAGCGGAATGAAATTGAATATTTCTGTGACCATGGAAGTTGCAGGATCACTGATTGCGGGAATATGCAGTACCTGAAGCGCGCCTACAATAAAGACAATCAGAATCAGGGTGTAGGCAATTTTGGAAATGATATCAGAGAATTCATTTCCCTTTTTGGGAGTGATCTTGCACTTTGCCTGAAGAGAATCAAGGGGTGTCTTCTTCAGACAGGTATTCAGGAGCTGTGCTGCGAGTTTTGCAAGGAAGAATCCGAATGCAATCAGGATGCAGGCAGCAATGATATTGGGCAGAAAATCAAGGAAGCGGGTAGCCATTGAAGTGATTGGAGCAGTAACACTGCTCATGCCAAGTTTTTCAAGTGCGCCCGGCAGGAACAGGAAGAAAACAATGGCAAAGGTAAGATTGCCAAGCATGCTGATGGTTTCTCCCGAACCATGGGTAGCTTCTGCCGGAGCATTCCCCAGCTTTGTTTTGCAGAACCTGTTCAGAATACCTTTCACAATATTACGGAAGATTGCTGCTACGATCCAGGCAACGATAAGAAGCAGAACTGCCTGTACTACTGTTGGAACTGCATTCAGAAAACCAGACCAATCCATAACGTTCATCTCCTTTTTTGTTCGGCAGATAATACATGTCGATATTTATATATGTATTATAATAAAAAAGCCATAACAGTACAATATATTTATACATGTGTAATAATAAAATTTCTGAGAACAAAATACAGGTGATAAAGTATAGCAGATTAATCGGTGGGGGATTATGGTATAATCAGATACGGATGCAGATGCATCCGTATCTGAACGAGGTTGCAGGGCAACCCCGGTAAAAATGTCGAATGCAGGCTTAGTGGATAAAGGCGTAAGTGTGAAAATATGAAAAAAAATCATCAGACAGAGCAGCAGGCAGGGAAAAAAGAAGACCGCAGAATTCAGAATACCAGAAAAAAACTCAAGGACGCGCTTTTGGGGCTCCTTTCAGAGCATGAATTTGCTTCGTTATCGGTCAGGCAGATCTGTCTGACCGCAGGGATTACGACGATTACTTTTTATACATATTATACGGACAAGTATGCACTGGCAGATGAGGTCTTTCATGAAATGGCAGTTGCAGCGGAACAGGATTTCCTGGACAGGCAGAAAGAAAACAACAGGGAAAAGGATCCGGTAAAGGGCTGCTGCAATATTCTGGACTGTCTGCTCAGACTCTTTGGCGAAGAGGATTCGCCGCTGCCCGGCGTATCACAGAAGACGGGATCTTATCTGTATCTGGCTTTATCCGATATTATCATGAGGGAAATCAGCGGATTTCTGCAGGCCAATGAACTGAAGGCATCCTATTCACTGAATATGGTAACTGCGTTTCTGTGTAACGGAATCTGGGGATTCATCAGTGAGGGCAGGAAAGAGGGAAAGGATCCGCAGCTCATCCGGGCCGAAGCGCACAGTCTGATCCATGCGCTGATGCAGAGTAATATTTTTGAATCTTAAAGGAAGGCTGTTCAGTTTCCGGTTGCTTCTGCCAGATTCTGAACCCAGATGCCTTTTCTGACCAGAATGTACCCGATCAGGCATTTAACCAGTTCGATCATCTGACAGCACAGATAGAACGGCATGATCGGCATGTCAGTGTAATGTCCGATGACGAAGGCCAGCGGAATACTGAAAATCCATACAAAAACACTGTCGAACAGGAAAGTAATGAAAGTTTTGCCACCGGAGCGCAGGGTGAAATAGCAGCCGTTTTCAAAGGCATACATCGGCATGCAGGCGGCAGAAATCAGGATGATTCCGGTTGCCAGACGGCGGACACTTTCTTCAGTCTTATACATCAGGGGGAAGAACGGTGCGGCAAAAGACATCAGAATTCCGGAGGCGATGCAGCACAGAACGCAGAAGCAGATCAGCTTGCGTGCATAGTCACGTGCGGTATCGAGTTTACCGGCACCCAGCTGCTGACCGAGAATGATGGCAATTGCGTTACCCATGGCAATGAATACAATATTAAATACATTTGATATCGTGGAAGAAATATTCAGAGCAGCAATGACGGACAGTCCGCGCAGAGAATAGTTCTGCATCATGACAGCCATGCCTGCGGCCCAGAGTGTTTCATTCACCAGAAGCGGCAGCCCTTTTACGATGATCTTTCCGGCCAGGGCGGCGGGGATCTTCAGGCTCCTGAAGGCACCTGCAATGAATGCGTTTTTCTGTGGATGGGAATGTGTCCAGACCACGATGATCCCGAGCTCAACAAAACGGGACAGAACCGTTGCAATGGCAGCGCCGGCCACACCCATGGCGGGTGCACCGAATTTACCATAGATCAGGATATAATTGAATACGAGGTTGACACAGACAGCTGCAATGCCGGCTTTCATGGGCAGCATGGTTTCACCGGTTTCACGAAGGGTTCCGGCATAAGCCTGCGTAATCGCAAACGGAATCATATCCAGATACATGATGTGGAGATAGACTCTTGCATAACGGAAGGTAGCTTCGATATCACCGGAGCCGCCGTCCTGGTGCAGATACATCCGGATCAGATGATCGCCCTGAAAAACAAAGACGCTGATGCCGAGAATGCACAGAAGAATGATGGTCCAGATCTTGAAACGGAACGTACTGCGGACTCCTTCAACATTGCCGCTGCCGTAGAACTGCGCAGTGAAAATACCTGCACCGGCAATGCCGCCGAAAATGCAGAGATTATATACAAAGATCAGCTGATTGACAACGGCGACGCCGGACATCTGATCTGTGCCGACTCTTCCGACCATGATGTTATCCAGGAGGCTGACAAAGTTGGTAATACCGTTCTGAATCATGATGGGAACGACAACTGCGAGCACCATCAGATAAAAGTCTTTTGTTCCGAAGAATTTTTTGCGTAATTGCATAGAGCACCTTTTCTTTCTTTTTTTTAGTGGAGTGATACAATGAGGCCGTCTGACCATTATACCGTAGTCATGTACAGGACTCAAGCAGGAGGTTATTTATGGAGCAGATGTCTCTTTTTAATCAGATGATACCGCAGCCGCTGGCGGCAAGACTCAGGCCGCAGACGCTGGATGATTTTGTAGGACAGCGGCATCTTCTCGGAGAAGGCAAGGTACTGCGGCGCCTGATCGAAAGCGATCAGATTTCTTCCATGATCTTCTGGGGACCGCCCGGTGTGGGGAAGACAACGCTCGCCAGAATCATTGCCGGCAGAACGAAGGCTTCTTTTATCGATTTCTCTGCAGTAACCAGCGGGATCAAGGAGATCCGCACCGTAATGAAGGAAGCGGAGGACAACCGCGTATACGGAACGAAGACGATTGTCTTCGTGGACGAGATTCACCGTTTCAACAAGGCACAGCAGGATGCTTTTCTGCCGTTTGTGGAAAAGGGCAGCATCATCCTGATCGGTGCGACGACAGAAAATCCGTCCTTTGAAATCAACAGCGCTCTTTTGTCCAGATGCAAGGTGTTCGTGCTGCAGGCACTGACGGTACAGGATCTGGTCACGCTGCTGAAAAACGCGCTGACAAATCCGCACGGTTTTGGCAATCAGAAGATACAGATCACAGAGGACATGCTGGAAATGATCGCCTCTTTTGCAAACGGGGATGCAAGAAGCGCACTGTCCACGCTGGAGATGGTAGTGCTCAACGGTGACATAGCCGCAGACGGTACGATTACCGTGACAAAAGAGACACTGGAGCAGTGCACATCCAAAAAATCACTGCTATATGATAAAAACGGCGAAGAACATTACAATCTGATCTCCGCACTTCATAAATCCATGCGCAATTCCGATCCGGATGCGGCGGTTTACTGGCTGGCCAGAATGCTGGAAGCCGGTGAGGATCCGCTGTATGTGGCAAGGCGTGTGACCAGATTTGCGAGCGAGGATATCGGACTGGCGGATCCGCATGCGCTTGAAATCGCAGTGGCAGCCTACCAGGCGTGCCACTTTATCGGGATGCCGGAGTGTACGGTGCATCTGACGGAGGCGGTTGTGTATATGTCTCTGGCACCGAAATCCAACGCACTTTACGTTGCATACGGGGAGGCCAGAGAGGATGCGATCGAACATCTGGCAGAGCCTGTGCCGCTTGTGATCCGCAATGCACCGACTGCACTGATGAAAGACTTAAGTTACGGAAAGGGCTATCAGTATGCGCATGATACGCAGGATAAGCTGACGGATATGAAATGCCTTCCGGATGCACTGGAGAACCGCAGATACTATCGCCCGGACGGTCAGGGACAGGAATCGGGATATCTGCAGAGGCTGGCGCAGATCAGAGCGTGGAAAGAAGAACATCGCGGGCAGGAAACGTGACAGGGAGTGTGCAGATGAAAATATATGCCATGACACATAAGAAATGCAGGATGCCGTCCGATCCGCTGTATGTACCCATGCAGGTGGGAAGAGCGATTCACGGACCGCTTGGATACGCAGGCGATGATACAGGGGACAATATATCTGCAGAGAATCCGTATTACAGCGAACTGACCGGAATGTACTGGCTCTGGAAGAATGATACGACAGACGATATCGTCGGCATGTGCCATTACAGGAGATTCCTCATTGATGAACAGGGGAAGCTCCTTTCGGAAGCACAGATCAGGGCGCTTTTACAGGAATATGACCTCATCACGACCAGACAGATCCGGCTGAACTGCACCTATTATGACGGTTTTGCGGTGGATCATAACCAGCGTGACATGGACATTGTGGCGAAGATCATACAAAGTGATGAACCGGAATATTATGAGACCTTTGAAAAAACGGTGCATGATACCGGAACCTATTTCGGTAATATGATCATTGCATCAAAGCCGCTGTTTGACCGGTATGCGGCGTGGCTGTTCGGAATCCTGCAGAAGGCACAGCAGCAGATTGACATGACAGGCTATGACGGATATCAGAAGCGTCTGTACGGCTTTGTTTCAGAGATTCTGCTGCTGGTGTGGATCCGGGTCAACCGGCTGAAGGTCTGCGAATGCAGAGTCGGCATGATCGGGGAAAAGAAAGAGACACAGGAGATGGAAGAGCATCTTGCCCGGTATTTCCGGCAAAAGGATATCAGCGGCGCGAAAAGTTATTTTCTGAGCTGCCTGGCAGTCCGCCCGGATGTACTGATGGAAGCATCGGATATCTACGGCGATCTCAAGGCCGCCATGCAGGTGATCTCCACAGCGGAATATGAAATGGATGCAACAGGTACCAGTATTCTGGACCGCTGTAATGATTTTGATACACTGACGGAACTGTTTAAAAAGTTAAATGCAGTGATGCAGAGAGAGGCGGCAGGCGTGCCGCTTCCGGATGATGCGAATTTTCTGGAACAGAACCGCTTCAGTCCTGAAGCAGTCATGATTGCACGGAAGATTGCACAGAGGAACTGAAATGATCGATGCAGATGTTGAGGGCGATGCCGACGGAAACCACAATGCCGCCGATGAAGGATACGGCGGAATAGCCGCTGCCCGTCAGCAGATCAAGTGCGATACCGGTGAATACCTGGCCGATGAAGGTCAGGATGGTCTGACGGAATGCAGATACTTTCGGTACGGTAATGTTATACAGGACGACGGTTGTGACGCCCAGCATGCCGCCCAGATAGATCCAGATGTGAGGGACGGCAGTGACTTCGGGCACACTTCCGGAAGTAATACACCAGATCACCGCGATCAGGAGAACAATCGGGAAGCCGACCAGGTGATTGATCAGAGAACCCTGCATGGCACCTGTTTTTTCTGCCAGTCTGGCATTGACGGTACGGGACATGACTACGAATACACCGCTGAGAATAGATACGATTACGGCGATGATACCGGTCAGAACAGAGTGATCTGTCATGATGCATACACCGGCCAGGGAGAAGAGAATCCCGATCAGGGAGGTTTTACGGAAGGCATGCTTTTCCATGCCGAACAGGCCCAGACTGTCAATCAGCAGCGACAGGAGCGTCTGCCCCAGAAGCCCCAGCGCTACGATACTGGTCATGCTGATTTTGCCGTAGGCAAAATTGTTGGCGAGTGTCGGAATCACACCGAGTGCACCGCCCAGATACATCCACCAGGGGGAATGACCAAAGAGCCGTGCTTTTTTGTGCTCACCGCGGATGCGGCAAAGAAGAGCGGCAAATGCGATGCCGACGATATGAATGATGACTGCAGCGATAAATACACCATAGATCTGCGACAGACTGCCGTTGATTGAAATCATGACAGCGAGAATGAGACCTGTGAGAAGTGCGATGAGCTGATACATGTAAACTCCGTTCTGCCGCGAAGGGCAAATGATTTTTTCTTCATTATACAGGGGATGCCGCCGGACCGGTTAGGACATATGTCCCATATATGCTATACTGTATGAAACAGGAGAGCACAGATGGAAAAAAGAAAAGCAGGAAAGACGGCGCATGCAAAACTGGAAGCATATGGTCTTGATTACCTGACAGAGAAGGGAAAAGAGGCTCCTGTATGCTTCAGGTTCTCTGCCGGTGAATGCATCTTCAGAGAGGGCGAGACCATTACCTGGTTCGGAATCGTGTTAAGCGGCAGTGCCAAAGTGTGCCAGGCCGCCAATAACGGTAAAAATCTGGTGCTGTGCTATTACGCATCGGACGGGACACTTGGAGACATTGAATTCATGACGGACGAAAAGCTGGCAGACTGTACGGTGATCGCAATGACTGAATTTGAATGTATTGCCATTCCGCGCACGCAGTGGCCGGCGTTGAGATCCAACGTCACGTTTCTGAACCATGTGGGACGTGAGCTGGCAGGCAAACTGGTCCGCAGTTCGGATAACCTTGTATCGGCAGCGCTTTATACAGGAGAAGAGCGTCTGTGCGCATATATTCTGCAGGCCTCTCATCATCGGATTTTTAATGATGTGCTGACGGATGTATCCTGTTCGGTGGGAATGAGCTACCGGCACATGTTCCGCCTGCTCGGAGAACTCTGTGAAGAAGGCATTCTGGAGAAAAAAAGCAGCGGCTACCGGATCCTTGACATGGACAGGCTGACGGAAAGATCTGCAGGTTCTCATGCGCAGGGGATTGCAAAGGAAAACAAAGAATGGTAATTTAATTGTATACAATGTATAAAAATGGAGTGTGGACGATGGATAAATATGATGCATTGAAACTGGAAAACCAGCTATGCTTTCCTCTGTACGCGGTTTCCAAGGAAATCGTCAAACGGTATAAGCCGTTTCTGGACAGGCTGGATCTGACTTATACACAATATATTACCATGATGGTTCTGTGGGAACACAGACAGATGAATGTAAAGGAACTTGGCGAATATCTGTATCTTGATTCCGGTACACTGACGCCGGTTCTCAAGAAGCTGGAGCAGAAGGGCTGGATTGAACGGACAAGAGCAAGAGATGATGAACGTGTTCTGATCGTCACACTGACGCAGGAAGGCGATCGTCTCAAAGAGAAGGCGCTTGATGTTCCGGAGCAGATCGGGGAATGCGTCAGAATCGATAAAGGAGAGGCAGAGCAATTATATAAAACGTTGTACAAAATACTCGGAAGTATGGGAGAATGATCATGCACAGCATAATATCAGAAGACGGCAGAATAAAGAGGTAATAATATGATCACGTACGGGGTTGTTCATTTTATTGAACTGGTTGCAGTGATTATTGCAGCGGTCTGTGTTGTTCTTGCGACATTTCATCGACCGAATGAAGGGCAGAAACTTACAACAATAATTTCACTCATGTTTTTTTTGGTCTGCCTGGGAGCACTTGGCAGGAGTCTTTCTGCAGATGAGGCATTGATGATCTATGCCAATAAGATCGAATATCTTGGCGCCTGTAATGCATTCAGCATTTTTGTCATTCTGTACGGTTTGTACATGGACATTCACATTCCCAGATGGCTTAAAATTGTCATGGTTGGCTCCGGATATGTAATGACCGTTTTCACCTGTACCTTTGATATGAATACGTGGTATTACAGGTCATTTCATGTAGAAGTTGTAAACGGTTTTCCGATGCTGGTAAAAGAATACGGACCGATGCATACAGTATATGTGCTCATGATTGCAGCTTATCTTATTGGAATTGTGACAATGTATGTTTACCGCAGAATCGTAACCATAAAGAATGAAAACAGGTATTCAAGGGCGCTTGCAATTGTGGCAATTGCACCGATTACGGCTTATATTATAGAAAAAATGACAGGCTCTACGCTGGATCTTCTGCCCTATGGATTGATTATCAGCGATGTGCATCTGATTTATCTGATCGGTCACAGATTTTATGACATCAACAGTATTGCACTGGATATGGTTTATGAAACGTCAGGAGATGCAATTATTATTGAAACGATGTTTCATGAATTTGAAGGTGCCAATCAGCTGGCACGGGCCATGTTTCCTGAACTTGAGAAAATGGCAATTGGTGAATCCTTTGAGACCAAGGCACCTGAATTCACGGCAAAGAGAGAACGGCTTACCGCAATCAGTGAAAAAGGTGAAACATATGTGTTTAACGGACATCAGTACAGGGTTACATTCAGAGATATTCATGTTAAAAGAAAACAGGCCGGACGTATTCTGACGCTGCGTGATATTACCATGGAAATGGAACACACGAAACTTCTGGAATCCTACAGAGAGGAACTGGAAGAAAATGTGGAGAAAAAGACAGAGCAGCTGCAGCACTTTCAGGAACAGATGCTGTTCGGATTTGCGTCCCTTGTAGAAAACAAAAATGCAACAACGGGAGGGCATATCCGGAGAACCAGTGATTATGTGGATGCCATAACGCGAGAACTCTGGAATGAAGGAAAATATGCGGAAGAAATAACGAAGGCATATATCAAACGTCTTCACCGCGTTGCACCGCTTCATGATATCGGGAAGGTGACCATTTCAGATGATATTCTGGATAAACCGGGGAAACTTACGCCGGAAGAGTTTGAGATTATGAAGACACATACGACAGAGGGCGCCAGAATTATTGATTTTCTGATGAAAAATACCGGAGATGGTGCAGATTATGAACTGGCAAGAAAAGTTGCATTGTATCATCATGAGAAGTGGGATGGGGGAGGATATCCGGAAGGGCTTTCTGAAAAGCAGATTCCGCTCTGTGCCAGAATCATGGCAGTTGCGGATGTATTTGATGCGCTGGTATCCAGCAGACCATATAAACCGGCTTTTTCGATGGACAAGGCTTTTCAGATCATGCTGGAAGAACGGGGAACGCATTTTGATCCGTTGATTCTGGATGTATTCATCAGGATACGTCCGGAAATCGAGCAGATTTTCAGTCAGTTCGGGGATGAACAGCATTGATCCACTCCGCAATCAGCGCAGCAGTATACTCCTGCTGATCATCATTCGAGATGGAAGGGGTTCCGTCACCGCGCTGTATCCCATAAGTACCAAAATAAGAATGACAGCCTCCCGGAATGATCTTCTCAGTAAGAGCATCCGGGAGATTTTTTCTGTATTTTGCATAGGAGTTAAGATTCAGCACATGATCCTCCGCGCCGTAAACAGACAACACAGACAGCCCGCTGTTTTTCAGATCCTCAGTGGAATAGGAAGCCAGGAGAATCAGTCCGCGGTAATCGTCTGCATGATCCTTTACATATACGGCAGCCATGGAACCGCCCAGAGAATGCCCGGCAATATACCAGTCAGTGACATCGGGATACGCCTTCTGCAGACCGTCTGCCCGGTTGATACCGAAGACAGCCAGATTCAGCGGCATCTTCGGCATGATGCACAGAATTCCCTTTTGCGCACAGCGGTAGAGAAGCGGCGCATATGCCTGACAGGCCACTTTTCCACCCGGGTAGAAAATCATGCCGCAGGTAATATGATCAGGTGTGAAGGTGATCAGATCATGCTCCTGCGTAACAGTCACACCTTCTCCGGATTTTGTCAGATATTGCAGTGCATCGTCAGATGCGTGATAATAGCTGGAAGCATAGATCAGGAATCCTGTACAGGATGCAATGATTATGATCAGAAATACCAGCAGTACTTTTTTCAGTCTTTTTTTCATTCTGGAAACCTCTGTTTGAATTGTATCTGTATTTTATGGTCACATGGGATTGTTTGTAAAGAGAATATTCCGGAAGCTTTTCCTGAATGTGGACTGATTGAAAAAACATATTCTGGCATTTGAAACCATACCACTATGCTGATACAATCTTACGCAGAACGTAAGGAAAGGATGGAAGACAGATGAAAAGAATCGTAACCATGCAGGATATTTCCTGTATCGGAAAGTGTTCACTGACAGTGGCATTACCGATTATATCAGCAATGGGAATTGAAACAGCGGTAATTCCGACAGCCGTACTGTCCACACATACCGGATTTCAGAATTTTACTTTCAGAGATCTGACAGAAGATATTCAGGGGATTATTGATCACTGGAAAAAGGAGAATTTTCATCTGGATGCTGTCTACAGCGGATATCTTGGTTCTGTGAAACAGATCGAACTTGTAAAGGAACTGTTCAGACAGTTTCATCCGGCACTTAAGGTCGTGGATCCGGCCATGGCTGATGATGGCAGACTTTATACCGGATTTGATGAGAAGTTCGTCGAAGCGATGAGAAAACTCTGTGCAGAGGCAGATGTGATCATGCCGAATCTGACGGAAGCATGCTTCCTGACCGGCAGACAGTATGAAGCAGATGCGGATGAAGCGCTGATCAGACAGATCATGAAAGAACTGGGACAACGGGGTACCGGCAGGGTGGTCATGACGGGTGTCCGTACATCGGCCGGCAGACTGGGCGCACTGTGCTATGATGCGCAGAAGGATTCCTATACGTCTTATGAAAATGAGCGTATTGACGCACATTTTCATGGTACAGGAGATATTTTTGCCAGTTGCATGACAGGCGCGCTTGTCAGAGGGTATTCCATGGAGAATGCACTGAAACTGGCGGTTGATTATACGCTGGAATGCATCCGGGAGACAATGAAGGAACCGGAGCACAACTGGTATGGAGTCAATTTTGAAGCTGCAATTCCTTTTCTGGTAAAAGAACTTGAGGATAATACCCGGCGCTGATCCGCTGCGTAATGGTTGCAAAATCGAGGGGTCTGTCGTAGAAATAGCCCTGCGCATCCGTACATCCGATTTTCATAAGAAGGCGTGCCTGTTCTTCGGTTTCAACACCTTCGGCAATGATCCGGGTGTCAAGTCTGACCGCCAGATCAATAATGGCGCTGACCAGGGTAAGGGACCGGGCGGAGTCAATGCAGCAGCCGATAAAACTGCGATCGATTTTGATGATATCGGCAGGAACACTGTTGATCAGACTGAGCGAAGAATAGCCGGTGCCGAAATCGTCAAGAGATACGCGGATACCGCAGGAACGGATTTCGTTGAAAAAGCTGATGATTCGCTGCACGTCGGATTCGGTTGAAATTTCGGTGATTTCAATTTCAATCTGGGACGGTTCAATACCGGCTTTCTGAATGATATTTATAATTTTTTTCTCAATATCGGGAACATACAGGTCTTTCCTCGAAATATTGATGGAAACAGGAGGAGGGGTAAGCCCGGCCTGCAGCCACAGATGCAGATCTGCGCATACGCTCTGCAGCATCTGCAGATCCAGTTCGGTAATCAGTGAATTGTTTTCAAGAATATTAATGAAACGGTCGGGATAGATGATCTGACCGTCGTGATTCCACCTGACAAGTGCCTCAAGACCGACGATTTTGCCTGTCGGCATATCCACCTTGGGCTGATAATATGGTACAAATTCATGCTGCGTGGCAGCACGGTTAAATGAGGCGATGACATTTTTTGCCCAGACGAGTCTTGCATTCAGCTCATCTGAATAATATACCACCATGCGATTCAGCACATTCCGGCCCAGAGTAAGCGCATTGGAAGCGCACTCCAGACGATAGGAGAAGGTATCCTTCGGATTCTGACTGATATGAACGCCGACATGTGCGCTGATATGATAAATTTTATCCGGGGCACCGGGCAGAGCAGACAGCGGAACATCTTCCAGGAAAGACAGAAAATCCTGCAGATGTTCTTTTTTTATGGTCAGAACAAAATTATCCCCGCCGGGTCTGGCAAGCAGTTCATAATCGGTGAGTGATTCGCGGATTTTATCAGCATAGCGGATCAGCGCTTCATCACCGCATGCCATGCCTCCGGTCTGATTGATATATTTGAAATTACGGAGGTTGATAAACAGAACCGCATAATCCACGCCGGAACCGTCAGAGTGAATCTCATGGTATAACTCGGATATATATGGCAGATTCAGTGTATCTGTCTGTATATCATATTCAATCAGATGCTGAATGATTTCTGAAATATTGCGGCTGCTGAGCAGGAGAAAAAGATGATTGCTGAACGTATGGTAAATTTCTGCCATGGAGTCATCCGCAGAGAAATCCGGTACAGCAGTCATGGAAATGGATACGGTGCCGTTGAAATCAGTATGATACTGAAAAGAAAAAGTTTTTCCGCACGGACGTTCCGAACCGTACAGAATCTGATGCCGGGAGGCCCCATGGCGGATAATACGGTTGGATGGCACTTTGATACGATATTCCACGTAAGCCAGGTGCAGACCGGTGCATATTTTCTGCAGTGCATCTGAATAAGGCAGGTTATAGTCCGCATCAGCAATTACGGTATTCAGAAACTCCTGAAGCATCTGAGACAAGGTTAATTCATCTGACATAAGGCCCCTCATAATTTCATACAACAGCATTAAATTATCGGAAAAAAGATATAGAACAATTTTATCATGGCAGGTGAAAAATGAAATGAAAAAATATGGAAGTATCCTGCAGTAAAATGCCGCAGAAATTCTGTAATTTGTCCGGTTGTTTCCGCCGGCAGATCCTCTAGTATGTAACATAGGACAGAGTGCATCGGGAGGCGGAAGATGAGCAGATTCATACTGGCAGATCAGGGAGAGACGACAGCTTTTTTCTATGAGCAGGACGCATATCCCGGGGTCTGCAGAGTTGCAGATAAAGTAAGACATGACATCAGGAATGTGACAGGGAAAGAGCCGGCGGCCATCAGAAAATTATGCAAAGCGGATACTGTCGTGATATTCGGTACGGCGGGAAGGAGCCGCGTTCTGGATCAGCTGGATGCAGGCGGACAGATTGACCTTGGCAGGATCAGAGGGCAGCGTGAAGTTTATCTTTTTCAGATTGTACCTGATCTTCATATTGACGGGGCAGCAGGCATAAAGGAAGCACTGGTGATCGCAGGGAGTGATAAAAGGGGGACGATTTACGGACTTTTTCACATCTCCGAACTGCTGGGGGTATCTCCGTTTACGGACTGGTCACAGGTGATGCCGCCACGGCGTGACAGCCTGATCTGGGATGAGCGTGTGAATCTGGTCAGCAAAGAGCCGGCGGTGGAATACCGAGGCTTCTTTATCAACGATGAATGGCCTGCCTTCGGTACCTGGTGTACGAAGCATTTCGGCGGATTTACCGCGCAGATGTATGACCATGTCTTTGAAGTCCTCTTAAGGCTGCGGGGAAATTATCTCTGGCCGGCAATGTGGTCTTCGAGCTTTTCTCTGGACGGGCCGGGTCTTGCCAGTGCACAGCTGGCGGATGAATACGGGATTGTCATGGGACTTTCACACCATGAACCCTGCCTGCGGCACGGAGAGGAATACAGTAAAGTCAGGGGGCAGGATTCCATATACGGAGATGCATGGGATTTCAGAACGAACCGTGACGGAATTACCCGCTTCTGGGAAGACGGCCTGAGGCGAAACGGACAGTTCGAAAATGTCATTACCATGGGCATGCGCGGAGAACGTGATTCAGTGCTGCTGGGAGATGATGCATCGCTGGAAGGAAATATTGCACTTTTAAAAAAGGTGATTCATACGCAGAATGAACTGATCCGGAAGAATGTCTGTCCGGACCTTCATACAGTGCCCAGAATGCTGGCACTGTATAAGGAGGTGGAGCCCTTTTTCTACGGCAGTGAAGACGTACCGGGGCTGAAGGAAGACCGCGAACTGGAGGATGTGATTTTCCTGCTCTGTGATGACAATCACGGCTGGCTGAGAACGCTGCCGGATGAGGACATGCGCAGGCATCCGGGCGGATACGGGATGTACTATCATTTTGATTATCACGGAAGTCCGGTTTCGTATGAATGGACGAATTCCACCTGGCTGCCGCAGGTGTGGGAGCAGATGACAGCGGCATATGAATATGGCATCCGCAGGTTATGGATCGTGAATGTCGGAGATCTTGCATTTCAGGAACTGCCGCTTTCGTATTTCATGGATCTTGCTTTTGATTACGATACCTGGGGAATCAGTGCACCGGATGCGGCAACCGGATATATCCGCAGCTGGATTCAGAGACAGTTTGCAGACAGTTTCACCGCAGCGGATCAGGAAGTGCTTTTGCAGGTGATCAGAGCCTATACCGGAATGAATAACAACTGCAGACCGGAGCATCTGTCTGCGCGGACGTATCAGGCGGAGCCCGGCGGAGAAGCATATGAGATTCTGGCGCAGACGGAGAGGGTGATTACGGCATGCGAAGATCTTTCCCTCAGATGCAGGCAGGAGAACCGGGCTGCCTTTGAGGAACTGGTATATTATAATGCCGTAGCGTCCATGAACCTGCACCGGATGTGGGCATATACCGCGCTCAATCATTTTCTGGCATCCAGAGGCGCACTGATTGCCAATGATTATGCAGAGAAAGTAAGAGAATGCCTTCGCCGGGATGAAGCGCTGAAACAGCAGCTGCATCAGGAAGCCGGAGGAAAGTGGGACGGGTTTGCACTTGCGGCTCACATCGGATTCTGTAACTGGAATGATGAGGAAGCGGCTAATCCGGTACTGATGCAGGTGCTGCCGGTACAGGGACCGCGCCTGATCGTCTGCGTGCAGGGAAGCAGGGAGACGACCTGCGGAGGCGAATGGACGGGAAAGCGTCTGGTGCTGGATGTATTTGGAAAAAATGTGAATGAAGCAGAGATCCGGCTCCTGGCAGGCGGATCTGAAGATGTGCATTTTACGGTGAAAAGCAGCGCTGCATGGGCAGAACTGTCTCTGCAGGAGGGCACGGTGGGACCCGACATGCCGGTAAAGATAATACGGGTGAGCAGAAAACAGGTGGTGGATGCAGAAGCGCAGGTCCTGATCCGGACCCGAACCGGACAGATTACAGTCGTGGTGAAAAACAGAACGCAGCCGGGCGGACGGATTGTGATCAGCGCAGATGAGTATACAGAGCGGCATGACACGCAGGATGCCGGATACCGGATTCTGCAGGAAACAGGCAGATCTGGCGCAGCCATCAGAGTGTATCCGGTGACAGAGCAGTTCATGAAGGGGCAGGATCGTCCTTCTGTTTCCTATGCGTTCCGCATGGAGGCGGAAGGAAACGCTGAGCTTGCATTTGAACTGCGGCCGTCAAATCCCTGGCGGCCGGGCAGGCAGATTCATCTGGAGTATGCACTGAACGGGGAAGAAATTCAGAAGGTCATGGTGACAGCGCCGGATTATCAGCCGGGTATTTCAAAGGAGTGGGAAGAAGGCGTCATCCGCCATATCAGAACCTGCTCTTCACAGGTCTGCTGCAGGAAAGGCCGGAATGTGCTGACAATCTATGCAACGGATCCGGAGGTACTGCTGGAGCGGATTGTGTGTGTCCGGCTTTAATGACGAACCCGCATATTATGTAATTGAATCCGGGAAGTACAGATGATAAAATATAGCTGATTTCGCTTGTGGTTTTTCAGGGGGCTGAAAACAAAGAGGAAAAGGCATAATGGGGGTTATAAAAAGAAAGCTGCCGGCAGTGGTCAGCGTCATAATTCTTGCGGCATTTGTTGCAGGAATCTCTATGTACTTCTGTGCCCGTCAGGGAAACGGGAGAAGTTCTTCATTTTCGTCAGATATGGAAAGCAGTGAAAAAGAGAGGGAAGTCGTACCTGTAGGACTGACCCTTTTTTCTGATGTCTCAGACTGGACGCCGAGTGAATGGAGCCTTGACAGTCATACACTTACCCGTGAAATTTCAGAAGAAACCGGAGTGAAAATAAAGGCTACTGTACCGGCACAGGATGCTGATCTGCAGCTTTCATTGCTGCTGATCAAGAACCGGCTTCCGGATCTCATGATCATTCAGAATCCCAATATGGTAAAGAAACTGATTTCATCAGGAAAAGTATGGAACCTGGATGAATTCTTTAATGAATATACAGATGACGGAGCAGCTGAAGCTGCGCTCAGTGCAGAGACCAGAAAAAAGCTTGTGGAGCGGGACGGCGGCTGGTACTGTCTGCCCACAGGGATGAATCAGAACGATATTACCGGAAGTGACATTTCCGTGATCTGGAACAGAAAGCTGGCGGCAGAATATGGAATTACCGCAGAGAGCGTCGGCAGCACTTCCGCCTTTACCGCGGCGCTGGAAAAGGCAGCAGGTGAAGCGCAGAATTCTGATACTTCCCTGGTTCCGGTCCTCTTTGGAGGAAACGAAGATAATTATGAAATTGCAGAATACCTTGCAGGCTCTTTCGGGGCAAAGCAGAGCAGCCCTCAGATCTGGGAGGAACAGGGAGGCAGAAGCGCACTTGCACTGATCAACGGTCTGCTGAGAAAAAAGCTTCTGATACCGGAAACACTTGCCTGCAGCAAGGAGCAGACGGAAGGGCTTGTGAACGATGGAAATGTGCTGTGCTTCATCGGAGATATTTCACATATGGAGTTTGATGCAGACGGCTGGATTTCCTATGGCCCTGTAAAACTGGACGGAAAAACGGAACCGGTATTGAAGTGCAGGGCGCAGAGCGATGCAGGCTGGCCATGTATCATGATCAGCAAGGGCTGTACTGATCTGGCGGACACCGGTCGTTTTATTGCGCTTATGGAAAGCGGGCAGGTTGCCCGGATGATTGAGAAATACAATGCAGATTACAGCAACTGGTGGATATATGAAAATCCGTGCTGGGATGCCTGTCTGGATAAGGACAGTGCATGGTCACAGCATGAGGAAAAGATCCATGCACTGGAAAAGACAGGCGGCGAAGTGAAACTGGCTGATTCTGCATGCGCAGATGCAGAAGACTATGATTTCAGCACGCTTGCAGGGGTGATTGCGGCATCATCGGACAGTGATTTTGATTCTGCCTACAGAACGCTGCTGAACAGAATCAGCACAGACGGGCAGGCGAAATGATGAGATTGGGAAAAGCCATAAAGGAAAATATCATATTGCAGCTGACGATCATTGTGCTGACGATTATTGCCGCCTTTATTTTTCTTCTGTTTCAGAATCTGAATTATTTCCGGAAGATTGAGCACGAAAATGCCAGAAATCTTTCCAATCTGGTACTGACGCAGGCCGGTCATTCACTGAATTCCTGCTATGACAATCTGGAGAGCATTGCAGAGTCGTTCGGGTATTCGCCGGCGGTACTGGATTATTTTTCCGACAAACCGATGGAAAGAGTGGAAAACATTGAAGATATAAAGGGTGCATTCGCCAATACAATACTTTTAAACCGGCATCTGGATTCAGTGCTTCTGTATGATAATGACATGAACTGTATCGGTGCACTGGGAAACCAGTACTACCTGCCGGACCGGATGAAAGTGCTGCGGACCGTGGAAGAATTCAGCGCTGATTATTACAACAGAGAAAATCACGATCTGTGTTATGCGTTTTATCTGCCGGTATACAAGCTTCAGAGTGATAAATATATGGAGCAGCTGGGGATGTGTGTCTTTTTCCTTGATTCCGGTGCACTGGATGATGCAATCGGTAATTCCCTTTCTGCAGTAGGCTCGGCCATAGAACTGCAGGATACGGACGGAAGACATCTTGCATTTAAGGCAACGGATGATCTGACGAGCGTAGGGTCAATTGATGGCCTGCTTGATAACGAAGGCTTTTATTCCACACATGGTTCCTGGATGAAGAACAGCTGGAGAATTACTGTGGCAATTTCCGTGGAAGCCAACTCCAGTGAAGAGCAGCGGTATCAGAGGATGATGAATATCATTCTCTGGGTATTCATCCTGATGCTGGCAGTGCTTGTGAGCTATACCTATGTAAAGCTTGCCAGACCGATCCATATGATCGGCAGCTTTCTTGAAGAAGTAAGATCTGATCCCGGCAAAAGACTTTCCATCAAACGGGATGACGATATCGGCATTGTGGCAGATAAACTGGATATGCTTCTTGATGAGAATCAGAAGGTGATTCATGAAATCAGGGAAAGCAAGATTCTTCTGTATGAGGTGGAACTTTCCAGGCAGAAAATGAAGCTTCTGGCGTACAGAAATCAGATCAATCCGCATTTTCTCTATAATACATTCGCCTGCATCAGCGGAATGGCGCTTGCCAATGATCAGGATGATATTGCGGAGATTACAATGGCACTTTCCGATATCTTCAGATACGCGGTAAAAGGCGGCAATATCGTCTGCGTGGAAGATGAAATCCGGCACATGGAGCGATATAAGAAGATTATCGAATACCGCTTTATGGGAAAAATCTCAATAGAAATCAGTGCAGAAAAAGAAACCTATCAGATCCCGGTAATCAAGCTGATTCTGCAGCCGCTGGTGGAAAATGCAGTGTTTCACGGTCTGGAACAGAAAATGGATCAGGGCAGTGTGAAGATCAGCGTGTCCATGCAGACCGGAAGGCTTGTCTTTGAAGTGACAGATGACGGATGCGGCATAGCGGAGGCAGAACTGGCAGAACTGAAGGAAAGCTATGAAAAACAGGTATATGAACAGAATACAAATGCAAGAGTTCCTGAATATATGAAGCCGGTCAATTCTGTCGAGGGGAGCGGGCGCAATATTGCGGTTGCACAGGAGAATACAGGCAGGCATGGAATCGGGCTTGCCAATATCATTCAAAGACTGAAGCTTTTCTACGAATCGGATTATACCTTTACAATCAACAGCAGGGAAAATGTGGGAACCAGCATAGTAATCACGGTTCCGGATCATGTACGGGAAGGCATAGCGGGAGACTGAAAATATGATAAAAGCTTACATTGCAGATGATGAGATATGGGTTGTACTGGGACTGAAAAAGCAGCTTGAAAAAACAGGCTATCCCGTTGAAGTGGTCGGTACGGCGAATAACGGTCTTACCGCCCGGGAAGAAATCGAAAAGCTGCAGCCGGATGTGGTGTTTACGGATATCAGAATGCCGGGTGTCAACGGTCTTGATCTGTTAAAGGATATCGGGCAGCTGAGCAGTAAGAGCCGCGTCATTATCGTTTCCGGTTATTCTGATTTTGAATATGCAAGGAATGCGGTTTCCAATCATGCCTATGATTATCTGGTCAAACCGGTAAGACAGGAAAATCTTGATGAGGTTCTGGAAAAAATAAATGCAGAGCTTAATCCGGGTGAAACTGATGAACTCCGCAGTATGGAGATGAAAAAGATCAGGGAAGCAAATGCAGGATTCGTTGACCGGATCATTGCGGAGATCAGGGAACATTTTACAGAGGACATTTCACTGTCGGAGTACGCCCTGAAGTATGATATGAGTCTTGCCAGTCTCAGCAGTCAGCTGAAGGAAAAGCTGTCGATGAATTATTCGGATTATCTGACATCACTTCGGATTCAGAAGGCAAAAGAGCTTCTGAAGGAGCAGAATCTGTCCATACAGGAAATTGCGGAAAAATCCGGATATACCGACTATTTCTATTTTACCAAGGTATTTAAGCGGGTTGAGGGAATCTCACCCAGCAAGTACAGAAAGGAAATCTGAAAAAAATACCAAAGTTCCAAAATCATTCCATACTAAACGAAATTACAAATATGTAAGATAAGCTTAGTTCGTTGGTAAGAATAGATGATCAAAGGAGGATAGCTATGAAAAGACGAATTTTAAGCTTATTCATGTGCATGGCAATGACAGCAACAATGCTGATCGGGTGCGGACAGTCGACGACAGGAACTTCCGGCAGTACCGGTTCGGCAACAGGTGAAGCGGCACAGACAACAGCAAAATCAGGGGACAAAATCAAGATAGGTGTATCCATCTGGAGTTCAACTGATGTACTCGGTTCACAGTGCAAACTGATTATTGACGAAGCGGCAAAGGCACTTGACGTTGATGTGCAGTATGTCGATCAGGGTCATGTATCAGAGAAGGTTACCGCATCTGTCGAGCAGCTCTGCGCAGCAGGATGCCAGGGAATTATCATCTGCAACTCTTCCGATACGGAGATGACTTCCGCAATCAAGACCTGCAATGATAACAAGGTATATCTGGCACAGTTCTTCAGAATTATCAGTAAGGACAATAACCCGGACATTTATCAGGCAGCTACGGATTCTGCATATTATGTCGGTGCTGTTCATGAAAATGAACCTGAGAACGGCGAAAAGCTGGTAAACATTCTGCTGGATAAGGGCGACAGAGATATCGGTCTGATCGGCTGGGAACAGGGAGATGCGACATGGCTTGGAAGATGGGAAGGCTATAAGGCCGGAGTCGAGAAGTGGAACAAGGCACATCCGGATGACAAGGCAACACTTTCAGAACCTCAGTATGCAGGCACATCTTCAGAAGGCGGATCAAAGGCAGCAGAAGCACTGATGTCAGCAGATCCCAAGCTTGATGCACTGATTCCTGCAGGTGGCGGCGGAGATCCGCTTCAGGGAACAATTGCAGCAGTAGAACGTGCAGGAAAGACAAAGGATATCGATGTGGTATCCACAGACTTCCTTCCGGATCTTGGTGACAGACTTGCAAACGGTTCAATGGCAGGCGAGTCCGGCGGACATTATTGCGATCCTCTGTTTGCATTTATGATGGTATACAACGCAATCAAGGGAAATTACACGAATTTTGCAGGAACCTTCAATGATGTACCGTTCCCGTACCTTTATGTTTCTTCCGCAGATGATTATGCACAGTATAAAAAGTACTTTGTAGACCAGCTTCCTTATACGGATGATGAACTTGTAAAAATGTCACAGATGAATCTGGACGATCTGAAAGCGACAGCAGCGAAGCTTTCAATTGAAGATGCGGCCAGCCGTGCAGGGCAGTAAATTCATATCAGATGTCATAAGCCTGGCCGGAGCCTGTAAAAAGGCGCCGGCCATTTAAATGACCGGAACTGATCAGATCAGCAGGAGGAATGCGTATGGACACAAATGTACACACGGCAGCGGCCCCCGGAAAGATGTCAGGAAGTCTCGGCGGATACCTGATTCTTCTGGGAATGGTGGCAGCTTCATGGGCAATATTCAAGGTAATTACACCCGGGAACTTCGGATCACCCGAAAATATGCTTCAGTATTTTCAGGCAAGTCTGATTGCTGCAACGGGTGCGGTAGGGTTTTATTTTGTAATGGTTATGGGAATGTTCGATTTTTCAATCGGTGCCAATATCATGCTCTCGGCTATCGTGGGCTGTGTTCTGGCAACCAGATTCAACATGGGATTTTCCGGACTGATCATCGGCTGTGTTGTCACAGGTGCGGTAGTCGGTCTGCTGAACGGATTGTTTTATGTTAAACTCAGAATCCCGTCGATGATCGTTACGACAGGACTTGCACTTATTTATGAGGCAGTTGCAAATTATATCGCAGGAGGAGTGGAACAGACACTTCCGTCAGATCTCCGGATGTTCGGCTGCATGCCGGGCAATATCATTCTGGCGGTGATTGCTTTCATCATTGCATATATCATTCTGAATTATACCAAGATCGGTACCTATACCTATGCGATCGGCAGTGATGAGTTTGTAGCCAAAAATATGGGAATCAAGGTAGACCGCTATAAGGTGCTTGCATTCGTAATCAGCGGAGCCTTTTTCGGAATCATGTCCATTCTGACAATCAGCTACGGTTCATCAATGGTGGCAGTAACCGGAATGGCTTCCATGAGCAGGAACTTCGTGCCGACCATGGGATGTTTCTTCGGACTGGCATTTAAAAAGTATGGCATACCGCTTCAGGCAATCATTATCGGTGAATTCATGATCAATATCATATTCTTCGGATTTATTGCACTCGGTGCGCCGACTGCAATTCAGGATGTGATTACCGGTTTTGCACTGCTGATTATCATCACACTTACCACCAGGATCAATAAAGGTGAAATTGTAAAATAACGAAGGAGGAATTTGCCATGAGTACAGATACAAGGCTGGAAATAAAACATCTCTGCAAATCCTTCGGCATTACAAAGGCAGTGCAGGATGTATCTTTTGATATCAGGAAAGGAACGATACATGCGCTGATCGGGGAAAACGGATCAGGCAAATCGACGTTGACCAACATGCTCTCAGGCATTTATACCAAGGGCAGCGGCCAGTTTATTCTTGACGGGAAGGAAATCAATCCGGAAAATCAGGTAGAGGCGAACAGGGAAGGCGTTTCCATTATTGTTCAGGAACTCGGGACACTGAGCGGACTTACTGTTGCAGAAAATATTTTTCTGGGTCATGAGGAAAACTTTGTCAGATTCGGAATCAAGAATACAGCAGCGATGAACAGAAAAGCCAATCAGCTGCTGAAGGATTACGGCTTTGAGCGGATCAAGGCAGCAGATCTGATTGATAATTATAATTTTGAAGACAGGAAACTGGTCGAAATTGTAAAGGCAACATATTTCAAACCCAAAGTAGTGGTCGTGGATGAAACAACAACGGCACTTTCACAGGAAGGCCGTGAAGAACTGTACAAATATATGAATAAAATCAGAGACTATGGCGGAAGCGTGATATTCATTTCACATGATCTGCCGGAGGTTCTCGCCAAATCCGATTATATTACGATTCTTCGGGACGGGGCGTATATTGATACGGTTGAAAGTAAAAGCGTAACGGAAGATGATCTGAAGAGACTGATGGTAGGCCGGGAAGTAACGGGTGCATACTACAGGAATGATTATGGAGAAAAGGTTTCCGATGAAGTTGTTCTGTCGGTAAAAAATGTGTCCGTTCCCAATATGATTTCAGATATCAGTTTTGATCTTCATAAGGGAGAAATTCTCGGGTTTGGCGGACTGTCAGAATCGGGAATGCACGAGATCGGCAAAGCGGTATTCGGCGCATCCATCGACAGAGAGGGAAGCGTAACGCTTGGAGACGGCACGGCAATCAATGACATTCCGACGGCAATCAGGCACAGCATGGCGTATACCTCCAAAGACAGAGATAATGAATCTGTGGTGATGAATCAGAGCATAAAGGATAACATATGCCTGCCTTCACTGGGAACACTGGCAGGAAAGGGACATCTGCTCAGTGACAAAAAGCTCGACGAATTTGCCGACAGATATGCAAAAGAAATTTCGGTAAAAATGGTTGACGTGAATCAGTTCGTATCTGAACTGTCCGGAGGCAATAAGCAGAAGGTGGTTCTGGCAAGATGGGTCGGAAAGGACTCGGACATCGTAGTTCTGGACAGCCCTACCCGCGGAATTGATATCAAGGTCAAGCAGGATATTTATCAGCTCATGGATCATATGAGGAAAAACGGCAAGTCAATTATCATGATTTCGGAAGAACTTATGGAGCTGATCGGAATGTGCGACAGGATCATTATCATGAAGGACGGGAAAATCAGCGGAGAGCTTATGAGATCAACGGATGTGAATGAAAACGCACTCATAAGCCGGATGGTATAGGGAGGAACGGATCATGACAAATACGATGACAGCAGCAAAGACAGCTGATCCCGGTCAGAAGAAATCAAGGATGGCGATGGTCAGGGTGCTTCTTCCCATAGCCGGTCTCCTGATCGTATTCATATTATTCAATACCCTGACACAGGGGCGCATGATCGGCAACATGCCTCTGGTTCTTTCACAGGTGTATGTAACACTGATAGCCTCCATGGGCGTTTTTTTCATCATGACCATGGGCGGTCTGGATTTTTCACAGGGTTCGATTCTGGGTATGGCGGCAATCGTTGTCTGCATACTTTCAAAGACCAGCATTCCGCTGGCAATTGCAGGAGGCATACTGACAGGTGCACTGATCGGGGCAATCAACGGATATTTCTACGTGAACAGGAAAATAAAATCCTTCATTGTCACCATCTGCACCATGTTCCTGTTCAGAGGCTTTATCAAATATCTGACGACCAATGCCCCGGTAGCAGGTTCGGCTGCACTGATCAACTATGACAGCACAGCATTGAAACTCACCTGTACGCTGGTCATTCTGGTGATCGGGTTTATTGCATTCCGTTATACCAGGTTCGGAATTGATCTGAAAGCCATCGGCGCAGGCGAAAAAGCAGCAAAATTTGCCGGAATCCGTACGGACAGAATGAAGTTTCTGATCTATGTTCTGTCAGGTGCAATCACCGGTTTTGCTGCATTTATCAGTGTAATCAAAGTCGGTTCGGTTACCTCTTCCGGCGGTAATCAGCTCGAAACGCAGATTCTCATTGCACTGGTACTTGGCGGCATGCCGATTTCAGGCGGCGCCAAGGTCAAGTTCCAGAACATCATTATCGGCTCGCTCCTGTATACCGTACTGAACAGCGGCCTGACCATGATGGGCTTCTCCACGCAGATGCTGCAGCTGATCGAAGGCTGTGTATTCCTGGTATTCGTGGCAGTATTTGCAGACAGGGAATCCATACAGGTAATCAAATAATACAGATAATACAGATAAACAGGGAGAAGGCCGTCTGATCGGAGAATCAGGCGGCCTTTTATCAGTTCTGTTCAGTAAAAAGTGGTTGTTTTAGAGAAAACTCGCTTGAAAAAGTTGAAAAATAATCACAAAACTCAGTTGAAAAAGTTACAAATCAATATGTAAACTCACTTGAAAAAGTCAAAACATCTTCATATAATGGGATCAGAAGATACAGAATGCAAAAATGTGAAAAGGGGGAATGGGTATGTTAAGGCGTAAGATGGAGGCCGTTCTGGAAGACTGGAAAGCACAGCAGAATCACAAACCCCTGATCATCAAGGGGTGCCGTCAGTGTGGGAAGACATATTCGGTGCGTGATTTTGCATCAAAAAATTATAAGCATGTTGTATATTTGAATTTCTTTGAGAATCCGGAATATTCTTCTGTCTTCGAAGGTGCTCTTGATGTAGATACAATAGTAATGCTGCTGTCTGCCCTGCTTGGAAAAGACGCTGTCTTTGAACCGGGAAACACGGTTATTATTCTTGATAAAATACAGGAATGCCCGAATGCCCGTACTTCTTTGAAATTTTTTCATATGGACGGGAGATACGATGTCATCGGTACCGGATCCCTTCTGGGGGTAAAAGGATACGGGAAAGCGCCAAAGTCTGTTCCGGTCGGCTCAGAGACATTGGTAGAAATGTATCCCATGGATTTTGAGGAATTTCTCTGGGCCAATGATATTACGCCGCAGATCATTGAACTGTTGAAGAAGCATTTTCAGGAGGAAACACCGGTACCGGAGGCTCTGCACAGACGTATGCGGCAGCTGCTCTTACAGTATGCAGTGGTAGGCGGAATGCCGGATGCAGTACAGTGCTTTGCTGACACAAAGCAGATGAACCGTGTCCTGAGTATTCAGCGTGATATCGTGCGTGCATACGAAGATGATATGGTGAAATATGCAGATAAAAAAGACAAGGCACTGATCAGGGAGTGCTTTCAGTCGATTCCGAAGCAACTCAGTAAAGAAAATAAGAAATTTCAATATGCGTTAATAGAGAAAGGTTCTACGGCATCCCGTTTTGCAGGCAGTCTGCAGTGGATTGAAGACGCGGGTATTATCGCACGATGCTATAATCTCTCGGCTACCGAACTTCCATTGGACGGGAATGCAGAGAAAGATATCTTTAAGGTATATATGTGTGATATGGGCCTGTTCGTAAGCATGCTGGAAGACGGTACCCAGTATGATATTCTCCAGGGAAACCTTCTTGGCTACAAAGGGGCAATCTTTGAAAATCTGATGGCGGATATATTCACGAAGATGGGGAGAAAACTCTACTATTATCACAAAAATACAGGACTGGAAGTCAATTTTGTTATCCGTTATCAGGGGGAATGCACACTCGTGGAGGTAAAAGCGTCTACGGGCAACACGAAAAGTACAACAACGATACTCAGGCATCCGGAAAAATATCATGTATCACATGCCATCAGGTTCGGAGATTACAATGTCGGACGGACAGATGCAATTCTGACGTTACCTCTTTATATGGCGTTTCTGCTTACATCCTGTTAAAGAATGGTAAAGAATAATATCTGTTGGATGAAAAGTCAAAGGAAAAATATCGCTCATACAAGGAGATAATGAAAAAATGCAAGATATATTGTTATTATTAATGATGGGACTGGCTGTCATAGGAGTGCCGCTGGCAGTGGTATCGGGAGTCTGGTGCATTATGCGCATGACTGCCGGAAAACCGCTGAATAAAACCATGAGAATTCTGGATCTGGTTCTGGACCTGGCGACCTTTATCATCGGGACGTTTGATACGGTTGCGTTTTTGAGTCTGGAGAATGTAGAGAATCAGGATTGGCCGGCACAGCTGTACAATTCGGAGCTGCATTTCATGATTGAAAAGGGGAGCCTGGCGACTGTCGCAGCGATTATCTTCGTGTCACTGGCCGGATATGCCTATGCAAAATTTGTACCACTGAAGAAGCAGCCTCCGTTAGCTTCGGTTATAGCCATTTCAGCGATGTATTCCGGTGCTGTCATATGTGTGGTCTGGTGCATTCAGACAGTCAGACTGGGTTTGACTTTATGTCTGCCGGTTGATGTTATCCTGATCTATGCCAAGGTGATTCATAACTACATTGTGCAGAAGGATGAAATCGCAGCGCTTAATCCGCAGTCATCAGGACTGGGATGGCTTTCACGCATGCTGGATGATGTGACAAAATGGCCGGTTCTGGCAATTATATTGATGATTCCGCTGCTGGCTGTTCTGCTTGTTGTACTTCTGATTGGCGGACAGAGACCTGACAGTGTGATCCGTGCCTGGACGCAGACTGCAGACTGGACTTTCTCCATGAAACAGGGTCCGGAAAATCTGTACTACGATGAACATTATCTGTGCACAGTAGCAGCCGGCGGACATAGAAAGGTGGTAAAGCCGCTGCGCAACGGCAGACGCCACGGGCATGAGGTGCTCGTAAACAGGCAGCTTTGTGTTGCCAATGCATTTGAGCAGCTGCTGCAGGAAAAGACACCGCGTTTTCAGCATGCACTGAGAAGTTTTTATGATAAAACAGGGTATCCGATTGCCCGACATATCGGCTCTCCGTTTGCAGCTGATTTTGTTTATATCATTATGAAGCCGCTGGAATGGATGTTTCTGATTGTGCTGTATCTGTTTGATACGCAGCCGGAAAATCGTATTGCGGTTCAGTACCCGCATGCCCCGCTGCCGGAGATACTGACATAAAGGCAGTAAAAAAGATTACAAAAGGAGGACAGAAATGATTATATATGTAAATGCCGCAGCAGGACATGCAGGTAACGGTACCAGAGAAATGCCGTTCAGACAGATTGGCGAGGCAGCTGCCATTGCCCGTCCGGGTGATGAAGTCCTCGTTGCACCGGGAATCTATCGCGAATATGTGGATCCTGTCAGCGCCGGAACAGAGGATGCCCGTATCGTTTATCGCAGCACGGAGCCGCTGAAGGCCGTGATTACCGGTGCAGAGAAGGTATCGTACTGGAAGCCGTTCCGCGGCAATGTCTATGTTGCACGTGTGGACAACGGAATTTTCGGCAGATACAATCCGTATACGACCTATGTGTACGGAGACTGGTATTTTGCCGGACGTTCAAAACACACAGGTGCCGTATATCTGAACGATAAGATGCTGTATGAGGCATCCTCGGTGGAAGAATGTGAAAAAGGCGAAGTAAACGAATGCTCCTGGGATCCGGAAGGGTCAACCTATAAATGGTATGCGGAGCAGGATGGCAGCGAGACGGTGATCTACGCAAATTTCCAGGGGAAGAATCCGAATGAGGAAAATGTCGAGATTAACGTCCGCCGTGAATGCTTCATGCCGTCGAAGACCGGGGTTGGATATATCACTGTCAGTGGTTTCTCGGTGAACAAGGCTGCCACAACATGGGCGCCGCCGGCTGCCTACCAGGACTGTATGATCGGGCCGCACTGGAGCAAAGGCTGGATCATCGAGGACTGCGAGATCAGCAACAGCAAGTGTGCAGGCATCGGACTCGGTAAATATCTCGATCCCGATAATGACCACTATTTTACCTTTAAACATGTCAAGAGTCCGACACAGATGGAGCGGGATGCCGTCTGCCGCGGGCAGTATCACGGCTGGCTGAAGGAAAAGGTTGGCAGCCATATTATCCGTCGCAACAATATTCATAACTGCGAACAGGGTGGCATCATCGGCCGGATGGGCGGTGTCTTCAGTATTATTGAGGACAATCATATTCATCATATCAATAATATGATGGAACTTGGCGGCGCAGAAATCGCCGGGATCAAGATGCACGCGGCAATCGATGTTGTCATGCGCAGGAATCATATCCACCACTGTACGATGGGCATCTGGACAGACTGGGAGGCACAGGGCACCCGGATCACACAGAATCTGCTGCATGACAATCAGCGTCCGGCATTTGCAAAACAGCTCAGGGGCGGCATGATGAGTCAGGATCTGTTTGTGGAAGTCGGCCACGGCCCGACGCTGATTGACAATAATATCCTGTTGTCCGATGCAACGCTCCGGATCGCTACCGAAGGCGTTGCCATGGTTCATAACCTGATCTGCGGTTCCCTGACACAGGTCGGTGGAGGAACGGACAGTATCTGCGAAGGAGTTTTACGTCAGCGCTATACACCATATCATATCCCGCATCGCACCGAAGTGATGGGTTTTATGACGATCCTGCACGGTGATGACCGTTTCTATAACAACATTTTTGTCCAGAAATGGCCAGCTGAAGATTTTGTTGTCCGCAGTGACAGCGAAGAGGTGATGATGACGGAAAATCGTGAGGTCGGTACGCATGTATGGGATTCCTATCCTGCATATGATGAATGGATCAGGATGTTCGACATGGATGTGGACACGCCTGATATGAAAAAACTGGAACCGGCGCACTGGTCACCGCTTCCGGTCTGGATCGAAGGCAACGCCTATTTCAACGGGGCCAGGGCCTGGAAGAAGGAAAAACATAATCTGGTCGATACAACAGACACAGTAAAAGTTGAACTGGTCGAGAAGGATGGCGTGCCGTTTCTTGAAACCAATCTGTACCAGTATCTGAAGGATTTCCATGTGGGCATGGTGGATTCCGACATCCTCGGAAAAGCTTTTGAACCGGAAGAACGGTTCGAAAATGCGGACGGTACGGACATATGCTTCAATACGGATTACCTCGGTGGACACCGTGGTACGGACGTACTGCCCGGTCCGTTTGCGTCAGCAGAAGAGGCAGGAAAGCAGTTATTGCCGGGTACTATGCCGGGAATGAATGTATAGAATACTTCAAATTTAGAATTACTTTCGGATAAAAAGGGAGGAGGCCGTCTGATCGGGGAATCAGGC
>CAYMBY010000086.1:0-23610 GCA_964388815.1 uncultured Butyrivibrio sp. | reverse complement strand
TTCACTCGGCTGCAGGCTGAATATCCGTATGATCGGATACAATCACTTTGATTTTGCCAAAAATGCATATAAGATCGTTGTGGACATTGATCCGCGTGAGCTTTCGAAGCCGACGATCCGGCCGGATCTGCCGGTGCATGCGGACGTGAAGGATCTTCTGGAGAAAATGAGCCGTGCGGTATACCATGTAAACCCTGCACATAAGGACTGGCTCTGCTGGTGCAGAAATCTGGTGGCGAAATATCCGGCAGTACTGCCGGAGTATCATCACGCGGATGGACTGATCAATCCCTATGTCTTTATTGACAGGCTGTTCGGACAGCTGCGGGACGATGACCGTGTGATTACCGGTAACGGTGCGGCCTGCGTCATTACCTTCCAGGCATGCAGAATCAGACAGGGACAGCGTATGTTTACAAATTCAGGCTGTGCGGCAATGGGATACGGATTCCCGGCAGCGCTTGGTGTTGCAGTTTCTGATAATTCAAAACGTACGATCTGCATCGACGGTGACGGCAGTTTCATGATGAATCTGCAGGAGCTGGCGACAGTGTCTCATAACAGACTGAATCTGAAGATCATCCTTCTGAACAATAACGGATATCTTTCCATCCGGCAGACGCAGCGCAACCTGTTCAAACCGCCGTTTATCGGAATCGATGAAGAGAGCGGCGTGGGCTTCCCTGATTTTGCAAAGCTTGCAGATGCGTTCGGAGTGGGCTATTATGTTCTTCATGACGAACCGGAATGTGACAGCGTGCTGAAAGAGGCACTGGAAAGTGATGGCCCATGCATCATTGAAGCAGTGGTTGATCCGGATCAGAACTTTGCACCGAAGTCTTCCTCCAGGGTACTTCCGGACGGGAGAATCACATCTCCTTCACTGGATGATATGGCACCATTCCTTCCCAGGGAAGAGTTCGATCAGATCAGATACAGAGCTTGAACGGAGGCATTTTTTGAACGATTCTTACAGTTATCTGGACCGGCTTCACCAGTCCAATTATGACCTTTTATGCGAAGTGGACAGAATCTGCAAAGCGCATGACATAAATTATTTCCTTCACGGCGGTACGTTTCTGGGCGCAGTCAGACATCAGGACTTTATCCCGTGGGATGATGATGTGGACATTGCCATGAAGAGAGAAGATTACGACCGCTTCATGGAGATTTATCCCAAAGAGGCAGATCCGAGGTTTAAACTGCTGAAATTTGAGGATTATCCGCAGTTTTTTGACTTTATCTCCAAGATTACAGACACCTCTGTTACGATGGCACATACGGCATACGGCCATGAGGATTTCTATCAGCGCAGATACAATCATCCTTCGCTGGATCTGTTCGTATTTGATCATGTCGGCCCGGACCATAAGAAAAATCTGACGAAACTGCAGATGATCTATGCACTTGCCATGGGACACCGTCCGATGGTGGACTACACCAAATTCAAGGGTGTACGTCTGATCGGTGCGCATGTTCTGTCCGGTATCGGCAGATGCATCCCGTTTCATACGATTGCGTCCTGGTATAAGAAGGCACAGATCAGTGAGAATGCCGGAAATGAGAACAGCGCTGCACTGTTTCTGTCCAATGAGCAGCAGCACCCGCATTACTGGGGACTGGAATATGATGCCGCATATTATAAGGGCGGTGTCACCATGAAGATCCGTGACCGGCAGTTTCCGGTACCGGATGGCTACGACAGATGGCTGACGGATGTATATGGGGATTACATGAAGCTGCCGCCGGAGGATCAGCGCAGGCCGCAGCATGTGAGTGAACTCATTGATTGAACTGTAATGGCAGTTCAAAAATCGGGAAATGGATGGAGAACGTATGAAATACAGAGCACTGGTTACCGCAGAACTGGATGTTGAGGTTCTGAAGAAAACTGTACCGGAAATTGATTTTGATGTGGCGGGATACTGCGTGGATCATGAAGTAATGGAATCTGCAGAGCTTGCAAAGATGATTGCGCCATATGATATTCTGATTTCTGAATTTGAAACCGTCAATGCATCAGTCATTGATGCGGCGGATAAGCTGCGTCTCATCGTCTGCTGCAGAGGCGGCGTCAAGAGTGTTGTGGATCTGCAGGAAGCTGGAAAGCGTAATATCATGGTCGCCCACAATGCCGGAAGAAATGCATCAGCAGTTTCGGAGATGGTCATGGGCTATATTCTGGATCTGTGCAGGAATATCACAAAGTCCAATCAGCTGATTCATGACCGTGTGATCACTTCTGACCATCGTGATATTCCTTCCGAGTATAAGGATACAATCTGGGGACTGGATAAAACGAGTCCGTATGTCGCACTTCGCGGCAGAAGCCCGAAGATGATGACACTCGGTATTGTCGGCTATGGTAATGTCGGCAGGCAGGTCGCTGAGAAGGCATCTGTATTTGGCATGGATATTATTATCTATGATCCGATTGATGCTTCCATGGCAACGTCAGAAAATGTCAAGAGTGTCAGTTTTGAGGAACTATTAAAGGAATCAGATGTTGTCACGCTGCATTGCCCGTTGACGGCAACAAACCGGAAGATGATGAGTGATGACCAGTTCCGGATGATGAAGAACGATGCATTCTTTATCAATGCGGCGCGTGGCGGCCTTGTTGATGAAGAGGCACTGGTCCGGGCACTGAAGGAACATCAGATCGCAGGTGCGGCAGTGGATGTGGTGACACAGGAACCCATACCGGACAATCATATTCTGCTGGATGCCCCGAATCTTCTGATCACACCGCACATTGCAGGTGCATCGGATGAAGTCGTCCGCAAGGGTACGGAGATGGTCATTCATAAGCTGATCAATTTCCTGGGCATGGATCTGGTGATGTAAAAAATCGAAAGCGTTTTGAGGTCTTTTTATGGTAAAGAATGTTGGCATTTTACTGGCGGCGGGTCTTGGCAGCCGTTTCGGGTCTGATGTACCCAAACAGTTTCTGCAGATCGACGGGCAGGAGGTAATTTCATACGGAATCAGTGCCTTCAGGCATACGCCGAATCTGGACGTACTTCTGGTTCTTCTGGGAAAAGACGAATATGAAGCAGGCGATGTTGCCCGGAAATATGATGTGGAAACGGTATGCGGCGGAGCATCAAGAGCAGAGTCGTTCCAGAATGCACTGGATTATATCGGCGTGCATTATCCGGACTGTGAAAAGGTGATTTTCCATGAGGCGGCAAGACCGCTGATCCATGCGGAAGTTTTTGAAAAATACTTTGATCTGCTGGATGAGTATGATTATATTGAAACCTGCCAGCACATTACGGATTCTCTCGGAAGCTATCTGCCGGAGATTCCGGTCAGAGAGAACTTTTTCCTGATTCAGGCGCCGGAAGCGTATCGTTATCAGAATCTGATCCGGTATTTTGATGTGAAGTCAGAGATATATTTTGCAGCCTATCAGCTGCCGGCTTCCTGTAAGGGCTACAAATATTTCGACGTCGGAGCCAATTTCAAACTGACCTATCCGTCGGATCTCGGGCTGATCAGCTATTATATCGGGCAGGAGAATAAGACGAAAAAAGCAGAGTCATGAAATTGATCAAAAGATAAGCTTGAACAAGCACCTGCAAAGTGCTAAAATCATATCGTTGACTGAAAAAAGCAGTCAAATGGGGCTATAGCTCAGCTGGGAGAGCGCAGCGTTCGCAACGCTGAGGTCGGGAGTTCGATCCTCCTTGGCTCCATTAAAAAACGTCGCAGATCATATGGTCTGCGACGTTTTTGGCGTGAACAGGCAGGATGAGCCGCTCATTTTATAATTGAAACGGACTTTTCTGATATTCGTTCAGGTTACGTCTGCCGGATACCATGTCATAGATTTCGCTGGCACGGATATCTTCCTGCAGAAGCCGCAGGTCAAGCGGCTGCAGAAGCCTTCCGGCATCGGCAAGCTTACTGATCAGGGGCAGTGCGCTGTTTCTTTTCATGGAATGGAGAAGCGGGGCTGCTTCCTTCCGGAATCCGAGGATGCGGGCGTAGCCTGCCATAGCGGAAATCGGGATATGACTGCCGGCATATTCCTGCAGATGCTCCGCCGTGATATTCAGAACAATATGCATCAGGGCGCGTTGAATTCTGGTATAGGTCAGATCTTTTGATTTAAGCAGCATGGCGAACTGATCAAACGAAGTAAACTGCGGAAGATGATTGCAGATTTTATCGGAAAGATCCGCATGAAGATCCGCATATTTCATAAAGCCGTTTTCTTTTTCCCGGATGAGCTGATACTGCAGCAGCTGTGAATACAGATCCGTATGCATGAAACCCGCGGGCGTCACGGCAGGCCATTGCAGCAGAAGATCGGCAGCAGAGCGCGGCATGGCCTGTACGATCATATCTCTGACTGCATCAGTACAGCCGGTATGCTCTGCAGCGTTTTCTTTTTCCAGCAGAAGCTTCCGGATGCCGCTTGCGCTGGCGGCAGGAGAATCACTGCTGCAGAAAATGTCAAAATCATCATGATAGCCTGCACCAAGACGTTTAAGGGTAAAGGGGCGGATGGAACCGCCGGCTTCTTTTAGCGCACGCAGATACTCGATTCCAAGAATGTTATTGGGTGAAATCAGGTCTTTACGGCGGTTTGCGGCATAATCTGCGGACTGTTCCGGATGAAGATGAACGTTTACCCGATCCGTTTCTGCTATGACACTGCCTTCCAGACAGTGCAGAATGGCTTCCTGACGCGCAGCCGGGAAACTCATTCCCTGCTTCAGCCCGTTATTCAGGATACGCACGAATTCCGGCGGCTCCTGTGTCAGCAGGTCTGCAATCTGCTGCATCAGCGGAAGATCTCCGCATTCACTTCCAAATGCAAGGACATCGATCACTCCCAGACGACTCAGAATGGAAATGGCACCTCTGGAAAAATATTCCGCACTTCCGAGGCTGTAATATGTCGGCAGTTCCAGTACCAGATCGGCACCGGCCTGCAATGCCATGTATGTTCTTACATTTTTATCTACGATCGCCGGAACTCCGCGCTGGGTGTAGTCTCCGCTCATGATGAGTAAGACAAAGTCAGCACCAGTCAGCGTTTTCGCCTGCTGCATCAGATATACATGCCCATTATGTAAGGGGTTGAGTTCAGATACAATACCAAGTGTTTTCATTGTTAAAAAAATATCTTTCCTTGTAATCGAGATTAATAACGCTATACTGAAATAAGTTAATTAATTATATCATCAGAAAGGGAATAATAAAATGTCTTACATTGACAGAATCAAGGAAAAAGCAAAGGCAAACGTTAAAACAATTGTACTGCCGGAAAGCGAAGATAACAGAACACTGCTTGCAGCAGCTGACATACTTAGAAACAATATCGCAAAACTGATCCTGATCGGAAACGAAGAGAAGGTCATGGCGAAGGCGGCAGAACTTCACGTAAGTCTTTCAGGCGTACAGATTGTTGATCCTGCAAAGGATCCGAAGTTCGAGGAATATGTAAATACTCTGTTCGAACTCAGAAAAGCAAAGGGCATGACACAGGAGCAGGCACGTCAGCTTCTGTCAGAAAATGCAATTTATTATGGTGTCATGATGGTAAAGATGGGAGCTGCAGACGGCCTTGTTGCCGGTGCCTGCCATGCAACAGCGGATACACTTCGTCCTGCGCTTCAGATCCTGAAGACGGCTCCCGGTGTCAAGATGGTGTCCGGTTTCTTTATCGTTGCGGTACCCGGAAGCGAATATGGTGCAAACGGTACATTCCTGTTTGCTGATGCCGGTCTGAATCAGGATCCGACAGCAGAAGAACTTGCAGTGATTGCCGGCAGCAGTGCCAGAAGTTTCCGCCAGCTTGTTGATGAAGAACCTGCGATTGCACTTCTTTCTCATTCCACAAAGGGCAGTGCAAAGCATGCGCTTGTAGATAAAGTGGTGAATGCAACCAGAATTGCACATGAAATGTATCCTGATCTGAAACTGGACGGCGAACTTCAGCTTGATGCTGCAATTGTTCCCGAGGTCGCTGCTTCCAAGGCTCCGGGCAGTGAAGTTGCAGGACATGCAAATGTTCTGATCTTCCCGAATCTGGATGCAGGAAACATCGGTTACAAACTGGTTCAGAGACTTGCAAAGGCTGATGCCTACGGACCAATGCTGCAGGGTATTGCGAGACCTGTCAATGATCTGTCCAGAGGCTGCAGCTGGCAGGATATCGTCGGTGTTGTCGCACTGACATCCGTACAGGCACAGATGAACTGAAGCAGGTGGAAAATAAATATATTGGAGGAATTTATGAAGGTTCTGGTAATTAATTGTGGAAGTTCATCTCTTAAGTTTCAGCTCATTGACGCAGAAAGTGAACAGCTGATTGCAAAGGGATTATGTGAAAGAATCGGAATAGAGGGAAGCCGCATCAGCTTTACGGCAACCGGAAAAGACAAGATTACAAGAGAGACACCGATGCCGGATCATAAGACAGCAATCAATCTGGTACTGGCTGCACTGACAGACAAGGAGCACGGTGTCGTAAAGAGCCTTGACGAAATCAATGCCGTAGGACACCGTATCGTACATGGCGGTGAGAATTTCACAAAGTCCGCGATTATTGATGAGGATGTAATCAAGGCAATTGAGGAAGTCAGTGATCTTGCGCCGCTTCACAATCCTGCCAATCTGATCGGGATCAGAGCATGTCAGGAACTGATGCCGAAGGTGCCGATGGTGGCTGTATTTGATACCGCATTTCATCAGACCATGCCGGAAGAGGCATATCTGTATGGCCTTCCGTATGAATATTATGCCAAGTACAAGATCAGAAGATACGGTTTCCATGGAACCAGCCATTCTTTTGTTTCAAAGAGATGTGCGGAAATTCTTGGAAAAAAATATGAAAACAGCAAAATCATTGTCTGCCATCTTGGCAACGGTGCATCCATCTCTGCAGTAAAGGGTGGAAAATGCATGGATACTTCCATGGGTCTGACACCGCTTGAAGGTCTGATCATGGGAACCAGATGCGGCAGTATCGATCCTTCTGTCATTGAACTTGTGGAACAGAAGACACAGATGACTACAAAGCAGGTAATGAATATTCTGAATAAAGAGTCCGGCGTATATGGCCTTTCTGATGATATTTCTTCAGATTTCAGAGATCTTGAAGATGGCTATTTCGCAAATGTACCGGGTGCAGTGCGTGCAATCAATACATTCTGCTATCATGTACTGAAATATATCGGCTCCTATGTTGCGGTTATGGATGGCGTGGATGCAATCTGCTTTACCGCAGGTGTCGGAGAGAACAGCCCGCTGATCCGCAAACTCGTACTCAGCCGTCTTGGTTATCTCGGACTTACGCTGGATGAAGAAGCCAACGAAGTTCATGGCAGGGAAAAACTTATCAGCACTCCGGACAGCAAGGTGAAGGCATATGTGATTCCGACCAATGAAGAGCTTGCAATTGCCCGTGATACCTATGCGCTTTGCAAAAATCTGAAATAAATATGAAACATATCTGTTGACAAACAAACGTACTGTCGTTATAATAGTCAAAGTGTGTTGATAATTGAAATGAGATATTTCTGTTTCGTTTCAATGAATAACTACGTAAACTGTTATTTGCATTGCAAATAATTGATGATACGGTTGCTGTAAGGAGGTGTTACTGAAATGTCAATCTGCCCAAAGAATAAGTCATCTAAAGGTCACAGAGATCAGAGAAGAGCGAACTGGAAAATGAGCGCTCCTACACTGGTTAAGTGCAGTCATTGCGGAGCTCTTATGGAGCCTCACAAGGTTTGCCGTGCTTGCGGTTACTACGCAAATAAGAGCGTTGTTGCTACAAACGAGGACTGATGTATCTGTCGTTGAATAACGAAATTTTAAGGCTTTCCGATTCATGTCGGAAAGCCTTGATTTTTATGCAGAGGTTTAGTATATTGGAACTGTTCGGAATGAATGCACTTTTCTGCTCAGTTCGGAACAAAACGGATACGGAGGTCAGTACATGTCTGAACTGGTTAAGGTAGCGGTAGATGCCATGGGCGGCGACAATGCACCGCAGGAGACAGTAAAGGGTGCAGTGGAAGCTGTTCAGGAAAGCAGTTCACTTAAGGTCTTTCTGGTAGGTAAGGAAGAGATCATTAAGAATGAACTTATGAAGTACAGTTATGATCAGGACCGTGTAGAGGTTGTGAATGCAACTGAAGAGATAGAGATGGCTGAACCGCCGGTTATGGCGATTCGTACCAAGAAGGATTCTTCCATTGTGAAGGCTCTTTATATGGTAAAACATGGCGAATGTGATGCCTATGTTTCTGCAGGCAGCACCGGAGCCACACTGGTAGGCGGACAGGTCATCGTCGGCAGAATCAAAGGCGTTGAACGTGCACCCCTCGCCCCTCTTATTCCGACGGAAAAAGGTGTATCGCTTCTGATTGACTGCGGTGCCAATGTGGATGCCAGAGCATCTCATCTGGTACAGTTCGCGGTGATGGGTTCCATTTATATGGAAAATGCGATGCATATCAAAAATCCGACGGTTGCCATTCTGAATATCGGTGCGGAAGAGGAAAAGGGAAATGCACTGGTAAAGGAAACCTATCCCCTTTTAAAGAACTGTCCGGATATTAATTTCATCGGCAGTATTGAAGCAAGGGATATTCCGGCAGGCGGCGCGGATATCATTGTCTGTGAGGCTTTTTCCGGCAACATTGTATTAAAGATGTATGAAGGTGTTGCGAAGTCCATGATGCATGTCATCAGGAAGGGACTTCTGAGTACGACTGCCAGCAAGATCGGAGCACTTCTGATCAAGAAACCGCTGAAGGCTGCACTGAAGGATTATGACCTTGAGAAGTACGGCGGAGCACCGATGCTGGGACTGAACGGACTTGTTGTGAAGACACACGGAAGTGCCAAGGCAGTGGAAGTAAAGAACTCCATCCTGCAGTGTGTCACGTTCAGAGAAATGAATATTACCGGAAAAATCCGCGAGAAAATCGGCGTGGATCATCAATAAATAAGTTGAGAAAAACTGAATAAAGAAAGGCATGGTTTTATTATGGAATTCGAAAAATTAAAGGAAGTCATCGCAAATGTACTCAATGTGGATCCGGAAGAAATTAAAATGGAGTCTACGTTTGTAGATGATCTGGGTGCAGATTCTCTGGACGTATTTCAGATCGTAATGGGTATTGAGGATGAGTTTGATATCAAGATTCCGGCTGAGAAGACAGAGAAGATTGCTACTGTCGGAGAAGCTGTTGAACTGATCAAAGAGGCAGTTAACGGCAAATAATCAGCAGCATGGCTGAATTTTATATGGAGATTGCTTCGCAATCTCTGCATTTAAAGGTATGAGGTAGTCTGGACTGCCTCATATCTTTTTTAAGGAGAAAAGAGTGATTACAACAGAAGATATAAAACGGCTGGAAGACAGGATCGGATACTGTTTTAAAGATGAGAATCTGGTGAAACAGGCGCTGACGCACAGTTCATTTTCCAATGAGCAGAAGATCAATCGTTTTCCGGATTATGAAAGACTGGAATTTCTCGGAGACAGCGTATTGGAGATGGTTTCCAGTGCATTCCTGTTCAGAACCTATCCGGAGAAAAACGAAGGTCAGATGACCAAACTCAGAGCATCAATGGTATGTGAGGCTGCTCTTGCCTTTTGCGCGCAGGATATTCATCTTGAAGAATTTATCCTGCTTGGAAAAGGCGAAGAAGCGACCGGCGGAAGACACCGCGATTCTATCATTTCGGATGTCATGGAAGCGGTAATCGGTGCAATTTACATGGACAGCGGTATTACAGACGCTGAGAAATATATCAACAGGTTTATTCTGTCTGATCTTGAGGACAAGCAGATCTTCTATGACAGTAAATCCATTCTGCAGGAAATGGTACAGAGCGGTGGCGGAAAACTCACTTATGAATTATGTGGCGAAAGTGGGCCGGAACATGATAAAATGTTCACAACTGCTGTCATGATTGATGACAAAAAAATGGGGGAGGGCGCAGGAAGAACCAAGAAGGCTGCGGAACAGAAAGCTGCCTATGAAGCGATTCTTGCACTGAAGAATAATCACTGATGTATTTAAAAAGTATAGAAATCCACGGATTTAAATCTTTTGCAAACCGTATCAAGTTTGATTTTCATAATGGAATCACAGCCATTGTCGGCCCCAACGGATCGGGAAAGAGTAATGTGGCAGATGCTGTCAGGTGGGTGCTCGGTGAACAGCGAATCAAGCAGCTTCGAGGCGCATCCATGCAGGATGTCATATTCTCCGGTACAGAGCTCCGTAAACCGCTTGGCTATGCTTATGTTGCCATTACCCTGGATAATTCTGATCATTCGCTGGCAATCGATTACGATGAAGTAACTGTGTCCAGAAGGCTTTACCGGTCAGGTGAAAGCGAATACATGATCAATGGTAACGCATGCCGTCTGAAGGATGTGAATGAGCTTTTCTACGATACCGGTATCGGCAAGGAAGGCTATTCCATTATCGGACAGGGGCAGATTGACCAGATTCTGTCCAGCAAACCCGAAGACCGGCGTAATCTGTTCGATGAAGCTGCCGGTATTGTCAAATTCAAGCTTCGTAAGGAAGCTGCAGTAAAGAAGCTCGAGGATGAAAAGGTCAATCTGACCCGTCTTAACGACATCCTGTCTGAGCTTGAAAAACAGATCAAGCCGCTGGAAAAACAGTCTGACGTGGCAAAAGAATATCTGAAGGACCGTGAGCAGCTCAAAACGCTGGATGTGAACATGTTCCTTCTGGATAATGAAAAGCTGAAAAGCCAGCTGGAAGATACAGAGAAGAAATATAAGATTGCAAATGATGATCTGACCGAGACCTCTGCAAAGTATGATCAGGCCAAAGAAGAATATGACCGCGTAGCGCTTGTGCTTGAAGATCTTGATAAGGAGATTGAAGAAGCCAGAACCAGAATGACGGATACCAGCGTCATGAAGGAAAAACTGGAAGGTCAGATCGGAATCCTGAATGAGCAGATCAAGGCGGCATCCGGAAGCGATCAGCATTTCCAGACCAGAAAAGAAGCTATTTCCGCTGAAATTGCAGAGAAGAACAGGGAAAAAGACAAGGTTCTCGAAGAAAAGAAAAAAATTGACGAAGAACTGGCAGGACTTCTGAAAAACCGCGAGGCAGTCAGTATTAAGCTGAATGAGGTCATGCAGACCATTCACAGCGTAAATGACAGTATAGAGGAGTATAAGAGCAGCATCATCGAAACGCTGAATGCCCGGGCAACCATCAAGTCCAGACAGAGCAGCTTAAAGACGATGAAGGAGCAGATCAATATCCGTAAGGCGGAACTGACGTCCAGACTGGTACGTGCACAGTCGGATGAAACGAAGCAGGAGGAGACGATCCGGCAGCTCCGTGAGCAGTTCGAAAAGGTCAATGAAGTGATCAGGGAACTGAACGGGCGTCAGACAGAGATCGAGACGCAGCTGACAGACATCAAAACCGTTCTGACCGAAAAGGATAACGACCTTCGCAATACACAGAATCTTTTCCATCAGGAGAAGTCCAGACTGGAGGCACTTGCCAATCTGACCGAGCGCTATGAAGGCTATGGCGGAAGCGTCAAAAAGGTCATGGAGCGCAAGGACGAGGAAAAAGGTATCATCGGCGTTGTGGCGGATATCGTCAAGACGCAGGCAAAATATGAGACTGCAATTGAAATTGCACTCGGCGGTAACATTCAGAACATTGTTACGGATGATGAAGAGACTGCCAAAAAGATGATCGGATATCTGAAATCCACGAAAGCGGGACGTGCCACGTTCCTTCCGCTGACAAGTATCAGGGATCCGCAGGAATTCAAGACACCCGAGGTTCTTAAGGAAAAAGGCGTCATCGGCATGGCAGACGAGCTGGTGGATACCGATCCGAAATATCGCGATGTCGCCAAAGCCATGCTGGGGCGTATCGTCGTGGTGGATCAGGTAGATAATGCCGTGAAGATCGCCAGAAAATTCCATTACGGAATCCGTATGGTCACGCTGGAAGGAGAACTTCTGGTACCCGGCGGTGCGATCAGCGGCGGTGCATTCAAAAATAACAGCAATCTGCTGGGAAGACGCCGTGAAATGGCAGAGCTGGAGGCGCATGTAAAGCAGTACGAAAAAGACATCGCACAGTTCCAGAAAGAGATTGAAGAGACCAAGACGCACAGAAATGAACTGCGTGTTACACTGGAAAGTACAAAGACAGAACTGCAGAACAGGTTCATCGAGCAGAATACGGCAAGACTGAATGTCGTAAAGGAAGAAGAACGTAAGAAAGAGGCAGAAGGCAATTTCACAGATCTGAAGACGGAAAATGATGAGATAGAAAACAAGATCAGAGAGATTGCCACACAGGAACAGGAAGCGGAAGAGTCCCTTACAGGTTCCATCCGGACAGAGCAGACCTGCACAGAGAAGATCGCAGAACTGCAGGAACAGCTGACGGGTCTGCAGGAAAAAGAGCAGGAAGAATCCGCAAAGGTTTCGGAAGCAGAACTGTCCGGTTCCAGAATTCAGCAGAAACAGGAATTTGAACAGCAGAATCTGGATCGTATTGATGCAGAAATTGCTTCAAGACAGGCAGATCTTGATGAAGTGCTCAGCAGTATGAAAACGAATGCCGATGAGCTGGCCCGGAAACAGAAGGACATCGAATCCATCCGCCAGACCATTGATTCTTCTGTAAATGTGCAGAGTGATACGAAGAAGGCACTTGAAGACAAGCTGAAACAGAAAGAGGAACTTTCTGCGAAACAGAAGGCATTCTTTACTGACAGAGAAGAACTGTCAGAACGCAAATCCGCACTGGATAAGGATGTGACAAGACTCGGTGCGCAGAAAGAGAAATTTGAAGGCCTGATCGAAGGACAGATCAATTACATGTGGGATGAGTATGAGATCACACTTTCGGATGCGGCAGCACTTAAGGATCCGGAAATGACCAATGTCAGTGCCATGAAACATCAGATCTCCGTATTAAAGGATGCGATCCGCAAGCTGGGCGACGTCAATGTCAATGCCATTGAAGATTATAAGAATCTCATGGAGCGATATACCTTCATGAAGACACAGCATGATGATCTTGTGACTGCCGAGAAGCAGCTCCATGAAATCATTGCCGAGCTGGATACTTCCATGAGAAATCAGTTTACAGAGCAGTTTGACAGAATCAATACAGAGTTTGATAAAGTGTTCAAGGAAATGTTCGGAGGCGGAAAGGGAAGCCTTGAACTGGTAGAAGATGAGGATGTTCTTGAAGCAGGTATCCGCATTATCGCCCAGCCGCCGGGAAAGAAGCTCCAGAACATGATGCAGCTTTCCGGAGGAGAAAAGGCACTGACGGCAATTGCACTTCTGTTTGCCATCCAGAACCTGAAACCTTCGCCGTTCTGTCTGCTGGATGAGATCGAAGCCGCACTCGATGAAAACAATGTTGTACGGTTTGCAAAGTATCTTCACAAGCTGAAATATACGCAGTTCATTGTAATTACGCATCGTCGTGGTACAATGGATAGTGCAGACCGCCTTTATGGTATCACCATGCAGGAAAAAGGCGTTTCGGCACTGGTAAGTGTTAACCTGATTGATAAGGAGCTGACAAACTGACGTGAGTGGATTTTTTTCCCGCCTGAAGGGCGGTCTTACCAAAACCAGAGATAATATGGTAAAGGGTCTCGATAATGTGTTTCACGGCTATTCGGAAATTGATGATGATTTCTATGAAGAACTGGAAGAAACACTGATCATGGGAGACATCGGTGTAAATGCAACCAGCAAGATCATGGACGAACTGCGTGAGCAGGTGAAAACGCAGCATCTTACAGATACGGAGAACTGCAGAAAGCTGCTGATTCAGGATATCCGCGACCAGATGCAGACGGATGGGCATGCCTATGATTTTGAGGATCATAAGACAGTCATCTTCGTGATCGGGGTCAACGGCGTCGGCAAGACAACTTCTGTCGGAAAGCTCGCAGCCATTTTCAAGGCAAAGGGAAAGAAGGTGCTGGTCGCTGCGGCAGATACCTACCGCGCAGCAGCAACGGAGCAGCTGAATGAATGGACAGACCGTGCGGGCGTACCGCTCATTACCGGAAAAGAGGGATCGGATCCCGCAAGTGTGATTTATGATGCGGTTAATGCCGCAAAATCAAGAGATACAGATGTTCTGATTGTCGATACGGCAGGAAGACTTCATAATAAAAAGAATCTGATGGAAGAACTGCGGAAGATGAATAAGATTCTTGACCGCGAGCTTCCGGATTACTGCAGAGAGAACTTTATTGTACTTGATGCGGCAACAGGACAGAACGCACTTTCACAGGCCAGGGAATTCGGCGAAGTCACCAATCTGACGGGCATTGTACTGACCAAGATGGATGGAACTGCAAAGGGCGGAATCGCCGTTGCAATTGTTTCTGAACTTAACATACCGGTGAAATATATCGGTGTAGGAGAGGCCATTGATGATCTGGAACGTTTTGATCCGGATCAGTTTGTAAATGCATTATTTATATAAAGGTAAACGGAGGAGAGACATGTCTGAAGAAAAGAAAATGACACTGGAAAAATTTGAAGAAGCCTGTGATGCTGTAAAGAAGGTAACACTGGAAACAAAACTGATTTACAGCGATTATTTCAGCGAAATGTCAGGTAACAAGGTATATTTAAAACCTGAGAACATGCAGAGAACAGGTGCATACAAGGTTCGAGGCGCATATTACAAGATTACGACCATGTCTCCTGAAGACCGTGAAAAAGGTCTGATTACCGCTTCTGCAGGAAATCATGCGCAGGGTGTTGCCTATGCAGCAAGATGCTATAACGTAAAGGCTACAATTGTCATGCCCAATACGACACCGCTGATCAAGGTAAACCGTACAAAAGCACTTGGTGCTGAAGTCATTCTGCACGGTGATGTTTATGATGAAGCATGTGAATATGCATTAAAGCTTGCAGATGAAAAGGGATATACCTTTGTTCATCCGTTTGATGATCTTGATGTGGCTACCGGCCAGGGAACCATTGCCATGGAGATCTTCAAGGAACTTCCTACCGTAGATTATATTCTGGTACCGATCGGAGGAGGCGGACTTGCCACAGGCGTTTCCACACTGGCCAAGCTTCTTAATCCCAAGATTACCGTAGTCGGAGTAGAGCCTGCCGGCGCCAACTGCATGCAGGAATCCTTCAAAGCCGGACATGTGGTAACCCTTCCGACAGTCAATACCATTGCAGATGGTACTGCAGTAAAGACACCGGGTGAAAAGATCTTCCCGTATATCCGCAAGAATATTGATGAAATCATCACGGTTCCGGATGAAGACCTTGTCGTTTCCTTCCTGGATATGGTAGAAAACCATAAGATGGTGGTAGAAAATTCCGGACTGCTGTCTGTTGCAGCACTCAAGCAGCTGAAATGCAAGAACAAGAAGGTCGTTTCCGTTCTTTCCGGCGGTAACATGGATGTGATCACAATGTCTTCTGTTGTACAGCAGGGACTGATCCTCCGTGACCGTATCTTTACCGTATCCGTTCTTCTGCCGGACAAGCCGGGGCAGCTGGCTGCAGTGGCTGATGTCATTGCAAAGCAGAGCGGTAATGTCATCAAGCTGGAGCATAATCAGTTCGTATCCATCAACCGCAATGCTGCAGTAGAACTTCGCATCACACTGGAAGCATTCGGTTCCGATCATAAGAAAAAGATCCTTGATACACTGGAAAAGAATGGCTATCAGCCTAAAATTGTCAGAACACAAATCTGAAGATAAGAGAAATGTAATTTTGTATGAGAAAAAGAAAAAGTATAAAAAGAATCCTTCTGGATTATCTGATCATAACGGCAGCCTCTGTTGTATATGGACTTGGAACCAGTCTGTTCAGTGATCCGAACAACCTGGCTCCCGGAGGATTCACCGGTATTGCAATCGCTTTGAACCGACTTGCGCCAATCGGAACAGGTACATGGTTCATGCTGATGAATATACCGGTTCTTCTGCTGGGCGTATGGAAGTTCGGAATCAGATTTATCATTTCGACACTCTATGCGACCGGTATTATTTCCCTGAGTACCAATATGATTGCGCAGTACTGGAATCAGTATGCCATTCATGATGTTTTTCTGGCGATTACGATCGGAAGTGCACTCTGTGCATGGTCGATGGGTGTTATATTCAAGAGCGGGGCAACGACCGGCGGTTCTGATATTATTATCAAACTGCTGCGTCTGAAATTCCCGCATATCAAAACAGGAATGCTGTTTTTTATTACCGATATTTTTGTTGTTATTTTTGCAGGTTTTGTATTCGGCAACATTAACGATGCACTGTATTCTCTGCTGGCAGTTCTGATCACCTCATTTGTGCTGGATATTGTACTGTACGGAAGAGATGAAGCAAAGCTTCTGTATATTATTTCGGACAGTTCAGAGGCAATTACCGGCAGGCTTCTCGAAGAACTTGACATCGGCGTGACACATATCTTCGGCGAAGGGGCATACAGCCACAAGCAGAAGAAGGTCATCATGTGCGTGGTAAAGAAACGTGTAACACCGCTTGCCGAGAGTATTGTGCGGGAGGAAGATCCTGACGCGTTCATGATCATCACAAGTGCATCTGAAATTTTTGGTGAAGGCTATAAGAGTTATTTTGAGGAAAAAATCTGATGACGGATTACAGCGACAGTAAAAAGACAAATCGTGGTTTTCGAAATACGCAGAACATTGTTTCCATTATTTTTTTAAGCCTGGTTTCACTTCTGGCATTATCACTGTGTATTGTGATTCTTCTTCGCAATGCAACGCTGAAAAAGGAAAATGAAGCTTATAAAAGTGAAATCGATACCTTCAATACGGAAGGTTATTATACAAATTCACAGGCACAGGAACTTCTGAAAAAAGCGAAAGAACAGCAGGCTGCGGATACCAGACAGGATCTTTTAAATCAGATTCAGAACAATCTGGAATCCGGGAAGGGAACAAATGCAACCATCCGTTCCCTGTTTACGGATCAGCTGGTTGTGACTGATTCCGGGAAGTATTATTTCTTTCCGATCAATAAGGATATTACACGAAACAGCTTTGCAGAAAATGATTTTGCACTGAATCAGCAGAACATTATGAAGTATCAGGGTACTGACAGCAGCGTGTCCGGAACGCTTGGAATTGATGTTTCCAGGTTCCAGGGGGATATTGACTGGCAGAAGGTGGCAGCTGCAGGCGTAAAGTTTGCTTTTATCAGAGTTGGTGTACGGGGTACAACAGAGGGCAGGATTGTTCTGGATGATCATTTTGTCACCAATGTGGAAGGCGCGGCGCAGAACGGGATCAAGGTCGGTGTCTATTTTTATTCACAGGCAGTTTCTGATGAAGAGGCGCTTGAAGAAGCCAAATTTGTTCTGGACGCCATTGAGCCGTATCAGATTTCCTGTCCGGTAGTCATCGATATGGAAATGGCAGACAATGAGAATGCAAGAACCACAGATACAACGCAGGATCAGTTTACATCAGCAGCAAAGCTCTTCTGTGATACGGTAAAGGGTGCAGGTTATACCCCTATGATCTACGGTAATCTCAAGACGTTTACGCTGATGCTGGATCTTACGAAGCTGAAGGACTATGACACCTGGATTGCCTACTACAGTGTTCCGCAGTATTATCCTTACAGTTTCAGTGTCTGGCAGTATGCTTCTGAGGGCAAAATCGACGGAATTGACGGTAAGGTGGATCTGAACATCGGAGTAAAGGACTGGTCTTCAAAATGACAGAAGCGGAAATGAGAGACGGCGATTATCAGCAGCAGGGATATCTGAATCGTGATTTCAGATTTTTCCATATCAATGATCGCCGTAAAATCGAGTTTTCATATCACTATCATGATTTTGACAAGATTATTCTGTTCCTTCACGGCAGTGCAAGATACATGATTGAAGGACGTGAATATGAGCTTAAGCCTTATGACTTCATATTGGTAAACCGGTATGATATTCATAAGGCCGTTGTTGACTTTACGGAGAATTATGAACGGATCATAATTTATATCAATCATGACTTCCTGACACATTATCAGGGAGAGCAGTATTGTCTTACGGACTGTTTTGAAGAAGCCAGGAACAGAAAGACCTATGTGGTCAGATTCCCGGCTGCGGTCAGCGCAGATCTGTATGATGACCTGCAGACGATTGAAAAGGATATTGCACATGAAGAGGATCATTATGCCGGCAGTCTTCTGACCAGAACGGATCTCATCCGTTTCCTGATCCGGCTTAATGCCGCGTGCCAGCAGGAGAAGTTCGCATTTCACCCGGAAGCCAGATATAATCACAAGATTATCGATATCATTGAATATATCATGGCGCACCTTGGCGATGATCTTTCGATTGATGAAATTGCGGACAGATTCTATATCAGCAAATACCATATGATGCGTATATTCAAGGCGGATACGGGCTATTCCATTCATCAGTACATTACGGAAAAAAGAATTCTGAAAGCCAGAATGCTGATCCTTGGCGGAATGCCGGCGACTACAGCGAGCCTGGAAAGCGGCTTCAGAGATTATTCTTCATTTTGCAGAGCATTCAGAAAACAGCTTGGGGTACTGCCTTCAGATTTAAAAAATGATCTGGAATGAGGGGGTAAAGAAAAAATACTTGACACCCTTCAAAGCATATAGTAATATACTGGAGTGCGTGTGAAACTCTGAAAGCAGGAAATATGGAAAAACTGGAAAAGATCGTAGAACAGGGTCTTCTGTACGATTTCTACGGAGAACTTCTGACAGATCATCAGCGTAAAATATATGAAGATGCGGTATACAATGACATGTCACTGAGCGAGATTGCCGAGGAACAGGGCATCAGCAAACAGGGTGTTCATGATCTGATCAAAAGGTGTACACACACACTGGAAGCCTATGAGGAAACACTTCATATGGTTGAAAAATCGACCAGGATCCGGAGAGCGGCAGAACAGCTGGAACAGATGGCTGAAGATGAGCTGACAGCCCGGGAAGATCTGAACCGGAGAATCAAAGCGCTTTCAGAAATGATTTTGGAGGAACTGTCTTAATGGCATTTGAGAGTCTCACCGATAAGCTGCAGAATGTATTTAAAAACCTTCGTGGTAAAGGCCGTCTGTCTGAAGATGATGTAAAGGCTGCCATGAAGGAAGTTAAAATGGCATTGCTCGAGGCAGACGTTAACTTCAAGGTAGTAAAACAGTTCATAGGTTCTGTACAGGAGCGTGCTGTTGGCACAGATGTACTGAACGGACTCAATCCCGGTCAGATGGTGATCAAGATCGTTAATGAAGAACTTGTGAACCTGATGGGATCAGAAACAACAGAACTTCAGTTCCAGCCCGGTAAGGCAATTACCGTGATCATGATGTGCGGTCTTCAGGGTGCCGGTAAAACGACGGCAGCGGCAAAGATTGCCGGAAAACTGAAAACGAGAGGCAAATTTCCTCTTCTGGTGGCCTGCGATGTTTACAGACCGGCAGCAATCGATCAGTTGCAGGTAAATGCCAGAAAACTTCTGGTAGACTGCTTTTCCATGGGAACAGATGTCAGTCCTGTTGAAATTGCGAAAGCTTCCATTGATTATGCACAGAAACATAATCAGAATGTTGTAATACTGGATACTGCAGGACGTCTGCAGATTGATGAAGCCATGATGCAGGAGCTGGTAGATATCAAAGCTGCTGTAACCGTTCATCAGACGGTTCTCGTGGTAGATGCCATGACCGGTCAGGCTGCGGTGGATGTTGCTTCGCAGTTTAATGAAAAGGTCGGCATTGACGGAATCATCCTTTCCAAGATGGATGGTGATACACGAGGCGGTGCAGCACTTTCCGCAAGAGCAGTAACCGGAAAGCCGATTCTCTATGTGGGTATGGGTGAGAAGCTGACAGATCTGGAACAGTTCTATCCGGATCGGATGGCCAGCAGAATCCTGGGCATGGGAGATGTCCTTTCTCTGATTGATAAAGCTGTGGAAGCCAATCAGGAACGGGATGAAGAAAAAGACAAAGAAATGACTTCCCGTATGAAAAAAGGGAAGTTTGACTTTGAAATGTATCTGGAAAGCATGAAGCAGATGCGTAAGATGGGCGGCCTTGCAAGTATCATGGGCATGCTCCCCGGAATGGGTAAGGTCAGTCCGGATCAGATGCCTGATGAAAAGGAACTGGCGCATATGGAAGCCATCGTCCTGAGTATGACACCTGCAGAACGTAAGAATCCAAAGCTTCTTACCCCGCAGCGTAAGCTTCGTATTGCGAACGGATCAGGAAATGATATTGCAGTTGTAAACCGCTTTATCAAGCAGTTCACACAGGCACAGAAGATGATGAAGCAGATGCCCGGAATGATGAAGGGGCATGGCGGTTTTGGCAAGCTTGGCGGGCTGATGGGGCCTGGCGGCGGTAAATTCTTTTAAATATGTTCACAGCGGATAAATGCTGTATTCATATAGATAACAATTATTTATTTTTTTCAATGGAGGAAATTTAAAATGGCAGTAAAGATCAGATTAAGAAGAATTGGTAAGAAGAAGGCTCCTTTTTACAGAATCATTGTTTCCGATTCCAAGTTCCCTGTAGCAGGAAAGTTCATCGAAGAGATCGGAACATTTGATCCGAATACAGATCCGAGCACATGCAAGGTTGATGCAGAGCTTGCCAAGAAGTGGCTTGCAAACGGCGCTCAGCCGACAGATACAGTCAGCAAGATCTTCAAGCAGGCTGGTATCGTAAAGTAATCTGCGACCAGGTATTTACGTATAACCGATTGCCGGAGGTGGACACATACACATGAAAGAATTAGTGGAAGTAATTGCAAAAGCGCTTGTCGATAATCCGGATGAAGTTGTGGTAACCGAGAGAGAAGACGGCCGCAATGTGACAATTGAACTTCACGTTGCAGCTTCAGACATGGGCAAGGTTATCGGAAAGCAGGGACGTATTGCAAAGGCAATCCGTTCGGTAGTAAAAGCAGCATCAACAAAAGATAATATCAAGGTTGATGTTGAGATCGTCTGAACATTTTTTTGACTTATGAAGCCGGATGGAATACATCCGGCTTTATTTACGGAACCTGTAAAGAGGTAACGGATGAATTTTCATATCATGACATTATTTCCCGAAATGGTTACGCAGGGGCTGGAAACAAGCATTCTGGGGCGTGCCACTGAGAAAAAGCTGATCACAGTTGATGCAGTGAATATCCGGGATTATACAGCGGATTTAAAGCACCGCAAGGTGGATGATTATACATATGGAGGCGGTGCAGGCATGCTGATGCAGGCACAGCCGGTTTATGACTGCTGGAAGGCAGTGGAGGAACGGATTCAGGGTGAGACGTCATCTCCCGGAAAAACGAGAGTTATTTATGTGACGCCGCAGGGGTCAGTATTCAATCAGCATATGGCTGAGGATTTTTCAAAAGAGGAAGATCTGATCTTTCTGTGCGGACATTACGAGGGCGTAGATGAGCGTGTACTGGAAGAAATTGTTACGGATTACGTTTCTATCGGTGATTATGTACTGACCGGAGGGGAGCTTCCTGCGATGGTCATGATTGATGCCATTTCCAGACTTGTTCCGGGAGTCCTGAATAATGATGAGTCAGCGGAAACAGAATCTTTTCATGAGGATCTGCTGGAATATCCGCAGTATTCAAGACCGGAAGAATGGATGGGCCGGAAAGTACCCGCCATTCTGTTGTCAGGCGATCACGCAAAGGTAGATGCATGGAGACTCGAACAGTCTGTGGAACGGACAAGAAAGCGCAGACCGGATCTGTATGAGAAGTGGCTGGCTGCACACCCGCCAAAACCGGAGAAAAGAAAAAGGCACCGGAAGAAGGAGAGCGAATGACAGAGGTATTTCAGGTAGGCGTAATTGCTTCCACACATGGCATTGCAGGTGAAGTGAATGTATTTCCGACAACAGATGATCCGCAGCGGTTCAAAAAACTGAAGAAGGTAACACTGGATACCGGTAAGGAAGGCCCGAAAGAACTTGAGATTGAACACGTCAAGTTCTTTAAGAAATTTGTCATTGTAAAATTCAAGGGATGGGATTCCATTAACGATGTAGAGAAATTCAGAGGAAAAGAACTGACGATTACCAGGGATCAGGCGGTCAGCCTGGCACCCGGGGAATATTTTGCGGCAGATCTGATCGGACTGAAGATCACAGACGAAGACGGAAAAGAACTTGGAACACTCAAGGATGTCATGAACACGGGTGCAAATGATGTTTATGAGATGGCACCTGCCGATGGCAGCGGATCTGTAATGATTCCGGCAATTAAAGACTGCATCCGCAAGATTGATCTGGATGCAGGGGTAATGACAATTCATGTCATGGACGGATTACTGGATTAAAAGCGGCTTCTCCGGCATATTCCTGCATCTGCAGGATTTCTGCATCTGTAAATCCGAACATCTCTTTTGCAATATGAATTTCATTTGCAAGGCAGGTGCCGGAGACAGTGCGGTTGTCGGAGTTTAAAGTTACTTTCACGCCGGCATCAAAGAGTCTGCGGATGGGATGTTCTTTTTCAGAAGCAAAACAGTGGGTATCAAAATTGCTTTTCAGGCACACTTCAAGAGTGGTGCCTTTTTTAATGAGTTCTTTTACCAGAGACGGATCTTCAATTGCACGGACTCCGTGTCCGATCCGTCGGGCGCCAAAGGAAAGAGCAGCGCGAATACTGTCAGGACCTGCAGCTTCGCCGGCATGAATGGTAAAAGGAACATCAAGTGCTGTGGCAAGCCGGAAAAGATCAGCATAGTCTGCTGTCGGAAAGAGCGCTTCTGCACCGGCCAGATCAACACCGCAGACAATGTCTCCCAGCAGTATGGCGGCAGTCTTTATGGTTTCCGTATTTTCTTTTTCCAGATGAGGCCCTCTCATACAGCAGAGAATCAGACCGATACGGATCTGCGGATATTGCTGCATGGCTTTTTTGGCGCCGCGGACAGCGGCCTGTGTGATTTCTGTCTGTGAAAAGCCCTTGCGGATAAATGGTGCAGGGGCAAAACGCAGTTCGGCGTAATTGATATTTTCATGTGCGAGATCTTCTGCAAGTTCAAAGGTGACCCGTTCGATAATGTCCGGAGTCTGCAGAAGACGAATCGGAAGATCAAAACAGTTCAGATAATCAGAAAGAGAAGTACACTGATCAGAGACCTGAAGATGACTTAAAATATGTATGCTTTCCTCATCAGTAATCAGCTTTTCGCTGACAGCAAGTGAAGATACTGTTTCAGGACGCAATGATCCGTCAAGATGTAAGTGTAATTCAGTCATATATTTTTACCACCTTATTTACTTAATTGCTTAAAAATCATAAAAAACTATTGATTATGTGTTGCATATATAATAGCATGATTATTGTTGTGTTGAAATATTATAAAATGTATTGCTTTTTTCTGCAGCATCTTTGACCGTACTGGACCTTTCGCGGAGATTTTTCATCAGAGTAGTAGCATAACAGTTATCTGAATAATAACAAAATTGTCTGACTTTTATATTTGTGATCTTTTTGTGAACCTTTTTATCATCTGAACGTGTCTTTATAAATTGAATGGCATTAATTAAC
>CAYMBY010000085.1:0-8735 GCA_964388815.1 uncultured Butyrivibrio sp. | reverse complement strand
AAAAGAAATCCGTAACGCAGTACTGATGATCCATGGAGAAAAGGCACATTCACGCTATTTCAGTGAAGATGCATACCGGAATATGACAACAGGAGAGGGAGAAAAATGGGCTGCCAATAAGGAACTCATGATCATCCCGGGTGCGAATCATACCGATCTCTACGATAAGTATGAATTTATTCCGTTTGATAAGATCGAAGGATTTTTTAAGGCAAATCTGAAATAAGAAAAGGCGGTTTCGCAGGGTACAGCTTTAACTGGACTGTGCAGTTTCCCATAATGCAATATCGCCGGATTTTTTCAGCATCGAAATCAAACCGATCCACATCGGCACTGCCGTAATGATCCAGGAAACCGGGAAGATGATGAACAGCGCCCGGAAGGTATGGAAATGGGGAAATACCGTCATGATCCAGAGGATGCGCAAAAGGCACGTACCGACGATCGTAACGGCAGCCGGAAACGTGGAATGCCCCATACCGCGCAGCACGCCGGCAGGTATTTCATAGAGACAGCAGAACGGTTCAAATGCAAGAATGAACATGATGCGTATGCATGCCATGCGGATGACCTGCGGATCTGCAGAGAAAAAGGCAGAGGCAAAGGAACGCCAGATCACAAGCGGCGTGGTGATGGCTCCGCACAGAAGAAACGAACTGACAAGGCAGGTAAAAAGAATCTGTCTGCAGCGCTTTAAACTGCCTGCAGCGAAGTTCTGACTGACAAAAGTGGTTGCGCCCTGTCCGTACGCCGTAATCATATAGTAACCGAAATATTCGAAGTTCATGGCAATGGCGCTGCCGGCTACGGCATCAGTACCAAAGCTGTTGACAGCAGTCTGAACGAAAATATTGGCAAAACAGAACACAGCGCCCTGAATTGCAGCCGGGATACCGATCTTCAGAATCTGACAGACATATCTGCCATGAAGACGGAGCTTCACCGGACTGAAATGAAAGGCGCTTTTTTCTGTATGAAGAATCCACAGAACGATACCGGCAGAAAAGGCGGTTGCGATGTCGGTTGCAATGGCAACGCCTGCCACACCAAGATGACAGATGATGACGAAGAACAGGTTCAGAAGCAGATTCAGCATTCCGGACAGCACAAGCGCCAGAAACGGGCTTCTGCTGTTGCCCCGGGCACGCAGAACGGCGGAAGCAAAATCATATAAAAGAAGAAACGGGTAGCCCGCAAAATAAATTCGAAGATACAAAGCAGATAACGAAAGGATGGAAGCCGGTGTCTGAATCAGCGTCAGCACAGGAACTGCAATCAGCTGTCCGATGCATGCAAAGGGAATGCCGATGAGGAGAGCAAGCGCGAGCGATGTATGGATGATGTCCGGAAGCGGATCGCTTTTCTGACAGCCGATAAAATGGGCGAGCAGGACATTGGTTCCGACGGAAAGACCTGCTGAAAGACTGATCAGAAGCGCGATCAGTTCGCCGTTAGCACCGACTGCGGCAAGCGCGTTTGCATCTGCAAAGCGTCCGACGACTGCGGTATCCGTAGAATTGAACAGCTGCTGCAGCATACTGCAGAGAGCAATCGGAATGGCAAATACGGTCAGACTTCTGAGCAGAGAACCATGGAGCATATCGACTGGTTTATTTATGGCATTCATTGTTATCCTCACTTCCATGTGATAGGATAGCATTATCACATGTATTTGAAAAACGAATATTTATCATGCTATAAATGAGGAAAACAGATATGATTGATGCAAATCTTCAGAAGTATCTTTCTTTTGTAAAGGCAGTAGAGCTCGGGAGCTTTTCCAGAGCAGCGCAGGCACTGGATTATTCCCAGTCCGGCATCAGCCGGATGATCGGAGATCTTGAAAAAGACTGGAATATTATTCTGCTGGAGCGGGACCGCACGGGGATCCGTCTTACTTCGGACGGCATGCGTCTTCTGCCTTATGCGAAAAGACTGTGCGATGAATATTACAGCATGCAGGAGCAGGTGGATGAGATAAGCGGCGTGCAGAAAGGACTGATCCGGATCGGTACTTTCTCAAGTGTTGCAACACACAGACTTCCGCGGATCATCAAACGCTTTCAGGAAGATTATCCTGGGATCGATTACGAAATGCTGCTCGGTGACTATACGGAAATCGAAGACTGGATCGCAGAAGGCCGCGTTGACTGCGGATTCCTGAGCCTGCCGACAAGACCTGAATTTGAAGTGATCCCGTTTGAAGAAGACGAACTGATGGCAGTGATCCCGGAGAATCATCCGATGGCAGAACGCAGGACTTTCCCGGTCAGAGAACTGGAAAATGAACCGTTCATGCTGTTGGAAAAGGGCGGAAAATCCGTGGTCTCCGAAGTGTTTGAGAAAAACGGTCTGCATCCGCATGTAAAGTTTACGACATGGGATGACTATGCCATCATGTCCATGGTCGAGCAGGGGCTTGGCATCGGGATCCTTCCGTCTCTGATTCTGAACCGGATCTCCTATCATATTCTGATAAAGCCGCTTGATCACCCCGCCTTCCGGCAGATCGGCCTGGTCATGAAGTCGCAGAAGAGCACTTCTGCGGCCATGCAGAAATTCCTGGGGTATCTGAACCGGTAAGGGCTTTTTTTTTGTAGCAACCTCCATTTTATTTTGACGATTGACAGCATTAGCGTGATAAAGTATACTGCTTATAAAATCATACTAAATAGATGGGAATTGTATTATAATTCCGGGAGGATGGATAAGCAGATGAAAGAGAGAGCAGTAGAAACGCAGCAGGGAAACAAGGCATCAGATGATCCCTTTCATATCGGAGAGCATCACCACAGAGCCATTATCGGATTTGATAAAAACGGCGTTCCAAAGGTTCTGGTGAAGGCAGATACACATACGCATACAGATGAGAATGGACATGTTACGGAACATTCTCATCCGGATGATGTGATCCATGATTATATGCAGGCAGTCAATGCCTACAGGAAAACATTTCCGTCAAAGCAGGATGTTCTGGAACAGACACCGGATCCTGCGGTGAGGGAGATGATGCTCCGGATGGAACAGCTCGGACAGGAAAATGTGTTTGACCGGTTTGATGCACAGAAGCCGCAGTGCAGCTTTGGACTTGCCGGTGTCTGCTGCAGAATCTGCAATATGGGCCCCTGCAGGATCACGGAGAAAAGTCCGCGTGGTGTCTGCGGCGCAGATGCAGATCTGATAGTTGCAAGAAATCTGTTAAGGGGAGCAGCCGCAGGTGTTGCGCAGCATGGCATGCATGCGAGGGATGTGCTTCTCAATCTCAGATGGGCCGCAGAAGGCAAACTGGATGTTCCGATTGTCGGAGAATATAAAATACGTACGATGGCACAGGCAATGGGAATCAGAACGGCGCACAGACAGATGAAGGCGATCACGATTGATCTGGCAAATGCACTGTTGGAGGATCTGTCCAACACGGATCCGGAGAAAACGTATAAGGTGCTCGAGGCATGTGCGCCAAAGGAACGACAGGAAGTATGGAAAAAACTTGATATTCTGCCGATCAGTGCATATCACGAAGTCTTTGAAGCATATCATAAAACAGGCGTTGCCACAGACGGAGACTGGAGAAGCGTAATGCTCCAGTTCCTGCGGTGCGGTCTTGCGTTCTGCTTTTCCGGAGTGGTGTCCACATCCATTGCAACAGATTCCCTGCTGGGCGTAGGGGATCGTGCCACGGCGAAGACAAATGTCGGTGCTTTGAAAAAAGGCTATGTCAATATTGCGGTACATGGACATCTGCCTGTACTTGTGCGGGAGATTGTTTCCGTGGGACTCAGCGAAGAATTCCAGCAGAAAGCCAGAGAAAAAGGGGCAAAGGGGATCCGGTTTTACGGGATCTGCTGTTCGGGACTCTCTGCGATGTACCGGTATGAAGGCGTCATTCCGCTTTCGAATGCCATCAGCGCCGAAATGGTACTGGGAACGGGGGCACTGGATCTGTGGGTGGCGGATGTACAGGAAGTATTTCCGTCTATTATGGAAGTGGCACGCTGTTACAAAACTGTGGTGGTAACAACACATGACTCAGGACGGCTTCCGGGAGCGGAACACATCGGTTATGATCATCATCAGTCGAATATTGCGCAGACACATGAGATTGCAGAAAAAATAGTAAACCGGGCGATTGAAAGCTTTGAGCAGCGCAGAGAAGTGCCGGTACATATTCCTCATTATGAAGTGGAGGCGGAAGTCGGTTTTTCTGTTGAATATCTTTCGAAAAAGTATGGCGGTAATCTGATGCCGCTCGCAAAAGCCATTGAAAAGGGAGATATATTCGGCATTGTCAACATGGTGGGATGCAATAATCCAAAGGTTATGTATGAAAAAGCCATTCTGGATGTGGCAGATGTTCTGCTGAAAAATAACATTCTGATTCTGACAAACGGCTGTGCATCCTTTCCGCTGATGAAGATGGGCTATTGTCAGACGAGCAGCCTGGCATATGAACATGCAGGAGACAGGCTTAAGAAATTTCTGCAGCCGGACATGCCGCCGGTGTGGCATGTCGGCGAATGCATAGATAATACAAGGTCAACCGGAATTATGGGAGGAATTGCAGGACTGTGCGGAAAGAGCCTTCCGCAGATGCCATATGGTTTTACTTCTCCGGAATGGTCCAATGAAAAGGGCATTGATGCCGCACTTGCCTTCCGGCTGATGGGGATTAATTCATATCACTGTGTGGAGGCGCAGGTACAGGGCTCACAGGCAGTCATGGAATTTCTGAAGGATACCACCAGGGACATGCTGGGTTCCGTGATGTATGTGGATGCGGACCCGAAGGCGCTCGGAGAAAAGATGGTAGAGGATATCCGGCAGAAAAGAAAAAATCTGGGATGGAAATGCTGATGATGAACCGGATAAAGAAAATACCGATGCAGCTGTCTGCGGTGATGCTCGGCATGGCAGCGCTTGGCAATTTATGGCAGAATGAGCTGAAAATCCTGCATACCGTATGCGGGATACTGGCGTTTATACTCGCAGCAGTCATTTTGCTGCGGGCGGCGGTACTCCGTGACGGATTGAAAAAAGATTTTGCAGAAGGTGCGACAGCAGGAATTAACGGAACGTTTTCCATGGGCTGGATGATCCTCAGTACATATCTGCATCCGTACCTTCCGGAATTTGCCTTTGGAATCTGGATCACAGCGCTGATCCTGCATATTGCGCTGATCATCTGGTTTACCGGCAAATATGTATTCCGTTTTTCCCTGTCACAGGTATATCCAAGCTGGTTTATTGTCTACGTCGGTATTGCGGTCTTTGCAGTGACATCGCCGGTATTTCAGCAGCAGGCAGCGGGTGCATATATCTGGAGATTTGCTGTTGCCGCATTTCCGGTTACGGCGGCGGTCATGATGATCAGGTATCATCAGATACCCGCGGGGGAGAAAATGAAGCCGCTGATATGCATATCTGCGGCTCCGGCCAGCCTTTGTACATCAGGATATCTGCAGACGGCAGAAAAAGCGGATCTTCGCGTGCTGCTGATTCTGATGATCCCTGCAATCGTGATTTATATCTATGTACTGATTCTGATGATGTCCATGATCACGCGGCCTTTTGTGCCGGCGATGGCGACCTTTACCTTCCCTCTCGTTATTTCCGCATCTGCGGCCCGGCAGGCTGTGTCATATCTGGAACTTCAGAACATTGCTTTCCTGACATGGAAACCGGTATATCTGCTGCTGCAGACGATGGTATGGGGAATGAAGATCATGGCCGGTATTGTAGTATCTGTCATTTTTGCAAGGTTCATGGTGAATATATCATCTGTGAACCGTTTAAGCTATAATGAAGCAGATGTGATTACTGATTCTGAAGGCTTTTGCAGGGAGGGCAGCAAGTGAAAAATCTTTTTATCATCGGAGGCACCATGGGCGTCGGGAAAACTGCGGTATCACAGTATCTCAAACATAAACTTCCGGCGGCAGTGTTCCTGGACGGAGACTGGTGCTGGGACGCAAGCCCGTTCCAGGTTACGGAAGAAACAAAGGTGATGGCGATTGATAATATCTGTGACCTGCTTAACCGTTTTATCAGATGCAGTGCTTATGAAAATGTGATTTTCTGCTGGGTAATGCATGAACAGAGTATTATAGATGAGATTCTGCAGAAACTCGATACGACGCAGTGCATGGTGAAGGTGATCTCGCTGACGGCAACAGAGGAGACACTCAGAGCACGCATCATGAGTGATGTGGAGAAGGGAAGACGTACAGAAGATGTGCTGGAAAAAAGCATTGCACGAATTCCCTTATACCAGAAGCTGAACAGCATCAAAATAGAAACTGACGGAAAAAATATCAGTGAAATTGCAGAAGAGATTATCAATGCCTCAACGTCCGGAAAGACCGGTCACTCGGAACAACACTGATATCCGTCTCGATTTTCTTTCCCGATGAACCATTATGGTAAAGCTCTGTTATAATGGTTCGTAGGTTCGAACCAATGATACGAATAAAGAAGGTGATGGATTATGACACAGGATACGATCCGAATACATGTGATGAAATGCGGTGAAGTCGGCGTAGATCCGGCAGTTCCGAGGCGCAGCGTATCGGGAAATCCGGTCGCCTATACAGGTCTTTTCCGCAGCAGCAAAAGACGTATCTGGATACCGGTCTTCACGTATCTGATTGAGCATCCGATGGGAAATGTGCTGATCGATACCGGCTGGAGCAGTGAAGTCAGAGAGCATCCGGTTCACGCGGAGAGTCTGCGGCTGTGGCTGACCAGTAAGCCGGGGCTGCCGGAGAACAGTGCCGTGGATGAGCAGCTGGCAAAGCGCGGGCTTAAACCGGAAGATCTTCACTATGTGATCCTGACACATCTGGATGTGGATCATGCAAACGGGCTTATGCTCGTCAGAAACGCACAGCATATCATGGCATCTGCCAGGGAGATTGCGGCAGCAGACGGACATGATCTCAGATACCTGAAGCGTCAGTGGAAGGGAATGCAGATTGAAAAAATCTCTTTTCAGAAAACGGGATACGGAATTACGGGCAGATCCTGTGATCTGTTCGGAGACGGAACGGTGCAGATCATAGAGACGCCGGGGCATACGGCAGGGTCACTTACCGCATTGGTCAGCAGGAACGGGAAGAGTGTTCTGATCGCCGGAGATACCGGCTATGAGAAGAAATCCTGGCGGGAGAACAGCCTTCCCGGACCGGTGTATGACAAGGCGCAGATGAGAAAAGCGCTTGGCTGGGTAAAAAAAATGGAACAGAGCGGAAGTCTGATTCTGGCAAGCCATGACCCGGAGATCAGCGAACAGACAATTGAACTTTAAGAGAAATGATCGGAGGATAAACAGATGATCTTTTATTTCAGCGGAACGGGCAACAGCAGATATGTCGCAGAGAAAACAGCAGAAACAGTTCAGGATGAAGTTGTTTCAATGAATGCATTATTAAAAGAAGGGAAGGCAGGAACTTTCATATCGGAGAAGCCGTATGTCTTTGTCCTTCCGGTTTATGCGGGCAGGATGCCCCGCGTTGTGGAGCACTGTATAGAGAAGATGCAGCTGGAGGGCAACAGCGCGGTTTATTTCATCATGACCTGCTTCGAAACGCCTTATGCCAGTGAGAAGTATATCCGCAGGCTCTGCGGGCGGAAACATCTGGAGCTTTCCGGCTTTGATTATGTCTGCATGCCGCAGAGCTATATTGCAATGTATGATGTGCCGGATCATGATCAGGCGGTGCAGATCTACAGGAAAGCGCTTCCGAAGATCACGGAGATGGCAGAGAAAATCCGCAGGCAGGAAAAATTTGATCATCAGGTAAACGGCGGCGGGATGATGTCGGATGTCATTAATCCTGTTTTTTATCAGATGGCGGTATCGGCGAAGGGATTTCATACGACGGACAGGTGTACCGGGTGCGGCCTGTGCGCAGAGCGCTGCCCATTGAACAATATCAGGCTGCAGGACAAAGTACCGCAGTGGGGGAATTCCTGTACACATTGCATGGCATGCATTGATGGCTGTCCTGCGCAGGCGATTGAGTACAAAAAGGCAACGGCGCGAAAGAGCAGAAATTACAATATTGCAGCAGATCTGTAAGGAGGGGAGAAAAATGACGAGAGAAGAACTCTGCAAAGTCAGAACGCAGCATATCGCAGAGAGCTTTAAACAGCTTCAGCCGGCTTTTATGGCACTTGGAGATGAAACGAGGCAGCAGATTATCATGACACTTCTGACAAGTGATCATAACGGTATCCGGGTTGGCGAAATCACGTCAAAAACGCATCTGTCGAGGCCTGCGGTATCGCATCATCTGAAAACGCTCAGGGACGCCGGAATAGTCAACATGCGGCGTGAAGGCACCATGAATTATTACTACGTGGATGCAGATGAATCGCAGTGGAAGCAGATGATGGAACTGGCAGAATATGTCTATGAGGTGGCAAGGGATATTTCGGAGAACGGTTCCTGCAGAAAAAAGGAAGAATGAAAAATATTCGGAATACAGATTATTTATGATGCAAAAACGTTTGAAGGTTGATATAATTTAAGTGAACTTTGTGAGACGGACGTGATTGCAAAGGAACCGGTGATCTGTTATGGAAGATGGAAAAGCGGTAACTGAAAAGAATGAACTGACCGGATTAAGTGAGGCACTCGATAATACCGGTATATGTACGTTTATGTATTTTCCGGAGACCAGATCGATTACAGTTCCGGAGAAAGCACGGAAAATGTACGGATGCGGTGAGGTATA
>CAYMBY010000084.1:0-44938 GCA_964388815.1 uncultured Butyrivibrio sp. | reverse complement strand
CTGTAACAAATATTCTTCCATCACCATAATTCCCGTCATCTCCGGTAAAAGCATTCTGCATAATCAGGCCAGATGCCTTTTCTTCATCCTCATCCTGAACGACCATCATAATGAGATGCTTGGGAAGTTCATCATAAAATGTGCTGCCAATCTGCATTCCCATCTGTTTTCCTCTTCCATATACATCCATCCTTGTCACTGCCGGAAATCCCTCTTTCGCCAATGCCTCTACAACCTTATCTGCTTTTTCCGGTCTGATAATTGCACGTATCATTTTCATAATCTCAGCTCCTTCCGGTATCCGATCTTTCCAGAGTTATTCTGGTTTACAGAATTTCCTGTAAAAAAAGAGATGAAGAAATCATCGCGACTTCTTCATCTCTTAAGGTGGTTCTGTTTAATTTATATGTATATTAAAGCACAAAAAAATCAAAAGCAACAGGCCTTTGCACAATGTAATATGTGCTGCAGCACATATCACATATATTTTTATACCTGCCTTTACATCGACGACGTCCCGCTCTTCTCCTGCAGAAACTCCACGGCCTCCTGAATGGCGATTCTGTCATCAGTTCCCTTGAAACCATGACCTGCACCCGGCAGAACGGTAAGTCTGCACTGTCCTTCAGAATAGGCATCTCTTGCCCTTTCGGAATAGCTGACATTTACAATCGGATCTGCATCACCATGAATGATCAGAACCGGACCTCCATACCCCTTAAGTTCTTCTGCAAAATCCAGCTGCTGTGCAGCTTCCGCATAACACTTTCCCAGCTTCATCGGCCCGCATCTGAACGTGTCCGGAATATTCTGCGGATCGAACTCTGAGAACATCATATGACCTTTTCTGGCATCGTCCGGAATACAGAGTGCCGGATAGAACATGATCAGTCCCCTGATCTGCTCCTTCAGCTGCGCTGCCGTCATTCCGCTGACAAATCCGCCCTGACTGCATCCCATAAGGAACAGCCTTGAAACATCTACTGTCCCAAGACCGCTTGCATATTCGATCACAGCTTTCAGATCCTTTATTTCCGTAAGGACTGACATCTCTGTCGATTTTCCGCTGCTTTTGCTTCCGACGCCGCCGCCGTTATAATCGAATATAAATGCTGCAATCCCTGCCGCAGCCATTTTCTCTGCGTACATCTTCACCGTCGTCTGTGTTGCCATAAAACCATGTGATATGATTACTGCCGGCGTCTTTTCTTCTTTTTCCGGTAAAAATGCAGTTCCAACGATCGTCAGCCCGTCCCTCACACACGTAAACGGTCTGCCCGGTACATGTACTGCGCTGTTTCTGAAAATTCCCATTCTGTATTTCCCCCATTGACATGTTTTTACCCAGTATAGCACGGATTATCGTCATGTCTTCCGGTAAATGAGCATTTTCTTAAAGATAGCAATATCTGTAAAAAGGCAATATCTCTGCCTTCCTGTTGTAGTCTGCATTCTTCCAGTGTTCTCGTTTGCCCCAGTCAAACCTTTTAAACTCATACCACGGATATTCCTGCGACTGTGAAATCAGTGCTGCCAGCTGGATGGTTCCGTCATCTTCCAGCCGGATCAGCTGACATCCGCATGGTGAAGACGAATCTGCCGGGGATACAGCGCATCCGTTTACGGACCACATTTCTCCGATCCTGGTAACCACCGGCTCAGATACATGCATATGTCCTGTCAGAATAAGCCTGGCTCTGCTGATAATTTTCCCCTGCGCCTCCTGTGAATCCAGCAGTTCAATCGGGTGATGCATCAGTACCACTGCGCCCTTCTGAAGTTTTTCGAGTTCCCGTTCTTCCACCTGTACTTTATCATACTGTCCGTTTTTCATATTCCTGCAGCTGTTAACAGACAGGAACTGTATTCCATCTTTTACCATCTGGTTATTTTCCTGAAAACAGCTATGTTGCAGCATTTCATAATCTGTAAAAATATTTGCATCTGCTTTTCTCTGCAGGTCATGGTTCCCGGGACAGCTGATGATATTTTCTCTTCCGATATTCAGTTCCGTAACGAAATCTCTGATGCATTTTCTTGCTGTCAGATAGGCGGATGCCGCCGGATAACGATAAAAATCTCCCGTAAAAGCAAGCACATCCGGTTCCCATTCCGCCGGAAGATTATATATTCTGCTGCAAAGTACATTCCATCTCTTCAGAAATTCTTTTTCCCCATCTGCACTGATATGCAGATCTGTCATGTGAAGAATAACCATTTTTTCCTTCCCCTCTGCCGGAAAACTGTTCCGATCGGATATCTCCAATATAAAAGGATCACAGTATTCCGGCTATCACAGAAAGGAAATTTTCATGAAAAAAGCAGGTAAAACCTGCCTGTAGCAGCCTTACCCGCTCTAAAATGATTGCATTTCGTATGTCGGCTCAAACTCTGAACTGCCAAACACTTTGTAAAAATTTGCAAAAATGCGACACATGATAGAGTCCACATTTTCTTCGCCCGCTTCAACCAGAATTGCCAGCAGCTGCGTATCCGAAACCTCTGAAATTACGTCGGCCTGACGGACGGTTTTCTTCACTGCCAGCTCCATGGTCTGAATCGCCTTTTTCTGCCTTTCCGGATCCGGAATGACCCCCGGTATCGGCCGTAATGTGATCATGACCAGTTCAAAAGAATGCCCATAACGGCTGCAGAAATTTCTGATATATTCATAGAACTTTGGCGTTTCCGTTTCTTCCAGTCCGACAGCGCCTTCATATTTTCCGGTAAGTACCAGTCTGCTGATCAGTTCCTGCAGGTTCTGAATCTCATTTTCCGGAAGCTTATCCTCCGGTGTTTCTACCGCCATATTCTGCTTCTCTGCAATTTTCTCCAGGCTTCCGTCTTCAAGCAGCTCCATAAAAACATCCAGATAAACAGGATCGAACTGCAATCCTCTTCCCTGCTGCATTTCCTGTATGATTTTTTCCCTCGGAAGCGCGTTTCGATAGATTCGATCCGAATTCATGGCATCATAGGCATCCATTACAGAAACAACTCTTGCATGTGCGGAAATGTTTTCTCCTGCCAGATGCTCCGGGTATCCCTTACCGTCATAGCGCTCATGATGATGCAATGCAACATCCTTCGCACCCGGAAGTGTTGTGGCATTTTCCAGAATATTCGCACCGGATACCGTATGTGACTGAATCACCCGGTATTCCATGTCATTCAGTCTGCCCTGTTTGTTCAGAATCGTATCCGGAATTCCGATCTTACCGACATCATGCAGCAGTGCCTCATAGCGCAGTATGCCGACCTCTTCTTCCGGCCAGCCGAGTTTCCTCGCAAGTGCCACAGAATATGCTGACACTCTTGCCGAATGCCCGTTTGTATATTTATCCTTGGCATCAATCGCACTGACCAGCGTCAGCACCATCTGTTCATACATTTTTTCCAGTTCGATGCACTTGTCCTTCTCTGCCAGAGTCAGCCTTGCAACTTCATTATGAAGACGCTCATCGTAATCATACTGCTCCAGTGTCATCGCATGATACTGAATCATCGACACAGACTCCAGCATAAGTGCAAACATGTACAGAATCGGGAAACGCTGCATGAACGTCTGTGTGTAAAAGGCTTCCATATGCTGCCGCAGCGGCGAATAAAACAGAATAAAATACAGAAACAGGTAATATATACCGATCGCAATTCCGGACCGGACACCGATAAAATACATCATTGCCATCGGCACCAGAATCGTCCAGAGTGTTGCAAACCCATCATTGGTACCGCAGATCATATAATAAGAAAAAATAACGATGGCAAGCGCGGAGAACGTGACTGCTGCAATTCTGCGATTTTTCAGTCTGGATGTCACAAAATAGATAAATAATCCTGCCAGGGCAAGAATCACCGTCGTCAGCCCCATCATCATTTTATGCTGATAAAAATTCATTGCTGTCGTAATGGACGCAACAAATGTAATCAGAAGGCCCACAATACCTACTGTCCGCATATTGTCTTCCTTCAGTTTTCCCCTGTAGATATCCTGTTTCAGAAGATTATGATACTTCTTCATCATCTCAAGCATGGCAGATCCTTCTCAGCATCTCATTTTCTATATTACATTCTTTAGTTTAACATAGTGAACGGATATCATTACACATTTTTTCCGGATTTTGACAAAATATCATGTTCTGACACTTCTATAACCTTCCGGCCGTTTGCATAAATCATGTTTCTTTTCTATAATAATTGAAATGAGCTGCAATGGCAGTTTATTTCAAAAGCGCAGGTGCTGATTTACACCTGCGCTTTATTTTTTGTGAAAGGAAGAAATATGAAAATCGGAGAACTGTCACTCAAATATCATATCTCAAAAGATACCATCCGGTATTATGTGGAAAAAGGCCTTCTGCTGCCTGACACACATAGTGCACAGATGAAATTCTCAGAACGTGAAGCTGACGATCTGGAAGAAATTATCCGTTTGAAAAATCTCAGTTTTACTATTCATGAAATACAGGCTGTTCTGAATCTCAGACGCATGTCCAACCTGATTGAACCGGATACCATTCAGGCATATCTGAAAATACTGCAGGACAAGATGGAAAATATTCATCAGAAACAAATGCTGCTTGAAAAAGCCTCCCAAGCCATCGAGGAAGAAATCCGTATCTGTGCCTCCAGAGAAAAGGAAATTTCCATTTCCACCGGCGTTCCACTGGTTGCACTTCAATACCTTGTATGTCCTTTATGCGGTAAAAAACTGAAAATCAGTCAGGCCAGTATGACTGATGAATATCTGGATTCCGGAAAGCTCGACTGCAGCTGTGGTTATCATGCCGATATTATAAACGGAATTGTTGATACCGGAAACCGTTATCCTGGCAGCTACGATCATCCGGATGAAAAGCGGGGCCTGTACCGCAACGTCGGGGATGAATTTATTGTCGGCTTTCAGAAAAGCAGTGATATGGTATCACGAAGCCTGGAGGAAATGAATCTCCATGACAAAATAATCATGGAAACAAATATTAATGGATATTTTTTCCTTTATAACAACTGTTCCCGGTTCAGAAATGACTGCCTGTACATCATCACAGATAAATATCCGCAGATGCTGCTCATGTATAAACATCTGATTGAACTTATGCATGTAGATGCCCATATCCTCTATATCGCCGACGCAGGCGTGAATTATCCCATTCAGAAGGGAATCGTTCATGTACTGCTGGACTTCTATGGTTCCAATGAACATTTCCTGTACCACAAACACAATTTTCTGAATATGTATAAAAAATATCTTCAACCGGAAGGTACCGTTATCGGTGTCATGATGGGTTTCCATAATGGCGCAGCCTCGCTGAAAAAAGTTCCTCTGAAATATCCCGAATGCTCTGATCTTGCCATGAATCTGGACCTTCTGCTTGAAGCATATAAAGCAGAAGGTTTCACCATCGCACACTCACCTGTGGCACGAATCACTCACACCTACGACCAGTATTCCTTCTCCTGCCATCTGGATGGGGATTTTCTGGAAATCATGTACTATGAAGCTAAACGTGGAGTATAGTCCATGTTTTCTGTATAAAAAATGAAAAAAGACGATTGACATCGGGCAGGCACACAATGATATGATGCTTGCAACGTACAAAGAGGTAGGGCATTTCAAAACACTGAAATGCACCTGCCTTTTTGTCATTAATGAAACCATCCGTTAACCATGAAGTACAGAAAGGGGAGTAATTTATGAAAAGAATAATCGCAGCTCTGTTAACAACAGCAATCACAGTATCAATAACCGCATGCGGCAGCCAGTCCGCAGCCGGTAACACCGCATCCTCTGATGCAGGTACCTCTGATACAGCATCAGTATCCGCCGGAACCTCTGCTTCTGAAACCGCAGCCGCAGGTGCTTCTGACAAAGTCTATACCATTGCAACCGACACCACCTTTGCACCATTTGAATTTGAAGATGATAACGGCAATATGGTTGGCATTGATCTTGAACTTCTGGATGCCATTGCCAAAGACCAGGGCTTCAAATATGAGCTAGAATACGTCGGATTTTCTGCTGCGGTAACTGCTCTGGAAGCCGGTGAAATTGACGGAGTCATCGCCGGAATGTCCATTACTGATGAAAGAAAACAGAAATATGACTTTTCAGATCCTTATTTTGACTCCGGCGTTGCAATGGCTGTCCTGTCAGATTCCGATATCAACTCTTATGATGCTCTGAAAGGAAAGACCGTAGCTGTCAAAATGGGTACAGAGAGTGAAACCTTTGCAAACTCCATTAAAGATAAATATGGTTTCGAAATCAAGGAATTTGAAGATTCTGCCACAATGTACCAGGATGTTCTGGCCGGAACCTCTGCTGCCGTATTTGATGATTACCCGGTTCTTGGATACCAGATCAGCAAGGGTATCGGTTTCAAAATGCCGCTCTCCATGGAACAGGGTTCCTCTTACGGCTTTGCAACGCTCAAGGGTGCCAATCCTGAACTGGTTGAAATGTTTGACAAGGGACTTGCTGATATGAAAGCCAACGGAACCTACGACAAAATCATAAATAAATATATCAGTAAATAAAAAAGGAGCTGACCTGTATGAGTTTTATTGAAGTACTGATAAATAATATGCCATCCTTTCTGGCAGCACTTGTTCTGACATTACAGCTTGCGGTCTGTGCACTGATTATTGCGACCATTATCGGTACCATAACCGGAATCTTCACTGTATCAGTCCATAAAACGCTGCAGGTCATTTCCGGTATATATATTGATCTGATCCGCGGAACCCCGCTTCTGGTACAGACTTTCATTATCTACTATGGTCTGGCGCAGGTGCTTCGCCCATATGGTTTCCAATGGGCGAAGCTGGGCGGCCCGTTTACTGCCGGCGTCGTAACCCTCAGCATCAACGCCGGGGCATATATGGCCGAAATTGTACGCGGAGGCATTACTGCCGTAGATTCCGGTCAGGTAGAAGCGGCCAGAAGTCTCGGTCTTTCCTCCTGGCAGACCATGCGCAAAATCATACTGCCTCAGGCATTCAAAACCATGCTGCCTTCTCTGATCAACCAGTTTATTATTTCCATCAAGGATACCTCCCTGATCTCAATCATCGGCATCAGAGAACTGACACAGAATGGCAAAATTCTGGCCGCAAACTCCATTTCGCGTGTCATGCTGATCTGGCTGGTGGTTGCACTGTTCTATTTCATCATATGTACACTTCTGGCAAGATTCGCCAAGATTGTGGAAAGGAAGATTGCATATGGCAGCAGAAAATAAAATCGAAGTTAAAAATCTTCACAAATGTTATGGAGATATTGAAGTACTGAAAGGAATGAATATCACAGTGAAAGAAGGGGAAGTTGTCTGCCTGATCGGTCCGTCAGGTTCCGGAAAAAGTACATTTCTGCGCTGCCTTAACCGTCTTGAAGAACGCACCAGTGGAGATATTCTGATCAATCAGAAGAATCTTTATGACAAAAAAACAGATATCAACCAGCTCCGTCAGAATATCGGTATGGTATTTCAGCATTTCAACCTGTTTGAAAACCTGAACATTACAGACAATATCACCCTGGCACCTGTCATGCTCAGAAAAATGAACAAAACTGCAGCAGAACAGAAGGCCATTGAACTGCTGACAACCGTCGGTCTTGCAGATAAAGCTGACAGTTACCCCACCCAGTTATCCGGTGGTCAGAAGCAGCGCTGTGCAATTGCAAGATCACTTGCAATGAATCCGGATATCATGCTGTTCGATGAGCCTACCAGTGCGCTTGATCCCGAAATGGTCGGTGAAGTCCTAAATGTCATGAAAGAACTGGCTGCAAACGGAATGACCATGGTCGTTGTTACTCACGAAATGGGATTTGCAAGAGAAGTATCTGACCGGGTGATCTTTATGGATGACGGGCAGATTGTGGAAGAAGGCACTCCGGAAAATATATTTGAACATCCGCAGATGAAAAGAACCAGAGATTTCCTCAATAAAATTCTTTAAGGAGATAACAGAATGAGCATGAAAAGGAAGCCATTAATTGCGGTTGTTCCATTATACGATAGTGCTAAAGACAGCCTGTGGATGCTTCCCGGATATCTGGATGGTCTTACCGCCGCAGGTGCTATTCCGATTATTCTGCCTTTGCATATTCAGGAAGAAGATTACTGCCAGATCAAAGATTCTTTTAATGGATATCTGCTGACCGGAGGTCATGACATCAATCCTGCACTATATAACGCTTCCAGAACAGATTTCTGTGGCGACTGCTGTGATGCGCGGGATCGTCTGGAATCTCTGGTATATAAATATGCTTTTGCAGACGACCGCCCCGTTCTGGGAATCTGCCGTGGAATACAGCTGATCAATGTTCTGATGGGCGGAACTCTATATCAGGATATTCCGGATGAATTTGCCTCAGAGATTCATCTTGAGCACCATATGCAGGCACCATATGACAGAACCGTCCACGGAATTCATATTGTTCATGCAAGCCCATTGGAACAGTTATGGCATAAACGCACCAAACAGGTAAACAGTTATCATCATCAGGGAATCCGGACGCTGGGCAATGATCTGGAAATAATGGCAAATGCAGATGATGGCCTGATTGAAGGCATATATGTCCCGGATCATCGTTTTATATGGGGAATTCAATGGCATCCGGAATTCATCTATCAGAAAGATACCGATCAGAACAGAATTTTCCAGAAATTTGTTGAGGCCTGCACAGATGAAAATAATCTGATTCAGACAATATGAAAGGCGACGTTTCATGAAAGATCACTATGTAATTACCATCTGCAGAGAATTCGGCGCAGAAGGGCATGAAATCGGAAAGCAGCTCTCCATGCAGCTGAACATTCCGCTTTATGATAAGGACATTCTGGCAATGTCAGCACAACAGCTTGGCGTCTCCGTTGATCGCATTGCCGGCAAGGATGAAAGAGTTCAGAAAAGCTGCTTCAGCCCGTATCTTCTGATGTCTGATGAGATTCCAGGAGAAAAACTTTTTCATACAGAATCAGATCTGATCCGTCAGGTGGCAGAAAGCGAATCCTGTATCATTGTCGGAAGGCTTTCTGATTATATTCTCAGGAATGTGCCGCATTGTATCAAAGTACTGATCAGTGCCCCATTTGAACAACGCGTAAAAATTATTGCAGATAAGAGGAATCTGTCTCATGACAAAGCAGCCCGGCTGGTCCGTGAAATGGATGCGGTAAGAAACTCCTATTATGATTACTATACAAAAGGAAAATGGACGCAGGATTCAGAAAAAGATCTCGTACTGAATCGAAGACTACTGGATATTAACAATTGCGTATGTGTCATTGCAAAAATATATGAAGGGATTAATAACATAAAAAAGGCATGAAAGAAGTAAAAGAGATGATCTCTGCTCAAAAATCAGAAAAAAGAACTGCTGCGCAGCTCCTGACAGAATGTCTGGAGCAGGAAGGTGTTGAATATGTATTCGGTATTCCGGGAGAAGAAAACCTGGAACTGATTCATTCACTTTATCATTCCGGTAAGATCAGATTCATCGTCGTCCGTCACGAGCAAGGTGCTGCATTTATGGCTGATGTATATGGACGACTGACCGGGAAAGCCGGTGTATGTCTTGCAACGCTTGGTCCCGGTGCTACCAATCTGATTACCGGAGTTGCAGACGCTGACAGCGATGGCGCTCCTCTGGTCGCGATTACCGGTCAGGTCAGTACTGATGTTATGCACCTGACCTCCCACCAGTATCTGAATCTGAGCAAAATTTTTGAGCCGGTTACCAAACGCACCAAACTTGTCATGCTGCCCGATACCATTAACGAAATTACACGTCTGGCATTTAAATATGCGGAAGGCGGACGTATGGGCGCAACACATATTGACCTTCCGGTCAACGTAGCCAAAATGTATGTAGATGATGTGGAACAGCCCTTAAAAAAAGAGACTCTTCCACTTGAAGAGCCTGATGAAATGAATATTGTTACTGCCGCCAGACTGATTTCAAAAGCTGCTTATCCACTCATTCTGGCCGGAAATCACGCTGTGCATTATGCTTCTTCCGAAGCAATCACCGCATTTGCAGAACACACACACATTCCTGTCGTAAATACCATGATGGCCAAGGGTATTATTCCCTGTGATAATCCCTGGTGCATGATGACAATCGGCATTCCGCAGTATGATTACGTAAACACATTATTCGATCAGGCAGATCTTGTTCTGGCGATCGGTTACGATCTGAAAGAGCTGATGCCCAGAAAATGGAATCGTAACCGGAAATGCCACATTATCCATATTTCCAATCGTCCTGCTGATATCAATAAATTCTACCAGTGTGATGTTCAGGTCGTTGGCAGTATTGACTCGGCCTTGTTCAGAATTCTCAGATACGTTCAGCATCCCTTTGACTCTTCCTGGGCACTGTCAATCAGAAAAGCATTTCAGAAGTCTGTAATTTCTGCAGAGAATGACAATTCCTTTCCTTTAAAGCCACAGCGAATCATCCATGATGTCCGAAGTGTGATGGGAAAAGATGATATTCTGATCTCTGATGTTGGTGCTCATAAAATGTGGATCGGAAGACTTTATGAATGCTATAAACCCGGTACCTGCATTATTTCCAACGGTTTTGCCAGTATGGGAATCGGTGTTCCCGGTGCGATTGCAGCCAAACTGGTATACCCGGACCGTCAGGTAATAACCATCTGCGGAGATGGCGGTTTCATGATGAACTGTCAGGAAATGGAAACCGCAGTCCGTCTTGGCATCAATATTGTCGTACTGATCATTAATGATTCCGCCTACGGTCTCATTAAATGGAAAGAGCATGATCAGTATCAGGAAGATATGTATACTGACTTTGGAAACCCGGATTTTGTCATGATGGCTGAAAGCATGCACTGCAAAGGATACCGCGTCTCGAAAGCTGAAGATCTGCCTGTCATACTGGAAAAAAGTTTCCGGGAAAAAATGCCTGTCATTATTGATGTTCCCGTTGATTATAGTGAAAACTCAAAACTTTCAGAAGAACTTGAAAAACTGAACTGACTTTTTTCGGAAACATATAGTCGTCCTCTCACCCGCAGAACGTCTCCACGCTGTCCAGCACCGCCTGTCCGGAAAGGACTCTGATCCAGATCAGCGAAGTTTTACTCTCATGAAATTCCCATGATCCCATTGCGCCTTCATCTTCCCGGGCAAAGGCATGCAGACTGCAGAAGCCGATTTTTCTTCCATCCTGCAGAATCTCAAGTTCTGTATCCTCTTCTGCCGTAATCTTAAGACTCATGCTGTCTCCCTGGAAGATACGATTTACCTCATATTCCACGATGCTGCCTTTGAACAGTCTGAGTGCCATTTTTTCCCAGCCGCTGTCAAAGCCGTAGCCCTGCTTCCGGTCCGGATAATAGCAACACGGTTCGGGTTTGTTGTCCTGCGCACACCAGTCATAATCCATTCCTCTGATGCTGCATCCCGCCTGGCGAAATACCGCATGTGTAACTTCTTCATGAAGGTCACAGTTCTGGATCCTGATATTTTCAAGAAACTGATCCAGGATCTGCTGTGCCTTCTGTCTGTCCGGTTTTTTCCCGCCCTTTGCATAATTCAGAATCAGTTGCCAGTTCTCGGGCACTCTGATACTGCAGGGTGAATTGAAACCGTCCATCTTTTTCCATGTCCAGAGATTATACCCGATGCCGAGCCGTGCCGACAGCGTATACATCGCTGTATACCATTCCAGCGATCCTTCGCCCGTTTCTCCCATCCAGAGCGGACAGTCCAGGCGCTGCGCTGCCGTGATATATTTTGCAAACGATTCCTTTTGTGGAAAACAGCCATATCTGTGAAAATCAATTACCATCCGGTCATCATAGCGCTGATCAAAAATATCAGTTTCTGCGGCCCAATGTTGTCCTTCCAGTGTCACCAGATGTTTACGGTCAACACTGCGGATTGCCGCAATCGCACACTCATAGAACTTCTGAAGCTTTGGTACGAGATAGTCCACATTGGAATCATTCGCATTCCTCTGCGGGCGGATCGGCTCATTTAAAAGATCATACCCGCCGACAATCCATCTGTCCTTATATCTTTTCGCAATTTTCTTCCACAGGGCAATGCCCATATCAAAAAAACGCTGCTCTGTAAACAGCTCCGGAATGTCATCCCTGCTGTCATCAATATTTGCGCCGGTCTGCCCGCCAGGTGCTGCATGAAGGTCCAGTATCGCATACAGCTTATACTTCTCGCACCAGTCAATTACCCGATCAAGCAGCTGAAATCCCTCTTCTTTAAAGCACAGCTCATCCGTGCCTTCCTCCATCAGCACCTTCCATGAAACCGGAATCCGCACCGAATTATAGCCCAGTTCTGCCATATATTGCAGATCCACCTCTGTTACATAGGTATCTCTGTACTTTTTCCAGAAATCTGCTGCATATGCATCCCCGGTAAGTTCCCGGATGATCTTTTCAATTTTCCACGGGCGATCGAATTCCTTCATATCATGCGACTGCCACATATATCCCTCACACAGCAGCCAGTTACCCAGTCCCCAGCCTGAAAGCAGAATTTTCTGCCCTTTTCCGTTCACAATATCCTTGCCCCTGACATCCAGAAATCCATCCACACGGGTTCTGCTTAACTCTTCTCTCATATTTCTCCTCTGACCTATAGCCTGAAGCTGCCTATTCTGCTTTTTTTACCGATTTTCCCATCAGAAGTTCTGCCCGAAGCAATCTGCAGGTTCTCTCTGCCGGTTTTTCCAGCCGGCTGATCAGCGTTTCTGCCAGCATGCCTCCGATCTCATAAACCGGCTGTTTTACGGTTGTAAGACGCGGCGTTCCCAGCAGATGATGCCCCAGTCCATCATATCCCATTACAGAAATATCCTCCGGCACTCTCAGTCCGCACTCTGCAATTGCATTCTCCACGCCGACTGCGATCGTATCTGTTGCGCAGAAAAATGCACTATATCTGCCCTTTTTCAGTATTCTCCCGGCCGTTTCATAGCCGTCCTGCACCTGATTGGCACAGAAAAAGACATCTGAGGGATCATATCCGCAGCCGCCCTCTTCCATTGCCTGCCGGTAGCCTTCCTGTCTGTCCCTGGCATAATCCTTGTCTTCTGCACTGTTAATCATTGCAATGTTTCTGTGTCCGTTCCGGATCAGATACCGGACGCCATCCCTGGCCCCGCTTACATTATCCACATCAATACAGTCCACATCTTCAATACCGGTATGCCCGAACAACGCAATACTCCTCTTGCGCTCTTTTGCATACTCGTAGAATTCAAAGATTTCATTCCGCAGAATTCCGGTCACGATATAACCGTCACAGATATGCTCTGTTTTCCGGCTTCTGAGAATCAGAAATGAATACATATGTCTGCTGAGCGCTTCACTTGCGCCTGCAATAAACTGCATCATAAACGGATCTGTCAGTTCAATATTCTCAGGGATGTAGATATCAATAATTCTGCTCTTTCTGGTGATCAGATTCCTTGCTGCAACATTTGGAATATACTTCAGTTCCGCCATTGCCTTTTTAACTTTTTCTCTGGTTTCTTCTTTTACGCAGTTCTGATGATTGATCACCCTGGATACTGTAATCGGTGCAACACCTGCCAGCCTGGCAACTTCCTTTAATGTAACAGAAGTATCTGTAACATCATCTTTTATCATTTTTCACCTCATACTGAGTACCTGATATCCTGCTGCTTCCGCGCAATGGTTGCGTTACCATTTTGTAAATCAATATAGCATCACAAAAAGCGATAATCAATAACAGGCCTCTTTCTGCCTGTCATTTTCATCGCTTTGCATATGGTAATGTTATCATTTCTGGTTATTTTTCAATAATGTTTCCAGATCGCCAAGCGGTATCGCAGGACTGAACAGATAGCCCTGATATTCCCTGCATCCGATCTCAGAAAGCTTATTCATCTGTTCATCTGTCTCCACATATTCAGCAAGGACTGTAAAACCTGCTGTTTTTGACAGATAAACGATAGAATCAATAATTTTTTCGGTTTTGACATCATGCAGAAGCTGCCGTGAAAGACATCCATCCAGTTTTACCTGATCGAAGTCTCCATTCTGCAGATATTGCAGCGAAGTATGTCCCATTGAAAAGTCATCAATTGACAGACAAAATCCTGCTTTCTTAAGCCGCTCCAGATTATCCCGCATGGTTTCATCCGCATTGAATTCACTTTGCTCCGTAATTTCAATGTAGACTTTTCTTCCGCTTTTCAGAAGTGCCCCGAATTCATCAATCAGAAAATCCGTAAATGAACTTTCCTTTACGGTTAATGCCGTAATGTTGACACTGATCTGCAGGTTTCCGGTATGTTCCATATCTGCCTTTACCTGTCTGAAGACATATTTCTCCAACGTTTCCAGAAATCCGCCTTCCTCTGCAAGTTCAAAAATGAGCGGCGGATAAATAAATCCCAGATCAGAATGCTTCCAGCGAATCAGTGCTTCCGCTCCGAACATATGACGATTGCAGTCAAACTGCGGCTGATAATACATGTTCAGTTTCTGTCCATCAATTTCCTGGCGCAGATCCCTGACCAGTCTTCTCGCCATACTTCCGATGCTTCCTTCCGTTTCCACCAGTCTGATAGCACGGCCATGCTGCTCGGCATCCGCATACATCTTCACTACCGCATTCAGTTCTTCTCTGTCCGCATGCTCCTTATATTCATCATGAATATGAACAAAGGGTCTGTATATCATCACGCCTGCCAGCAGAATAATCAGCTGCAGTATTGATCCTCTGACAGATCCCGTTGCCAGGTATCCACTCCAGAAAACCGGAACTGTCCAGGTAACAAAATGTGTGGTAAGCGGAACAAGCTTCAGCATCATAGCCGCTGTGCTGATCAGAAATGCGACAATCGGTGTCAGTAGAAACGGGATCAGCATGATGGGATTAAATACAACCGGGAATCCGAATACCATAATCTCACTGATATTGAAAAGTATGGGAACAGAAGCTGCTTTTGCCAGTGTTCTGGAGCTTTTTCTTTTGCTGAACAGTAATACTGCAATCAACAGAGACATAGAGTTACCCACTCCGCCAATCAATGTGAAGCAGTCAAAAAACTGTTTGGTAAAAATTCTTGTTGGCAGTTGTCCGGCTGCTGCCGCTGCAATATTCACTTTTGATGCCGGATCAAAAATATTCACATTCATTATGCCAAGCGCATCACTGCCCTGAATTCCAAAGAACCACAACAGATTTTCCAAAAATACAAACAGAAGAGACGTCCTGAAACTTTCTTCCGCCCCTTTATAGAGATTACAGAATATCATATTCATCAGATCCCAGTAATTATCTGCGCCTGTGAGCAGACAGATGATCCACTGTACCATCGAAAACAGAATAACAACTGCAGCAGCCGGTGCAATTGCCTCAACCGCATGATTGAGATGTTCATCTGCTCCATCCGACAACCACCTGCGGTGCCCCATTATTTTACTGAGCCTGATATAAACTGCAGAAGATAACACTCCGCACAGAATTGCCAGAAACATACCTGACGCACCCAGTGACGCATCGTCAAAACCCGGTGTTGCAAAACCAACTGCAATAAAAAACGTGCAAAGGGATATCAGCGGCATCACTGCTGCTCTCCCGGACCGGCGATTTTCTTCCCCGCAGACATTATATCCGATTGAAATACAGGCATATACTGACAACATTCCAAATGTCGCATTTTCCAATGTATTGAGAACTGACAGCCATATTGTATGCTCTGATCCGCCAATCAGCTTCTGATATGCCGGAACCGGAAGATTGATCAGTAAGAGCGAAAAAGAACTGATCATGATGACGGGAATGATCATGACGAGTCCTCTTCTGATTGCCTTTATCCAGGTATTATTTTCAATTCTGAAACAGGTCTTTACAATTTTGTCCGTCACGCTGCTTCTCCTGTCCTGACTTTTATCAGTGCAAATCTGCCTGTTACAACACGCATCTGATAATATCATAGCATGATTTCGAATTAAGTCACATGTTTTTATCATTTCAAAACAGCTGAATTTCAGAATAAAATCTGCCGGTATGTCGTTTATCATACCGGCAGATCTTCTGATCCACATGAAATGTTTATTTTGTTGAATCCGTATTTCCATCTCTGCAGTACGTTTTACTGCTGTCACTGATGGTATAGTTATCTGTCTGTGCGCCCAGACCGTTATTATTGAAGATCACACGCAGATCCGATGCGGCTGCTGTCGGGATTGTCAGATTCCACCAGCCGTCTCCGTCAGAAGTCATGGCTTTTCCGGGCCAATCTCCAAGATACTTCGTCCCGGAGCCATCCTGCCATGCATATGCGCTCACGCTGTCCCAGTTTCCGGTATTATAGAAATGCACCGTCACAGACTCTTCTGTCTGCTCCTCTGAAGACTGCGCTGATGATGCCGATGAAGCAGAGGAGGAATCCTGGGACGCAGAGGAACCTGCGCCGATCGCTTTCAGAAGCTCTTCCTTTGATGCATAGCGCTCTGTATTTTCTGCGGACAGATACACTTTTGAATCATCCGGCAGATCCAGGTTCTGTGTCTGCTGATTTCCAGTCTGATTGTCATTGAAGATGATCTTTGTTTCCGATGTCGGTTTCTGCGGAAGTGTCACCTTCCACCAGCCTTCCCCAAGGTCTGTTGCATGTGTTCCCGGCCAGTCTCCCAGAAGCTTATCTGTTCCGTTCCAGGAATATGCCGCAACATCACTCCAGTTTTTGCTGTTATAGAAATATACATCAGTCGGTGTCTTTTCTACCGGTTTCTCGCTTTCTTCCATCGCCTTCAGTGCAGCCTCTGCCGTAGCATACGCCGTACTGCATTTTCCATACATATATTTATTGTCTGCACTGGAAATCTTGGTATCCATTGTCTGCTGACCATTATTGTTATTATTGAAAATAATCCACAGACTGCTCGATGGCATTGCCGGAATCGTTGCCTTGTACCAGTTCTCACCGATTTCAGGTGCCGCTTCTGCTGCCTTTCCCGGCCATCCGCCAAAGTACTGATCTCCTGTATTCCAGCTGTACGCATATACTGCATCCCAGCCAAGATTATTATAATAATATACTGTCGTTGCACCCTCTGTCAGACCGACTGCAGCCAGTGCTTCTTCCTTACTTGCATACCCTTTGGTTACACCTTTTGCAAAATAAACATTCTTCTGTTCATTCAGCTGAAGGTCATTTGTCTGTTTGGCACCGTCTTTGACGTCACTGTTGAAAATAATATAAAGGTCATCGGATACTGCTGCCGGAACATCCACATGCCACCAGCCGTTTCCTTCATTTACGCAGAGTTTTCCCGGCCATCCGCCAAGATATTCCGTACTGCCGCCTTTAAGATACGTATATGCTCCGACATTATCCCAGCAGTCCGCATTATAGAAATAGACTCTGGTCTTTACCACCTGCATTGCCTCTTCTGCTTCATCCTTTGTGGCATAAGCCTTTGTGCCTGCAAAATAGAGTTTCGAAGTATCAAAGGGATAGGTAATTGTATTATTTCCGCCATCACTGAATGTGATTTCCTTCTGTCCGGCTACCTTGACTGCTGCTCTCCACCAGCCGTTTCCATCATCTGTTGCCTTTATGGATCCGTTGACCATAACGGATGCCCACTTCTGTGCATTATAGAAATGAACTGTCGCATAGGAGGCTGCAGACTTCTCATACAGTACGACGACTGATCTGGCCGGAAGAAGTCCGCTGATCACCCCATCTGTTACCGTAAATACAGAATCATCATCTGTCATATTGATATAGGTACCGTCTTCCAGATTGATCTTTGCATCAATCGGGTATGCAGTATCTGCACCATTGACAATTACCACGCCCTTACTGCCTCTTTCGATCATCAGAACCGCAGAATTGCCATCCGGATTAGCCAGATATTCGCTTTGGCCGGTCATTGCCTTTCTGAACTTATTCACAGCAACGACTTCATCATCACGATAGTTGTTATCACCGGCAATTCCCAGAATGTTATCACCATACTGGCTGCTCGTACTGCTGCCCTGCGGACGGCTGAAGAACAGCGGTGTTCCTGACTCTCTGGCACCGATAATTGCCCAGCCAAGCACCACATCCTGATCATCCATCTGACTCCAGGTTCCATCATTGCAGTAGTTATCATGAGACTCCACCCAGGTAACCAGATGATCCGTATTGATTTCATCTCCTACCTTATAGTCAAGAACCTTACTTGTGAGATAATTGTCACTCTCTACCGCACTGCGGATCTGTCCGCCATAATTACTGGCTGTGGTGGCGCCGATTTCTTTTACACACTCTGCCAGAACTGCATTGGAACTGCCCTGCAATACTTCCCCGTAATTGAAAATATCAGATGCATCCGTAATGTCTCCGGTCACTCTCTGCCAGAAATTATTCGTTACGCCGCTTGGCCTGTCATCTGTAGAAAGTCCGATATGCTTTGCAGAATCATAACGGAATCCATCTGCGCCGTCCGCAATGCATTCATCCAGAAACTTTATAAAATAGTTCTGAAATGCCGGATTCTCCGTATCAATATCCGGAAGTCCGCCGACTTCATATCTGGTACACTGATATCTGTTGTCATAATCCGTGCACCCTGTAAATCCGGTATCATGATACAGCTTATCCCAGCCGCCAACTGCATTTACCAGGTTCATGGACACCTGATCCTTTACCGGTGTGGTATGGTTGGGAACCACATCGACAATAATCTTGATGCCTTTCTTCTCTGCTTCTGTGCACATCGTCTTAAATTCAGTCTCTGTGCCCAGCTGATAGTTGCCAATGGTGAAATCGGTGGGCTGGTAATGATAATACCAGTGACCGTCTCCGCCAAGTGTCATTGTCTTATTGGTATCCAGACATGCCTGAACAGGTGAAGTCTGCACCGCAGTATAGCCCGCATCCGCAATTTCATCCAGATGATCCGTGATTGTGTCGAAAGACCAGCAGAATGCCTGCAGAATCGCACCATCCTGAATGTACTGATATGAATCTTCTGACGGTACCGCGCCGGGTGTTACCGGTGTTGAAGTACTTCCGGAAGCCGTACCGGATGAACCGTTGGAATTCTGCGTCTGACTGCTCTGTCCGGATGTCGTATTGTCGGTACTGTTGCCGGTAACGTTGCCATTTTCCGTCGCAGAAACAGAAGCCGTAGTTTTTCTCTTTTTGCCGAGTACGGTACCGGTTCCGGAGTTTCCCGTTCCGCTTGTTGCTGTACTCTTTGCTACTGCCGCACTGTTTTTATTCTCGTTTGTCTTACCTGTTGCACTGTTTTTGGTATTTTTCTTGGAAACGTTTCCGTTTGAAGCCAAAATAATACGGCTTCTGGATGCTCCCAGAACTGCCTGATCCTGTGAATCTGCTGCAGATGCCGCTGATGTTGATGTCTGCGCTGCTGCCTGCTGCAGTGTACTGCTTTCTGAAGCAGCCTGTGAAGAACTCTGTAATGATGCCTGCTGTGATGCACTGGTTCCTGAACCCGCGCTGTTTCCCTGCAGCGCACAGCCTCCACTCAGAACCATTACTGCAGCTGCAATTGCCAGAACCACGCTGCCATGTCTGCGCCTGTTTACTCTCCAATCTCCTTTCATACTTCACCTCTCCTTATTATTTTGAGTTCATCATTTCATTGGCCATAATACACATGCCCGGCATAACCTAAAATGACGAAAGTACATCCCCTTGCTTTCGTCATTTAGTTGATTTGATCATTTATAATCTCATCATTATTTTTTTATTGTATTATCTGCCCTTGTTTTCCGGACTCACTCATTTCATTATAGTAATTCTGTCCAATGTGTCAATGAATTATTTTATGGGCCCCGCCAAACATCTGTCGGGCAACTCATTTTATTCTACATAGGTGCTGGAATGATAATAGTTCAGCGTACTGAGATCAAGCGTCAGCTTCGCTGATCCGTACTTGCAGCCTGTGACATCATATTTGCCCCATTCGTCTGTTCTGAGATAGCTCTTCACATGCGCGCTGTAAGCATCCAGACCATATCCGCCGTTCTCACGGTTAAGTCCTGCAATTGCCCATGCAGTATTATTGATCAGACTACCGCTCATATACGGCACAAGATCAGAAGTATCCCCAAGCCGCTTTACGACACCCTCACGGGTTCCTGCTGCCAGGAGCGGTGAACCGAAACAGACCGTATTCATAACATTATAACAGGTCTTGATTCTGGAATCGGCTGCAACCTGCTGTGCTACCATTCCGCCAAGACTGTGCCCTGCAAGAATCAGGTTCGAATTGACCGGAATGTTTGTCATAATGACCGATACCACATTGGAATAGTACTTATTATTCAGATTAAATCCTGCCAGTGCATCTGTCAGATATCCCGTCGTCTGGTTGGAAACTGTTTCCGTTCCGGACATGGTAACCAGATAAACCGTCCGTGAACTGCTGCCTTTGCTCCACGTCCCCTTCGTCACGGTGATCGGGCCATATGTTCCGCCGTTATACCCCTGAAATACGATCTGCGCAATCTGTGCCGCATTGGAATATGTCGTTTCCGACGCTGCATGCGCTGTCAGACTGCACCGTATCAGGCTTCCCGCCAGTACTGCAATCATCAGAACCATTCCTGCTGCTCTTGCAAATAACCCTCGCTTCATCTGCATACCCTCCCTTAATCTGTTTTCCCCCGTTTGGAAACTCGGAAACCGTATTTCGTTTTCAAGTTTACTTTATTTTTTCCGGAAAGTAAATAAAGTGACAAAAAAATATTCTTTGAGAATACTTTTTTGTCACTTTTGCACAAATATGTAGAATGAAATTATCGCACTATTACCACGATATCTGCTTTACAGCCATTCCCCGTTTTTCCGGATATATACGCGCTTTACCGCCTCAATTGCTGCTGCATACAACAGCAGAATCAATATCAGAAATCCGTAATACTTCCCCGGCATGACTGTAAAATGGAAGCTGGTAATCGGGTGCAGTGCATATGGCAGAAACAGTGCAGCCACAATGCCGCAGAAAGAAGAAAAAATCATCCGTATATCAGCACAGGACTGTATAAACGGAATTCTCGACGTACGGATAAAATGTACGATCAGCGTCTGTGATATCAGTCCTTCCATAAACCACCCTGTCTGAAACAGCATCTGCTGATCCGCACTGCGATACCCCAGCACAAACCACAATACCGCAAACGTCAGCACGTCAAATACACTGGATACCGGTCCCAGTACATTCATGAAATGAGAAAGGCTGCGCGTATCCCACTTCTTGGGCGTCTGCATAAATTCTCTGTCTACATTATCCCACGGAATGGCGATCTGCGTAAAATCATAGATCAGGTTCTGAATCAGCATCTGAATCGGAATCATGGGCAGAAACGGAAGGAAAATGCTCGCCACCAGTACTGAAAAGACATTTCCGAAATTCCCGGAAAGCGCCATTTTCATATATTTCATAATATTTCCGTAAATGCGTCTGCCTTCATATACGCCATCCTTAAGTACAGACAGACTTTTTTCCAGCAGAATAATATCACTGCTCTCTTTTGCAATATCTGTCGCCGTATCCACCGAAATTCCCACATCCGCGTGCCGCAGGGACGGCGCATCATTTACACCGTCTCCCATATAACCCACCACATGACCGTTTGCACGAAGTGCATCTACAACACGCTGCTTCTGCATGGGTGCCAGTCTGGCAAAAATATTGGTATGCTCGACTGCTTCTTTCAATGCGGCATCATCAAGTGCTTCGACCTGCTCTCCGGTCATGGCCGCTTCCCTGCGAATTCCAACCTGGCTGCAGATATTGGCAACAACAGGCTCTGCATCTCCTGACAACACCTTCACATCCACACCCGCTTCATACAGCTCACTGACCGCCTTTTCCACATCAGGTTTGGGTGGATCCAGAAAAGCCACATACCCGAGGAATGTCATATCTTTTTCATCCGCTCCACTGAAAGTAGCCACATCAATCTGCTCGTGCTTTTCCGCCACAGCAATAACATGCATTCCTTCTTCACCAAGCATGGCTGCATTCTCCAGAATATTCTGCTTTGCAGTCTCCTCCAGCGGTATATCCTGCTCATTTTTCCGCACAAATGAACAGATTCTGATAATTTCTTCCGCTGCTCCCTTGGAAATCAGCCAGTGCTGCCCGTCACTCCCCTGAATAACAACGCTCATCCTTCTTCGATCGTAGTCGAACGGAATCTCATCTATTTTGGTGTAATCCGCCACATCCGTCCTGACACCGTTTTTTTCACCATATTCCAGTACCGCATGATCAATCAGATTCTTTATTCCGGTAGAGAAATAACTGTTCAGATACACATAATCCAGAATCCGCCGGTCCTGCCTGCCCTCCGCATCGAGATACCGCTGCAATACGATATCATCTGCAGTCAGCGTACCTGTTTTATCCGTACAAAGGACATCGATTGCGCCCAGATTCTGAATGGCGGAAAGATTTTTGACAATTGTCTTTTTCTGCGCCAGAAACTGTGCACCCCGTGAAAGCGTCGCATTGACAATCATCGGCAGCATGCCCGGTGTAATTCCTACTGCCACGGAAATGCTGAACATGAAAGCAGAAAGCCAGTCCTTTTTGACAAAACCGTTTATGACAAATACGAATAAAACAACAATGACCATATAGCGCAGCATTGTTCTGGTTATAGCATCGAGTCCTTTTTCAAAACCGGTCTTACCCTTACCGCTTTCTACTGCCACGGAAATGCTGCCAAGATAAGTCTGCCGGCCCGTCTGAATAACCACCCCGACGCCGGAACCGGAACGCACGTCGCACCCCATCAGGCAGATATTATCAAGTTCTGCCGAATCCTTCGACGTATCGCATTCTCCTGCCTTTTTCTCCACCGGCAGTGATTCTCCTGTGAACATGGACTGCGATATAAACAGATCCCGTGAAGACAGAAGATACAGATCTGCCGGCACAATGCTGCCGCTGCCAAGCTCAATGATATCTCCGACCACTACCTGGTCAAGATCCACCTTCACAGGGCTTCCATCCCTTCGTACATCCACATGGGAATGGATCATGGTACGCAGTTTCTCACTTGCAAGATAAGCATTGTAATCCTGCACGAACCGGATAACCGCACTGATTACTGCCAGCAGAAATATAATGCCTGCACCAAGCCTGTCATTCAGAAAAAAGGAAACCACGCCCAGAAACAACAGCACCAGAATGAATTCATCCAGAAATGACTTCAGCAGGAAAACGTACCATGGCGTTTTCCTGCTGCTTCTGACCTGATTCGGTCCGTACTGTTCCAGCCGTTTCTGTGCCTCTGCAGATGAAAGTCCCTTCTCATCCGTATTAAACTCAGATAACAGTTCTGCATCTTTCATCGATGCATATTTTCTGTAGGTAGCTTCCAGCTGTGCCCCTGGTTTCTGACCTTTTGCGTTCTTCATTTCATTCCTCCCTGCCGGGTTACAATGAAATCAATTATTTATAGATACTCTTTTATCGTATCACCCGCATTTTTTTATGCAATACTGCATGTGTAAAATTCAGGGTCATCTTTCCCAGTCGATCTTTTTCTGATAATATTTCTGCCACGGATCTTTTGAACCCGCAAGCCTGGAATTGACGCGCAGCAGATATTTTCCATTCCTGCCCGGAGCAAAAATACAGTCCTGATCAGCAGAATATGCTCTGATCTCCTTAAACTCCTTACTTGCCGGATCCCATTCTTCAAACTGATACTCCACCTTCACATCCGGTCCCGTATATGCCTTTGCATGCAGCGTTGTGATTCCTTTTTTCTGCCTTGTCACAAAATTCACACATGCAATATAATTCATTGTTTTCAGATATTCGCTTTCCGTATAAAAAAGCGATGACACATTTTCTCCCTTTTCACGCATCTGCAGGAATGTTCCGATTGCCTTGCTGAATGCAGTTGCACCGGTCGTGTTCATATGCTCATGATCACGGAAATACTCCTGTTTTGCAGTAAAAAGAACCGGTTTTATCATATTGAAATCATAATATTCGCCACCGTTATCCCTGCATACCTTTTCCAGCTTCTGCTGTTTTTCAAAGTAGCTCTTTCCATAAGCCACCACATACAGATCCGGCTGTGCCACTTCAATCACATAAAGCTTCACCTGATTTTTTTTGCACAGCTGGCAGATCTTTGCCAGTTCCGCATAGGAACTCTGGTCAAATTTCTCATGTCTGCCGACACCTGTTACATCCGTTCCCATCCGGTTAATATTCATCCGTCCGGAACTTGGCAGGAATCCGTTTTCCGTATATTCCGGTGTCTTGTGAAACTCATTGCTGATTCTGCCTGCAATATTCTTCTGAAGCTCTTCTCCGGACATTCCGCAGTGATCATAGATCCATGGAAAAAAGTAATTGATGGAACTTTCCGAGTACAGATGCTCCGGGTCAAACAAAAAGGTCAGATGATTCTGCAGTCTGTCACCTGCACTTCCATATGTGGTTTTAGCACGGTAAAATGCAACTTCAGCGCCAAGACTCTGCTTTTTCTGCATGGAAAAATAACCGAATCCCAGAACTGCTGTCTTAATATGATAATCCCGGATTGCCGTTTCAATCGCCGTATAGGATTCCGACAGCATCTGTCCGTTGGTTCCCATATTATAGGCTTTGATCCCCGCAATGGGGTCAATAATGGATGGATTCATGGAAGCATGGCAGAGAGACGACCCTACAAATACCGCAGTCAGATCTTTCTGATGGCTATAGCCTTCCCACATATTGGCACTTGTGGAATTTTTCGCCGGTTCAAGTACAAAGGTAAGTGCCTGATTCAGCAGACAGATAACCAGAATCAGGAGCACAGGCAATCTCAGTTTTTTAAAATGCCGCATACATGAAACCTCCTGTCGGAGTCGTGAATACAAAGGACCAGAGTACAAGCATGATCACACTCGTATACAGAACCAGGCGAAGTGCCGTATTCTGTCTGATCAATGCTCCTTCCACGTCCGTTTTTCTTTCCTTCAGAACACTGACTGCAAATACCAGAATGCAGCCGGCAAGCGCAATCGCATATGGCCTGATCAGATAGTTCATCCGGTATCCACGAAGAACCTGCATAAATAAATCTGCCCGGAAATTCATAAATGTATTCCGGAAACAGATCAGGCAATAACCCGGATTGATAATCCGGTCAAAATACCAGCCGATATTTACAATCAGGAATGTTCTGAGAATACGGAATACATAAAAGCCTTTGCTGTCTGTCCGCAGATGCAGTCTGTCCGAAACCCCGTTGAATGCGGGTGCCAGCAGATCACTCGCCGCAATTACCGCGCCGTTATAAAGGCCCCACAGAATATTGTGCATTGCAGCGCCGTGCCAGAGTCCGACGATAAAGAACACCAGCAGATTTGCAACGCATGCGGGAAGTGTCCGGCCCATATGCCTGCCCAGATGTTTACCTGCCCACTTGCCGAGTTTCTGCATCGGTGAAGTCAGTGCAAACGGATAAAAGACATAATCGCGCATCCACTGTCCGAGTGTAATATGCCAACGTCTCCAGAAATCCGCCAGTGATACGGAAAAATACGGCTGCCGGAAGTTCGGCGTCATATGAATGTCAAAAAGCTGTGCAATTCCCAGCACCATGTCAATTCCGCCGGAAAAATCCATATACTGCTGAACAGAATACAAAAGAATTCCGAACACCACAACAGATCCCGGGATCCCCGGATCCGTCGTATCAAAAATCTTCGAAATGCTGCCCGCCAGGGAATCGGCGATGGCATACTTTTTCATAATTCCGAAGCCGATGATCAGAAATGCTCTCTGAAAGTTCTCATATTTCAGACTGTGCTTTTCATACAGCTGCGTCGCCAGCGCATCGAACCGGTTAATCGGTCCCTGAATCAGCTGCGGGAAAAAGGATACAAACAGCAGATATTTTGCAAAATTGCGCTCCGGCTCATATTTACCGTTATAAGTATCAATCAGGTACCCGGTTGCCTGGAAGGTATAGAACGAAATCCCAAGCGGAAGCAGAATATGACTCTTAAAACGCACCAGCTCACTCAGGCGGAACATGCCGATAATTTCATTCCAGTATTTCAGATATCCCAGAATACCGAAACAGCAGAGAAGTCCCAGAATCAGCACCACCCGTTTTTTCTTCTGACAGATCGCCTTCAGTTCCTTTTTAGCCTCATGATCCAGTCCGGGCACTTTCTTCTGTTTTTTATACTGCTGATTGAACCGGGCAAAAAACAGGCCACAGACCCAGGTCGCTGCAGCAGTCACCATAATAAAAGCGAGATGGCTGAGTCCGCTGTACGCATAGAAAACAAGGCTGGCCATCAGCAGCACGATCCATTGAAACCGCGGTGCGATGCGTCCAGCCAGATAATATACTGCAATTGTAATAATCAAAAATATAAGAAAGAAAAGTGAATAGAGCTGCATGTCAAATATCCCCGATCATCCGTCGTTTCATAACTCAAATACAGAACCATCCTGCACTGAATTATATTAGTCGTGGATTATTAAGATTTGCCATGCAGAATTCTAAAGAATTCTAAAGATTTTAAGGACATTTTTCAGATTGTCAGAATTCCTTCCGGCACCGCCTCCGCCATACGGATATAGCCTTCCTTTGAAGGATGAAGGTGATCTCCGCTGTCGCAGCCTTTTGCAAACGCCTTCGGATTCTGCGGATCACGGATCGCCAGGTCAAAATCAATACAGCCATCGACCAGATCAGTTGTCCGGATCCAGTCATTATACGCATTCTTCAGATCCTCACGGAACGGCGCATACGTGCGCCACCCCTCGATCGGCAGAAGGGTTCCGACATAGACTTTATAGCCATAGCTTCTCGCCTGCTCAATATATTCTTTCAGTCCGTTGATCAGCTGCTGCGCTGTCGGCAGATCGCTCATCGGCCGGAACGGATTCACATCGGTTCCCACCGGATGAATGATATCATTAATGCCCTGCTGAATGATCACGGTATCCGCTCCATCCGTCGGTACTTCATGGTGAAAACGTCTGCTGCCCATAAGACCATAGGACTGATAGGTCAGACAGCTGTACTGTCGCAGAATTCTGGAGCCGCTCGTCGCACGTCTGATGATCGCCGTATGATCATAACCTTCTCTTCTGCAGCGTGCCATAAGGTCATCCGGCCAGTCCTGCGCCGTGATGGAATCCCCGTAACACACAATCGTCCGGTTCTCATCGGCTGTTCTGACAGATACATTACTCAGAAAATAGAAATAGTGCGTAGGCCTTGAATCTTCAATTGAAATCTCCGGATTCTCCGTCTGATCTCCGGTTGCATAAAGTGCCTTGTTGGAAAACGGTCCGCAGGCATATACACAGGAGCGCATCTGTGTGAAATCTCCAAGATAAAAGCTGACATCAAAGGTATGCTGTGCCTGAACATCACAGACAAGCTCATCAGATACTGCTGCTTCTCCTGCCGGAATTGTGACAGCAGTGTCACCTTGAAACGTCACAGGCAGGAAATGTCCGCCGATCCGTATCGTTGTCCTGGTAATTGTAACGGCTTCCGTTCCGCAGTAGTTATCATAGGTAATACGCAGGGCATCCCCTGCAAAATGTGAATAAACCGGATATCTCAGTGTAATATTTTTTCCATAGCTCTCGGGGCGGTTCTCACCGATGGATACGGCATTGCCCCAGATACTTGCGTAATGACTCATAGTACTCCTTCCTGTCACTGCTGAAAAAAGAGAACTTTTCATGCCATTCTAGCACAAAAAGCTCTCTGTCTCCACCGCTTCAGTTTTTGGCTGACAAGATATGTGTGCTATACTACTATATAGAGTTGAACCCCGCCTTTTCCAGACCGAAATTTATGAATTCTGCTTTTGGTCTGGGTTTGGCCTGGGATTCACCTACCGGAGGGTCATAAATTCTGGCGAAACACAGACTTTAATTCATGAAGTTATCTTTTGGTCTGGGTTCAGCCTGGGATCCCCCTCCCAAAGGGTCATAAATTCTGGCAACCGGAGATTCCAAAGCTGCCTTCGGGCTGAAAAAGAGATTCCTTCATTAAGAATCAACAACAATTCAAAGAAAAGAGGTATATTTATGCCCTGTACAACAATTCTGGCCGGCAAAAATGCGACCTTCGACGGTTCAACCATGATCGCCCGTAATGATGATTCCCCTTCCGGGCAGTTTACTGCAAAAAAATTCGTTGTCATAAAGCCTACGGAACAGCCTGTCAGATATAAATCCGTTCTGTCTCATGTGGAAATTGAACTGCCCGAAAACCCGATGCGCTATACTGCAGTTCCGAACGTCCTGCATGATGAAGGCATCTGGGCTGCAAGCGGTGTCAATGAAGAAAACATCGCAATGACTGCAACAGAAACCATTACCTCCAACGAACGTGTACTCGGCGCGGATCCGCTGGTGGAATACCATGCTGCAGAAAACGGGAAACCTGAGCAGATCGGAGGAATCGGTGAAGAAGATCTTGTGGTTCTGGTTCTTCCCTATATTCACAGTGCAAGAGAAGGCGTACTGCGCCTTGGAAGTCTTCTGGAAAAATATGGTACCTATGAAATGAACGGAATTGCCTTTCAGGATGTCAATGAAATCTGGTGGCTCGAATCCATCGGCGGACATCACTGGATCGCCAGAAAAGTTCCGGACGATGCTTATGTTGTCATGCCCAACCAGCTCGGAATTGACAGTTTCGATCTGCATGACGCACTTGGCAGACAGAAGGAGTATATGTGCAGCGCAGATCTGGCAGACTTTATTCAGAATCATCATCTGGATCTGTCTCTGAGCGGGCAGCTGAATCCCCGTGACGCATTCGGCAGTCATGATGATGCCGATCACGTATACAACACACCGCGTGCCTGGTTCATGGAACGTTATCTGAACCCGCACACTGCCAGATGGGATGGCCCCGGTGCCGACTTCTGCCCTGACTCTGATGATATTCCGTGGTGCAGAATCCCGGAGAAAAAAATCACCGTTGAAGATATCAAATATCTTCTTTCCTCTCATTTCCAGGGAACACCGTTTGATCCCTACGCAACCTATGGAAAAGCTGACATGCGCGGTGCATTCCGTTCCATCGGAATCAACCGCAATGACTTCCTGGCGCTGATCCAGATCCGTCCGTATCTGCCGGAAGCCTTCCGTACGGTTGAATGGCTTGCCTTCAGCTCAAATGCCTTCAATGCACTGGTACCGTTTTATACCAATATCAGCATCACTCCGGCATATCTGTCAGATACAGCCGCCGATGCTTCAACAGATAACTTTTACTGGAGCAGCCGTATCATTGCAGCCCTTGCCGATGCGCATTACGGGAAATGCATCAATCACATCGAACGCTACCAGTCAGCTGTTCTGTCAGCCGGGCATGCAATCATTGAAAAATATGATCAGGCACTTGCTGCCGCATCCGGTGACGCACAGGTGCAGGCACTCTGTGAAACTGCCAATCAGGAAACTGCGGGTATGGTAAAAGAAAAGACACAGACCGTTCTGAATAAGGTACTTTATGAATCCAGCTGTCTGATGAAGAACTCCTATGCAAGATCAGATTCGTGAGAACTATTCGTAACTTTGTTCCGACCGTTATTTTTGGAAAGATATAATGCTTCATCCGCGTGCGTTACTGCTGCCTTGAAATCTCCCTCATAGGAAGCCACCCCGGCAGAAACCGTAAACGGAGCCGGGCGGTCATCCGCATTCTGAATGTCCGCCCGGATATTTTCCATCCGGGTATATGCTTCGCCTACGCTGCAGCCATTCATCAGAATCAGAAATTCTTCTCCGCCATATCGGATCACATAATCACTTTTTCTGACATGTTCCGTCAGTTTTTTTCCCAGGTACCGCAGTACCTGATCTCCTGTATAGTGTCCGTAGGTATCATTCACACTTTTAAACAGATCAATATCCAGCATGACGACGGTAACCGGCATTATAGCGCCTTCAATCACATTCGCCTCCGTCATTGTCTCCAGCTTCTGTCTGTTGAACACTTGCGTCAGCGGATCCGTTACCAGTGATTTTTCCAGTTTCAACTCGGTCAGGAAATGGTCCAGAAAGCTCATGCTCAGAATGAACTGCGCTGACAATACTGCAATCGCACATGGAATATTCAGCGACATGATAATTTCAAAATTCGTGTAGTGATTAAATGCATTGGAAATAATCAGTTCAGCAAAAAATACCGCATAGCAGCAAATTCCGGCCAGTCCGTTGCTGCCAAGCCCGATGACCAGCATGATCAGATTCATGGAAAAAGAACCTTCGCTGAAATGCGTTTTATCCTCCAGATGATACACCGACCAGATCGTGGCCCAGACAATGCAGTGCATCAGCAGATAATCCGCAAATACCTTCAGTCTGTAATCACGGATCCGATGCTCACAGACAATATAAAGTGTAAGCGGAATCAGAATGGAAAGCCGTGGAATGAGTGTCGGATAAACATTTCCGCCATTCAGCTGATAATCAGAATATAAATATCCGAGAGACGCAATGCCGGTAGCAATCAGTGCTATCCGGATAAAAAACTGGTAGTAATCCAGCTTTCTCTCATAAAACTGCTTTCGCCTGCTTTTATCCATTTTCATTATGATATTGTGCAGCTCCAGAAGATACCGGATATTAAACTCTTCTCTGTTCATTCAAATCCTCTCATGACATTCGTTTCTCTATATTCCTATCCTAATCTAAAGTCATCGTTCAGTCAATGCACATCGTTTCCGCATAAGTATACGCATAAAAGATCAGTATTTTCCGTAACAAAATATAACACGATACGATTCACATAATGTTAATACATGGTACAATAAGTTTACTCACATTACATTTTTTACTTCAGGCAAAGGGAGGTTTGTTATGAAGCGTAAAGAATGGAATTCCATATTCAGATGGATTGCCGTGCCACTCTCACTGACCGCAATGATCAGTATGGCACAGCTTCCGGAAATGAGTCTGACCGCCGCTGCGGCAGATCACGACATCGTCATTCTCTATACCAATGATGTCCACTGCGGCGTGGATGACAAGATCGGCTATGCAGGACTTGCCCAGTATCAGAAAGAAATGGAGGCATACAGTCCCTATGTCACACTGGTGGATGCCGGGGATGCCATCCAGGGCGCACCGATCGGAACTCTTTCAGACGGTGAATACATCATCGATATCATGAATGAAATCGGATACGATGTTGCAGTTCCCGGAAATCATGAATTTGATTACGGAATGAAACAGTTTCTGAAGCTTTCAAAAGAACTTGACTGCGGCTACGTTTCCTGTAATTTCACAGACTTAAAGAAAGGGACAGATGTTTTTGCCCCCTATAAGATGATCTCTTACGGAGATACGGACGTCGCATACGTAGGTGTCACCACACCGGAAACCTACACAAAATCAACCCCTGCATATTTTCAGGATGATGCAGGAAATTACATCTATTCCTTTAATGAAGACGCAACCGGACTTGCGCTGTACACACAGGTACAGGAGGCAGTCAATGAAGCAAAGGCTGCAGGTGCGGAATATGTCATTCTCGTAGGTCATCTCGGCGAAAATGATGTTACTCCGATCTGGAGCGCAGAGAGTGTCATCGCACATACGACCGGCATCGACGCATGTATCGACGGACATTCTCATGAAGTAACCCCGTGTATGGAAGCCAAGAATGCCGACGGAAAGGAAGTTCCCATTACCCAGACCGGAACGAAGCTCGCCAATATCGGTCAGATGATCATCGGAACCGATGGCACCATCACTACCGGCCTTGTAAGCGAAGTTCCGCAGATGAACGTTACTACCGGCTACACCGTGCAGAAGAATGATTCACTTGCAAGAATCGCCAAGAAAGAGCTCGGCTCCTATAACAGATGGCAGGAAATCTATAATGCCAATAAAGATGCCATCTCCAATCCGTCCGTTCTCTACACCGGACAGATACTGCAGATTCCGGGCGACTGCATCCTGAATGATGACGGCAGAGCTGTGGACTACGGAACGGATCAGTTCATCAAAAAGATTCAGAGCCAGTATGAAGCTTCTCTTGAAACCGTAATCGGCAAGACAGATTATCAGCTGACCGTCAAGGATCCGCAGACAGGAAACCGGAAGGTCAGAAGCGGAGAAACCAATCTGGGCGACCTCGCTGCAGATGCCTATCGTGATCAGCTCGGCGCAGACATCGGTCTCTGCAACGGCGGTGGTGTCCGTGCGGACATTGATGCGGGCGACATTACCTATAACGATGCGCTGACTGTATTCCCGTTTGGAAATATGGGATGTGTCATCGAAGCAACCGGTCAGCAGATCAAAGATGCCCTCGAAATGGCTTCCAGAAATTATCCGAACGAGAATGGCGGTTTCCTTCAGGTATCCGGTCTGACCTATACCATAAACTCTTCTGTTCCTTCAGGTGTCCAGCTGGATGAAAAAGAGAATTTCGTTGCCGTAAAGGGTGCATACCGCGTCAGTGATATCATGATCGGCGGACAGCCGCTTGACCTGACAAGGACCTACACCGTAGCCTCTCACAACTATATGCTTAAGCAGGGCGGCGATGGAATGACTATGTTTAAAGGCTGCACTGTAGTGAAAGATGATACAATGGTTGATGTGGACGTTCTGTCCGGATATATCACAGACACACTGCACGGAACAATCCCTGCAGATTATGCTGATCCTGCCGGCCAGGGCCGGATCACCATCAAATAAACATTTTCTGAAAAAATGTAACTGTGAGTAAAAAATCCGGGGCATTGGCCCCGGATTTTTCAGAGGTTGCAATGCAACCTCCACCTTTATGGAGATAAAATTTTATGCTGAATGATGTTATATCTGTTCCGGATCCGGATGAACAGTTAAAGCCCGTCCAATACCGTCAGCCGATTTTCAACTATCCCGGCCGTGTCCTTGACCAGGATAATCTGGAATCTGTCAGTTATATCCCGGGATCTCATATCCGCCTGTGGTATAACAATCAGCCTTGTGCCTACGCGGAACACCATCATGATGCGGCAGAGATAATCTATATTCAACAGAATGTTTATCCCGTCCGTGTCGGACGTGAACACTTTGATCTGCGACCGGGTGATATCCTGTATATTCCGCCTCATATGCCGCATACACTTGAAGGCGGCAGCGGTGTACGTTTCATTCTGCTGCTGGATCCGTCCCCATTTCTGCTTTTTTCTGACTTCAAGGCCAGCACTTCCTTTACCATGGGTATCAGATACCTGAATGAGACACATGAGAAGCAGTACTATACGCTGTTCCGTGAAACCTATGATCAGGTTATCCAGCTTTATTTCCAGGCCAATCCGATGTGGGAACTTCATATTTTTTCCTGCATGTTTGATATGTTCATGAAAACTTCAGAGATCAGGCTCGCCGCATCACACAGTTTCGATCCTTCCACCGGCAATGCGTCTCTGGTGAATTATGGCAAATTCTCGGCACTGCTCAATTACATCAACGATAATTACTGTGAAAATCTGACACTTGAAAAAGCCGCAGATTATGTCGGCTTCTCCAAATACCATTTTCTGCGGATGTTCACTGAATATACAGGACTGACATTCCACGAATATCTCCTTCGCAGGAGAATTCAGGTATCCCAGTCTCTTCTGACTACAGATAAAACCATTACAGACATTGCCTTCGAATCAGGCTTTAATTCCATTACCTCTTTTTCACGCAGCTTCCGTCAGTACACCGGAATGTCACCGACGGAATACCGCGCCAAAAAAGATACCTATGACAACAAGGGATATTCAAAATCCGTTATCCCTTCACACTCCCAAGAGCCACTCCGGCAATGATATACTTGGAAAGCAGCAGGTAGACCACGATCAGCGGAAGCGCTGTCAGCGTCAGCCCCAGATATACGCAGCCGTATTCTGTCTTGTAAATATCGCCGCGAAGGAGTGAGATCATGATCGGAAGTGTATACTTCTTCTGATCAGTCAGGAGTACCAGCGGTGTGAACAGATTGTTCCAGCTGCCGACAAAACTGAAAATTGCCTGTGTTGCAATGGCAGGCTTCATGATCGGGAGCGCAATGTGATTGAAAGTGTAGAACTCTTTTGCTCCGTCTATTCTGGCCGACTGTACAATTTCAAGTGACAACGCCGGCATCATATACTGCTTCATGAAAAATACCATTGCAGGTGATGCAATTACCGGCAGAATCAGCATCAGCAGATTGTTGGTCATATGAAGCTTATATACCATCTGATAAAAACCGATCAGTGTAATCTGTGCCGGAATCATCATAACTGCAAGGATAAAACTAAAAAACGCATTCTTGAGCTTCCACTCATATACAACAATCGCATATGCTGTCAATGTGGAAAAATAGGTTGCAAGAACCGTTGATGTCACGGATACAATCAGCGAATTCATAAAGCCGACACCAGGGTTAAAGCTCTTTCCCAGCAGAATCTTCAGGTTATTCATAAAATATGTGGAAGGGATAAGGCTTACTGCATGCTGCTGAATCTGTGTGGTACTTCTGGTAGAGTTCACCATCATGATGACAAAAGGCATCAGACTTAAGATCGCCAGAAATACACAGATAATAAAAATCACAATTTTTTTACCTGTACCTTTTCTGCTCTTATTCATTTCCTGCATGCCTCCCTGTTCTTTTCCCTGTTCTGCTTCTTTATTCTTCTGATCTGCGCCTTTTCCCTGGCATCGTCTCTGTCTCTCATCAGATAGAACATCACCATGGAAGCTGCCACAATAATCACGAACATGATCATGGAAGCTGCCGCTGCACGGTTATACTGATATGTTCCGCTGAAGGCAAGGTTATAAATATAAACGCTTGTCGTTGTGGTCGCATTGTCCGGTCCGCCCAGCATGAAGAGTTTGGGGATATCGAACATATTCAGTCCGCCGATCAGTGACGTTACCAGTGTAAACAGAAGAATGGTCCTGATATTCGGAATTGTAATGTACCAGAATGTCTGCCAGCCGTTTGCGCCGTCCACTTCCGCTGCTTCAAATATTTCCAGACTGATTCCCAGCACTCCGGAGATCAGGATAATCATTGTATAGCCATACCACATCCAGGTCTGGATGAAAATGACAACTCCCTGTGCAATTCCTTTTTTTATCAGAAAGTTAAACGGCTGTGCCAGAATTCCGAAACGGACCAGCAGATCATTGACCGGCCCCATCGGATAGCCAAACAGTGCATTGAAGAGAATTGCAACTGTTGCCGCCGTAATAATATTCGGCATATAAAAGATTACCTTGAATGCACCCTCTCCCGGGATCTTAAATCTGCGGTCTGTAAACCATGCCGCCAGGAGCAGTGCCAGTGCCAGCTGCGGAATAAAATTACTTATCCACAGATAAACAGTATTTCCGAATGCTCTCTGAAACATCGGGCTTGTCAGAACAGCCTGAAAGTTTGCAAACGGATGATCTGTCAGAAAATGAAAGGTTGTTTTGCCGACACCCTTCATATCCGTAAAGCCGATTACCGCTGTATAAAGGGTCGGATATAATGAAAAAATCAAATATGCAACCACAAACGGGATACTGAAAAGATAACCATATCTTGCATAACTGAAATTTGCCTTTTTCTTTTTCATGCTGATTTTCCTCTCAAAAGCAAGGTGGAAAACACTTTGCCTTTTTTAAAAGGGGCCAGGCCAGGGCCTGACCCCTTCATTTCGCATTTCTGTTTCTTTACTTTGCTGCTTCAATTCCAAGATTGTCACTTACTGTCTGCTTGAAATCCTTGATTGCAGCATCACGTGATTTTTCACCTGCTGCATAGGAACGTACCTGATCTCTCCATGCTGTATTGATGGATTCATCAAACTGTGTCATATTCTTACCTGTTGCATAATTGTTGGCAGGAATGAAATAATCAAACATGTTCTGGCCGCCAAGGAAATCTGTTGTGCCATCACTCATGGCCATAACTGTACCGGAAGCAACTGCATCCTTTGTACCGCCTTCGCCGTTCAGAGTACCGTTTGCCCACTTATACTGCAGACCATCCTTTGTGCAGTCCAGTGTGATCCAGTCAATGATCTGCTTTACAGCAGCTACCTTGTCAGGATTCATATTTTTGTTTGCAAGAAGCCATGTACCGCCCCAGAAGAAGCCAACCGGTGAATCGCAGATTGCCCAGTCACCATATGTGCCTTCGCCGACTTTCTTACCGCCGCAGTTCGGAGCCAGTGTATAGTTGATCAGCCATGCCGGTCCGAAGAATCCGAATACAGGCTTCTGGCCTTCACCCTTCATATCTGCAAACCATGCGTCCTGCCAGTCCTGTGTCACATTGGACCAGCCGTTGTCTGTCAGGTTCTTGGAAATATCAAGGAATGCTTCTCTCTTGGGATCAATCTGCAGCTGTCCTGCATCATTGAGCCATGCGGAATCAGAGGAATTTTCAACTGCGTGCCATACATCACCGTCTCCGGATACGATTGCATCGCCCTTGGCCTTCAGTGTCTTGGCTGCATCCCAGAACTTGTCCCAGCTGCCGCTTCCGCCACCGATGATCTTGCTGATTTCCTTCGGATCATCTGTTCCGAAAACATCCTTGGCAATAGATCTGCGATAGATAAATGCACCGCCTGTTGCCTGATATCCGAGTGCATCGATATCGCCGGATGTATTGCTGCCGATATCCATCGTATACTGTGCGATCTGTGCAGCCTTGGTTTCCTTGTCCACATCAATGCCAAGATCCTTGTAAGGCATTGCATAATCCTGCATGTCACCCTTTGAATACTTCAGAATAAATGCTGCTTCTGCACAGTAGATATCCGGCTGTTCTTCCCCGCCTGCCTGTAATGCCGCATCAAGTGCCGGCTGATATGCACCGTCTGTTGTAGCAATAATGGTCGGATTAACTGTATATCCGAAATCAGGATGTGCTTCGATAAATTTATCAACCATCTTCGGAACTTCATCTGTAAATGCCCAGAGGTTGATGACACCCTTGCTTCCTGCTGCCACAGTACTGGAACCTGTGCTGGCAGCAGCGGATGCCCCGGCATCTGAACTTGCTGCTGCACCTGATGTGCTGTCTGCCGTTGAAGATGCAGCGGTTCCTGAACTTGAACCGCAGCCTGCAAGCAGGGATGAACCCATGGCTGCTGTCAATAATAACGCAATCACTTTCTTTTTCATAACTACCCTCCAATCTGGATTTTCAGTTACTTTACATCTGCGCGGCCACGCTTTTGTGATAGCATTATTATTACATTTTCACTCTCTGCATGTTTGTCAAAAATTGCGATGGTTTTTTCACTAATTGCTAATTATGCACAAACGTAATGACTATTTGCCTTCTTTTTTGTACAATTTACTTAACACTTTTAAGGAGATATGGAAAAGATGAATCAATTATTTAATCCGGAGAACCCGGTAATGATTATTTTAGGTAAAATATGGGATCTGATTCTGATGAATCTCTGTTTTGTGATCACTTCACTTCCGATCTTTACCATCGGTGCCTCTCTGACTGCGCTGTATCGAACTGCGCTGTCGATGAAGGATAATGATCCTGCATGGGCACATACTACCTATTTCAAAGCCTTTCGGGAAAACTTCCGTCAGGCAACTGTGCTGTGGCTGGTTCTTCTGGCTGCAGGTGCCTTCCTGTCTGCTGATCTGTACGTGATCTACTGCATAATTGATCCTGCATGGCTATGGCTGCAGTATCCGATCTGGCTTCTGGTCATCCTGCTGCTCTGCACTGTGCTGTATGCATTTCCGCTTCTGTCTGAATTTCATGAAACAACGCCACAGCTCATTTCGAACTCCATCCGGCTGGCAATCGGAAACTTCCCGACCACCCTGCTCTTTCTGATCATTATCCTGGGCATCGCAGATATTTCCTTTCATAATCCGGAACTGCGCGTTCTCTTTTTCAGTCTGTACCTTTTTATCGGGAACGGTGCACTGGCCGCTTTCTTTTCCATTTTTCTGAACCGGATTTTTGAAAAATGAATAAGCAGACACAAAGAAAAAATGCCATCTCAGAGATTCAATCTCTGAAATGGCATTTTTCTTTACCCTCTGATCGCCCAGCGCAGCTTTGTAGACCTTGCCCGGCTGTTCTGTACACACTCCTGCGGCGAAGGCCTCGTCACCTCCTGCGCAATCTCACTGTAAACGCCTTCCTGATACAGTTCCCGAAAAGACTTCTTGACCAGTCTGTCTTCTCCGGAATGGAATGTCAGTACTGCAACCCGGCCTCCTTTTTTGAGTGCATCCGGAAGCTTTTCCAGAAAAGCATAAAGAACTTCATATTCCTGATTCACGTCAATCCGAAGTGCCTGAAAAACCCTGGCGCAGGATTTCTTCACAGCCTCTGCACGTTCCTCGGTTTTTATCCCTTTGACTTTAAGAACGACCTTTTCAACCTCTTCACGCAGCTGCGTAGTCGTTTCAATCTTCCTGCCGCGTTTTCTGTCCTGACAGAGCTGCCTGGCAATTTCCTGTGCGTATGGTTCATCCGCATTGTCAATCAGCATGCCGGTAATCTCTTCCTCGTCCATTTCCGCAAGGCGCCCGGCAGCCGACATCCCCTTCAGCGGATTCATGCGCAGGTCAAGCGGGCCATCCGTCTTATAGGAAAACCCACGCTCCGGATTATCAATCTGCATGGAAGAAACACCCAGATCTGCCAGAATGAAATCAAACGGTCCGGTCTCTTTCACCAGCTCATCGATCTGTGCAAAATTCATCAGGCGGATGCTCAGAATTTCTTCTCCGTAGCCAAGTTTTTCAAGTCGCTGCCTTGTTTTGGCAGATTCAATCGGGTCGACATCCGTTGCATAAATATGCCCCTGATGCTCAAGCTTCTCCAGCATTCTGGACGTATGACCGCCATAGCCCAGCGTGGCATCCATTCCTGTCATTCCCGGTCTGATCTGCAGCACATCCAGAATTTCATTTACCATAATCGGAATATGCGTTCCTGCAGGCGTTATTCCCTTTTCCTTCACATGCTCAAGTGTACCCGCATACTTATCCGGATTCAGTTCTTTATATTTTTCCTCATATTTTTTCGGATATGCACCCTTATATCTGACACGGCGGGTATGCTCTTTCTGCCCGTCCTCATGATTCTGATGCGCCGTATCCTTACTCTCAGCCATACTGCCAACCTCCACTGAACTTCAGAATACCACCGTTCTTGGCGGCTCTGTAAACGATGAGAATGTAGCCTCTGCTTTTTCAAAGTAAAGAACCGTTGTATTGCCATCACCCGCTGCATACATTTTCTTCAGGCCGGGATTCTTATCCAGCATATCTTCCTCGGGCTCTCTTCTGTCGTCATGCACCAGTCTGCCCGCTACACGAAGCCAGCGGCCATCCTTGAAAGCGCAGAGTTCCACTTCCGGATTCTTTTCAATCTGTTTAAAGACATCCTTCTTTTTCCCGGTCTGGATATAAAGCTTTCCTTCAAATATCTCAGCCGTTCCGAAAGGTCTCACCCTGGGCCGGTTTCCGTCGATGGTTGCCAGATAATAGGTCTGTGCCGATTTCAGAAATTCCTGTACCTCTTCAATTGCTGTTTTTGCCATTGCCATATCCTCCTTCATAGCAGATCATCCTCAACGTTTGATGCAGACATGCTCGCCTTCATTTAAAATAATATCTCCGGGTTCTAATTTTAACGGGGTTTTCAGGTATGAGGAATCTCTGATCACCTCAAATCCCGCATCGGAAAGCGCCTCTGCCATATTGGAAGTTGTCATCTCGACATTGATCTTCTGCAGTGCTTCAATGCCATCTCTGTAGCCGACTGCCTTTACAATGCTGGCCGTAGAGCAGGAACAGTCTGTATTGCAGGCCACTGTAATCTGAGACGGGTCATAACTGCTGGCTTCAAGATGTTTCCAGAAGTCATCGCGTTCATCCTGATTGTATCCGATCAGATCATTGTCCGCCGCAGACGCTGCAAGCGATGCAATGTCTTTTGCGACATTCTGATCCGGATATCGAAGAATACACGTCCAGCCTGCATCCTTCCATCCGCGGACATCCCATTCATGTCCGGTCTGATCTCCGGCAACGCCACCGGATGTATTTCCGTTCTCATCGCTGCCGCAGTTCACTACCTTATAACACTGCCAGAGCAGTTTCGATGCGCCAAGGTGCCAGGAGACTGCAGCAAGCAGCACCACGATGACAGCCGTTTTCACAACCGCAGCAAGTCTGCGCGTCCTGCGACGCCTGCGCCTTCTGCTTTTTCTGTTGTCCGGCCTGTCTCTCTCTGTCCTGTCACTTCGCACGATGCAGTAGTGCCTCCTTGAGCTTTCAATGAATACAATACATTGTAGCATACTTTGTGTGCGGTGACGAACTCCCGACATATCCAGCTTTCGGCAGAATCACCTCTGTGCCTGCTCCATCTGTTTTATTTCTTTCTTATTTTCATACATTCTACGATCTGCAATATTCATCAGTTCACTGATATTTAACCCCGTGAACTCCGTAGACACTGCATATCCGACTGCAAAACTGATCCCGGTATCGCCCACAGATTTTCTGTGTTTACAGTTATCCTGCAGCCTCTTAACGAATGAAACCGCATCCTCCTGACTCATATGCACTGCAATCGCCATAAATTCATCACCGCCGGATCTTCCTGTAAACATATGCGGAGAAGCTTCCTGTCGCAAAGCCTCTCCAAATCCTGCAATAAGCGCATCTCCGGCTTCATGCCCCAGTTCGTCATTCACCTTTTTCAGATTGTTAATGTCAAACATAAAGCAGGTCACACGCACCGCAGCCGGAACAGGCGCCGGATCAGACAACCGTTCCTCACATTTTCTTTTGCTGGAAAGGCCTGTGCCGGGATCAATATAGGCAAGACTGCTCAGCTTCATATTATGTTTCGTTGCTTTCCCAAGTTCTATTCCGTACAGGATTATCATAAAACCATCCACAATGAACAGCGCAATCATAAGCCACTCAATCACTTTAATCCGATCTTCAATTGTTCCTGAAAAGTTCTGCGCCAGTTGCACTGTATGATCTGCCGTCCGAAAATAATCCTGGCTCATCTGAAAAAGTATTTCCCGGTCTGATTGGTCTGAACGATAAGAATATATTTTCTTTTTCAGCTTCTCCCAGCTTTCAATCTGCGCCGAAAGTGACTTCTGATACTGCGGATCTGAAAGCTTTACGCCCTGATACTTTCCTTCACCTGTCTGCAATGAATGCAGCAGTCCATCCATCTGTGCGATCAATTCATCATCCTGAAGGCCATAGAGTTCCTCCTTGACCAGTTTCTGTGTACCTCCTCTTACCAGTCCGATGTAATTTATGACTTTCGCATTTCCCTGTATCAGATTTACATTCTTTATAAAAATAAACGAAATAATAGCCATCACAAGAAAGGAAATCACCTGAACTCTTCTCAGTGTTCTGCGCTTTGCAATGCCAAAGTTTTTTTCCTCTTCTGCCGTCTTCCTATTCTGTTCTTCCTGCATTGTTCTTTTCCTGAGCATTTTGTACCCTTCCAGATAATCTGATGTCCGGTATTTCTTCGATTCAACTCTTCCTTTCTAATTTTAACATATAAAGCGCCCATTGTCTGTAACTTTTGCACAGGACATTATTCCCGTCATCTCAGTAAAGCCACCCGCACAAACGGATTGTATGTTATCATGTATGATGATAAACATATAAGAAAAAAAGATCAGAAAATATAGATACACAGAAACCGGCTGAATAATAGAGGCATAAGAAAGTATATATGATGAAAAAGATGATTTCCGGCCTTATGGCCGTACTTATTGTATTAATTACAGTGGCAACCTCCTGCTTTGCAGATCACGGCATAACTGCATATGCAGCAACGTCTGCGCATGCTGCCAAGACAATCTATATTGGTGATTCAAGAGCCGTAGACATGTTCGAAGCGGTAACCGGCACCGAAAAGGAGCAGAAGGCGGAGGTTCATTCCTATGACCAGAACGGCAATTACTGGATTGCCAGGAATTATATGGGTTATAAATGGATGACTGCTGATGCGCAGGTGAAAGAGCTTGATTCGGTCTATCATCGCGGGGATACCGTCGTTATCATGATGGGCGTAAATGACTGCCGTTTCCATAAGCGATATAAATGGTATACCAGATATCTGAAAAAAATGGCAAAGAAATATTCTCATGTGGCCTACGTCTCTGTCAACGCAATCTGTCAGACTCCTGCCGCGTCAACAAAGACGCAGAACGGTGATGTATGTCTCTGGAACTATCACATATACAACAGCCTTCCGGGGAAAGTCAAATGGTTTGATACCTACGCTTACACTTATGCCGTAAATCCTTCCCTCATGAAGTTCACAGATGATGGTATGCATTACCAGCAGAATACTTCTCTCATGATCTATAGCCTGATCCTCTGGTATAAGCAGTGCACGGGGCTATAAACCATGGTTATCTGCTATAGCAGATAACCATATAAACCGGATAGTCTTCTGCCCTCTGCTCCTGTGTATATTTACTTTCCATTCTTCCTGTATGATGATCAAAGCTTTGCACTTATTTTATGTCTCCGATGCATCTTTATGCTTTTTCTCAGGTCTGAACCCATCCTCCGATGATTTGAAATTGTATACAGGCTTCATCAGATCAAGTGAGATTTCATATATGAAGTTAGCAATTCAAGAAGGTATAACAAATCCATGTATATTTGTACAATGGGTTAATCGCTTTCGTGCTGCTGGTCCTGAGGCCTTGAGACTGCACAAGAAAGGTCGGAAGAAAACTTTGAATAAGCCAAAGATAGATGATAAACCGCAAACTATGGTGAAAAGAACTGTCGACACCAGCGTTGAACATGTAAAAGAATTAGAGGATGAACTCCTTAAATTAAAAATAGAGAATGCCTTTTTAAAAGAACTGCGGAGACTGCGTTTAGAGGACTAGGCAAAAATGAGAGAACGGCACTCGTCATCAACAGCCTCCGAGGAGAATTCAAACTTAAAGACCTTCTCTTTTATAGTGGCATGCCTAAAGCTACATACATGTATTGGCAAAAAAGATTTGATAGAGAAAATCCCGATAAGGAAATCGAGGAAAAGATACTTGAGGTTCGAGAGGCTAATAAGGATTACGGCTACCGTCGAGTGTTAGGAAAATTGAAAAATCAAGGCTACAGTGTAAACAAAAAGAAAGTACAACGCATAATGCAGAAGCTGGGTTTGCAGGTTACATCGTTTACTCGTAAAAGTCGTAAATACAGTTCATATAAGAGAAAAGTTGGAACCATTGCTCCAAATCGTATAAAAAGACGATTTAACACACATATCCCACATCAAAAGATTACTACTGATACTACAGAGTTTAAGTATTATGAGATAGACGCTAAGGGACACATGACACTGCAACGCTTCCTAATGACTGTAAATATCTTGATAATGCTTCCTTTTTAGTGTGTACTTCTGCCATGTTATAAATCCCCTCCTTAAATGAATTGAATAAAAACCATATAAATCACAGTTCCCAGAATAATGCTTACGAATGTATTATGTTTCCATAAATAACTGATCCCTGTTGTAAGCACCCCCACAATTTTCGGAATACCTATTGCATATATGTCCGTAGGAATATCTTTCAGACAATATACGATCAGTACCGCCATAATTGCAGGTGGAAGAATTCTTCCTAAAAAACTAAGGTTATCAGATTGCCTACTTTTCTGACTCATTGCTAAAAATGGTAATAATCTAAGTGAGAAGGTGCACAGTGCCGAAATAATTACAGCAATCAATATATATTGTCTATTCATTTTTCTCTAACCTCCGTCTCAGTAAAATCAGAATTCCACTCACTAAAACCACTGTTGGCAACATAAATCTATCCGATCCAAGAATTATCAATAACAAAACTCCTGTACTTATTCCAAGTATGGCAGGGATATGGCTCTTGTATGCCTTCCATTGATCCAAAAAAATAACAACAAAGAGAGCTGTCATACAAAAATCAATTCCTTCCAGTTCAAACGGAAGTAGCTGTCCCAGCATTCCTCCTGCTACCGCTCCGATCATCCATGATATTCGAGAAAACAACGCAACATAAAACATAATATTTCTTCGGTTTATATCATCACTCAAGATTGCTTCTTTATCGCTTTTTTGTTTAAGCGAACAATTTACTGCATAGGTCTCATCTGTCATCGTGTGAATCATATACATTTTCTTTCTTCCCATCTTTGGAAAATCATCTACAAAAGATAATCCGTAAAACAATTGCCTGCTATTCATAAAAAGCGCTGTAAGTGCGATTGTCAAATAGGATGCACCACTGCTAAAAAAAGTTATCAGGACAAACTGAAAGGCGCCTGTATAAACAGTCATACTTGTAAGTAGTGACCAACCCACATGAAATCCTGATTCCTGCATCATAATCCCATAAGCAAAACTTACAAACAAATAGCTACATGTGATCGGTAATGATTGACGGAATGCATACTCAATTATTTTTCTATTCATCATATAATCCTTTTCTCTAAAAAATCCCGGAAACATTTGTTATGCTTCCGGGAAATGATTAAATCGAATATAAAATGCTTTTTATCTATGCTATGGATGCAACACAATAAACGAATGCTTCCAGCACCTGATTTTCCCTAGCTTTTAACATTCGACAGCTATGCATAATCTTATTTGTCATTACAATATGTATCAAATTCATTGCGTTTCCTCCTCCCATATTTACTGCATTCTATGGATGATAGTATTTTATCGTCAATATCCTATTATGTCAATAGGATTAGTATGTTGACTGTTCTCTCCGTATCCCATTCTGTTATTGATATTATAAATGATCAAAATTCTCTGAACTCCTCCAGGAACTTTTCAAAACGCTCTGTATCAACCAGACAGATATTGTCGATCTTAATTACAGCGTGTGCCTCATGTGCATACTTCATAA
>CAYMBY010000083.1:0-23464 GCA_964388815.1 uncultured Butyrivibrio sp. | reverse complement strand
ACTGATCACCTATGAAATTCTGCGGCAGGTCACCGGTCTTGAGGAAATTACCGACTGGGCATCCTTCCATCATGAAAAACTGGACGGAACAGGCTATCCTTTTCATAAAACCGCAGCAGAACTTAACCATATGGAGCGTCTCTTTGCCTGCCTTGATATCTATCAGGCGTTGACAGAAAACCGCCCATACAAAAAGGCCTTCAGTCATGCTGAGGCCCTTCGTATCCTGTATGAAAATGCTGCCGATGGAAAACTGGATGCAAATATCGTCACAGATATCGACATCTGTTTCCGTCATGAAGCATAATCCGGCAGAATCGTTATTGCCGCATTATTCAGTGATCTTCCCGTACATCTGCGGTCTTCTGTCACGGAACAGTCCCCATTCAAGACGCTCCTGACGGATCTGCGCAAAATCAAAGGATGCAGTCAGAATCTCTTCATTCTCCCTGGAGCCATCCTGCAGGATCTGCCCTGTTGCATCTGTAATAAATGACGAGCCGTAGAACTTCAGTGCCGACTTCTGATTTCCGTTTTCCGCACAGGGTTCCACTGCTTCCGTTCCGATACGGTTTGCTGCAACCACAGGCATCACATTGGCTGCTGCATGCCCCTGCATCGTACGTCTCCAGTGTCCGGCACTGTCCACCTTCAGAATCAGTTCACTGCCGATGGCTGTCGGATAGAGCAAAAGATCCGCCCCCATCAGAGCCATACATCTGGCCGCTTCCGGAAACCACTGATCCCAGCAGATTCCAACGCCGATATTACCATAAGTGGTATCCCATACCTTGAATCCGGTATTTCCCGGCGTGAAATAAAACTTTTCCTGATAATAATGATCATCCGGAATATGCGTCTTGCGATAAATCCCGAGAAGTTTTCCACAATCAAGAATGGCAACGGAGTTGTAAAGCACATTCCCGTCTTTTTCAAAAAAGCTGACCGGCATCACAATCTGAAGCTGCTGTGTCACCTTCAGGAAATGCTGTACTGCAGCATTTTCCATAACAGGCTTTGCATAGGCATAATATTCGTACCTGCGTTCCTGACAGAAATACTGCCGTTCAAACAATTCCGGCAAAAGGACAATCTGCGCATCCGCCTTTCTGACCATTTCCTCCGCATGTGCAATATTCTCTGCCGGATCACGGCTCATTTTCATCTGTACTGCTGCCACCTTTACGGTACCTGCTGTGTAATGCAATGTATGTTGCCTCCTCCCATCAGAATATCCCTTGTCATAACCGGAACCACTGTTCTGTCCGGAAATTCCCGCTGCAGAATATTTACCGCCGTTCCATCATTGATATCCCCGAACTGCGGCACAAGCACCGCCGCATTCGAAATATAGAAATTCACATAAGAAGCTGCAAGGCGCTCCCCTGCTTCACGGGTATCTTCTCCTTCTTCATAGGAAAAGCCTGCGGCATCTTCTGCGCTTACGCAGACCGGAACTGACGGAACAGGCAGTCTGACCACTTCTATCGTTCTGCCTTTGGCATCTGTGGCATTCTCAAGGACATGCAGATCTGCCAGGGAACGTTCATACTGCGGATCATCCTGCTGATCCGTCCATGCCAGTACCACCCGGCCCGGTGCTGTAAACGCACAGATGTTATCCACATGCCCGTCTGTTTCATCGTTATATATCCCATATGGAAGCCAGATTACTTTTGTGATTCCCAGATACGCTGCCAGCTGCTTTTCAATCTGTGCTTTGGTCAGCTGCGGATTACGCCCTTTACTGAGCAGGCATTCTTCTGTCGTAATCAGTGTTCCCTCGCCGTCTGTATGTATGGAACCGCCCTCGAGCACAAACGGTCTTGCGCTCACACAGGGAATCTCCAGTTTCCTGCATACTTCCGCTGCGCAGGCATCATCCTGTTCATAATCCTGATACAGCCCGTCAAAATCGCCGCCCCAGGCATTGAATTTCCAGTCAATTCCCTTTACGATGCCTGCTTCATTCCTGACAAACGTCGGGCACATATCTCTCGCCCAGGCATCATCTGTCGGAATATCCAGAAAATGAATCTGTGCATCTTCCTCAAGCAGTGAAGGATCCGGTTTCTGCATATGATACAGTACCCACACATTTTCTTTTCCGGCATACGCGATACCTTTTATGATTTCTGCGAAAGCTCTCTGCGCCTTTACCGCACCTTCCGGCCATGAGCCGGGACGAACCGGCCAGATCATGACTGTCCCGCGATGCGGCGCATATTCTGCCGGCATGATCAGTTTCTCCATATGATTCATGACAACCGTCCTTTAAAATCCATGTAGTCAAATGTCCGGATCAGCTGATATGATCCGTCTTCCCTGCGTGCTGCGATTGCAGGCAGTGCAATTCCGTTGAATGTGTTATTTTTACAAATGGAATATATTGCCATATCTTCAAACACAAGCGTATCTCCCGGCTTCTTCTCCTCATCAAAGGAATAATCACCGATGATATCTCCTGCAAGACAGGTATTTCCCGTCAGGCGATAGGTATACTTCTTCTCACCTGATTCTGCGCTGCCCTGAAGCGGCGGTCTGTACGGCATTTCCAGTACATCCGGCATATGGCAGGCGGCAGAAGCGTCCAGAATCAGATTCGTCACGTCACCGTTTCTGACAACGTCCAGTACAGTTGTCTTTAAATATCCTGCATTTAAGGCAACCGCTTCTCCCGGTTCAAGATATACTTCCACATCATAGGTATCCCTGACATGCGTAATCAGGCGCTCCAGGCGTGCGATATCATAATCAGCCCGTGTGATATGATGTCCGCCGCCGAAATTCACCCACTTTACCATATGCAGGAAATCCGCAAATTTCTCTTCCACCGCCGCAATCGTTTTCTCCAGATCATCCGAATTCTGCTCACAGAGTGTATGAAAATGAATGCCTTCCAGCCCGGAAGCTGCAAAATCATAGCCGTCAAACGAAGCTCTCACTACGCCCATACGGGAACCCGGGCGGCACGGATCATAAATCTCATGACCTTCCTGCGTCGGGCACTCCGGGTTAATCCTTATTCCGGCACTTACGCCGTGCAGATCTTTCCTGTGCTGCTCATACTGTGACAGACTGTTGAATACAATATGGTCACAGATCCGCGTAATCTCATCAAATTCGCTGTGCAGGTACGCAGGTGCAAAAATATGGTTTTCCTTTCTGAATTCTTCTGCGCCAAGGCGGGCCTCAAAGAGACTGCTCGCCGTTGTACCGCTCAAATACTCACGGATCAGCGGATATTCATAAAAGCACGAAAATGCCTTCTGTGCCAGCAGAATATGGCATCCGGTGTGATCCATCACGCGCTTTAATATTTCGCAGTTACTGCGCAGCTTTTTTTCATCCAGAATATAGCATGGTGTCGGTAATTCTTTTTCTGTCATCTGCCCATCCCTTACTCTACCAGAACCGGGTTTTCATCAACTTCCCACGGAAGTCCCCATTTATTCAGTGCTTCCATATACGGATCCGGATCAAATTCATCCGTCGTAAATACGCCCGGCGCCTTCCATGTACCGTCTGCCACAAGCATTGTACCGATCATGGCCGGAACACCTGTTGTATAACTGATGGCCTGACTCTCTACTTCCTTATAGCATTCCTGATGGTCACAGATATTGTAGATGTAGATCTTCTTCTCCCTGCCATCCTTTTTACCGGTAAAAATACAGCCGATATTTGTCTTGCCCTTTGTACGGGGGCCAAGAGACGCCGGATCCGGAAGCAGTGCCTTCAGGAACTGAATCGGAACAATCTCTCTTCCTTCATACATGATCGGCCTGGTTGACAACATACCGACATCTTCAAGACATCTCATATGGTCCAGATAGCTCTGACCGAAAGTCATGAAGAAACGGATTCTCTTTACTTCCGGCATATGCTTTGCAAGTGCTTCAATTTCCTCATGATGCAGCAGGTACATATCCTTCTGGCCGACACCCTTGAAATTGTATTCCCGCTTAATGCTCATGGCCGGAATCTCTACCCATTTGCCGTTTTCCACGTAGCTGCCCGGTGCAGACACCTCACGCAGATTGATCTCCGGATTGAAATTCGTTGCAAACGCATAGCCGTGATCGCCGCCGTTGCAGTCCAGAATGTCAATGGTATCAATGGTATCGAAATAATGCTTTCTGGCATATGCTGCATAAACACTGGTCACACCCGGATCAAATCCGGTTCCGCACAGTGCAGTCAGTCCTGCCTGCTTAAATTTCTCCTGATATGCCCACTGCCAGGAATAATCAAAGTAAGCTGAGAAGCCAAGTTCTCTGCAACGCTTTTCATATACCGCACGCCACTTCGGATCGTCTGTATCCTCCGGCTCATAATTGGCTGTATCCACATAATTCACGCCGGTTTCAAGGCAGGCATCCATAATCGTCAGATCCTGATAGGGAAGCGCAACGTTCAGCACCGTATCCGGCTGATAGGAACGGATCAGTTGTACCAGTTGTGAAACATCATCCGCATCTACCTGCGCTGTTTCGATTCTGGTTGTGGTTGATTTCTGAATCTTCTCCTTTAATGCCTCGCATTTACTGACTGTTCTGCTGGCGATACAGATATCAGTAAATACCCCGCTGTTCTGACAGCATTTGCGGATTGCAACCTGTGCAACCCCGCCGCAACCGATGATTAAGACTTTAGACATGTTTTCTTTCCTCCTCTTCCAGAATATCCTCAATATATCTTGGCAGCATGAACGCGCCGATATGCAGATTTGTTGTATAATATTCCGTCTTTATGCCCCTCGCTTTCCAGCGCGGCGCATCAAAATCGTCAATAGGGTGATATTTTTTGCTTGCAAATCCGAACATCCAGTAACCGGAAGGACAGGTCGGAATGTGTGCCTGATAAACACGGCTGATCGGGAAACTCTGGTACACTTTTCTGTGCATGGCACGGAATGCACTTTCGTCCTCATCAAAGAACGGGCTTCCATGCTGATATACCATGATACCGTCTTCCTTCAGTGCACGGAAACAGCTTCCGTAAAACTCTTTGGTAAAAAGACCTTCTGTATGTCCGAACGGATCCGTAGAATCATTAATGATAATATCGTATTCATTTTCACGTCCGCGCAGAAACCGCAGTCCATCCTGGTAAATCACCTGTACTCTGGGCTCATCCAGTCCTTTCGCAGCTTCCGGAAAATACTTTCTGCAGACGTCTACCATCTGTTCATCCGGTTCTACCACACAGATTTCCTTTACCTCCGGATAATGGGCAAACTCACGGGCAACGCCCCCGTCACCGCCACCGATGATCAGTACCTTTTCCGCATGCGGATGCACTGCCATCGGCACATGTGTCACCATTTCATTATAGATAAATTCATCCGCCTCAGAAAAAAGGATGTCTCCATCCAGCGTCAGAAATCTTCCGAATTCCGCAGACTCAAATACATCAATCCGCTGAAATTCGCTTTCCGCGCTGTATAACTGGCGTTCTACACGTATATTCATCTTTACATTTTCCGTATAGAATTCAGAAACTGTAATATCAATCTTATCTGACCGTTCTGCCATTTTCTTCGCTTCCCTCTCTGCCTTTTTCTATTAATCCATAATACCCCTGAACATATTTCTCATCACGCAAATCTTAACATCCGCAAGACATGTTTACAATAAAAAAATCACGAAAAAACAGGGCCGGTAGAATCATATCTGCCAGTCCTGTTTCTGCACTTTCCAGACATCTGTTTCTTCGCCGTTCAAAAGAAGAAATCAGCTTTTCTCACTGCTTTCTGTAAGCACTCTGTATACTGCATCTGTATCATAATCCGGTGCGCACTTCTGTGCCGCATCTGCTATCTTCTGAATCGCTGTAACATCTTCTTCCAGCTCCTCTGCAATTACCTCAATCGTCTTGTGCTTCTGCAGCTTTTTACAGACAAGGCTGATCAGCTTGCACATTTCACCTTCTTCACGGCCTTCTTCACGACCTTCTTCACGACCTTCCCGAAGTGTATCATTATAATACATCTGAAACATGGTATACTCCTGCCTCCCTTCTTTACTGATTCGTTCTGTCAGAATACGTTTTCTGATTCTGGCAAGAAGCTCATCATCATCCGTCCGGACTGAGTTCATATTCTCTACAAATTTCAGGAACCTGATCATCTCCGGCGATACATCATCCATCGTTCCCTTTGTATTCAGTATTATTTTCACCGTGCCATCATCAAGATCAACTGCTGCATCCTGCTCGCACATGGTCTTAAAGGAATACAGATGCCGTTTTCTGCCAAACGGATCAAAGGTACAGATGAAAATGATCATCGAATCCTTAAGATCAAGAAAATCTTCTCCTTTATCAATGGCATCCATATCCACTGAACTCTGATAATATCTTGATCTCCTTCCAATTGCCTTTTTAGGTTTTGTCTGCATCTCAATATCATATCTGGTGTTGTCATCTTTCAGATACACATCCATACGGATCCCGCGCACTTCATAAGCAGTATCAATCTGCTTATCCATTTCCGGATATTCCACACGATCAATCCTTACACCGAGAATACGCTCCAGTACACCTCTGCTGATTTCCGGGTCCATCATGACCCTTTTGAACATAAAATCATCGGAGAATTCCAGTTCTTCATAACTTTTTACATTTCTGATTACATTTTTTACTTCCAAACGCTTCCTCCATCATTATAAATAACCTGCCGGTTTTCTGCAACGCTTCGCGCTGCTGCAATAGTGAAAAATCGGGCGAAATGCCCAGGATATAAGCAGAATGAGAACCATCCTGCAAAGAGTAAGCAGTTGTAAAATCCGTCTGCTTCACGAAAAAAGATATTACCGGATAACATTTATTCTGTCAACAGATTCTGTCAGCAGCTTCATATCTCTTCTTTTTCCTGCCAAAAGATTATGCTATAATCAGATGCACATAATCATATCAATGAGGTAAATGCAATGGATCTGGAGAGACAGGCGAAAGCGCCGATTTATGAGGCGCTTGAAAATTTCAAGAAAAAAAGAGTCGTTCCCTTCGACGTACCCGGTCATAAAAGAGGCCGTGGCAATCCGGAGCTGGCCAAGCTCCTGGGTGAGCAGTGTGTCAGCCTTGATGTAAACAGCATGAAACCACTGGACAATCTGTGCAATCCGGTTTCCGTGATTGCAGAAGCAGAGGATCTGATGGCGGAGGCATTTGGCGCCGCAAACTCCTTCTTCATGGTTGGCGGCACGACCAGCGCCGTGCAAAGTATGATCCTGTCAGTCTGCAAGGCCGGCGATAAAATCATCCTGCCGCGGAATGTCCATAAAAGTGTCATCAATGCGCTGATCCTGTGCGGTGCAGTTCCCGTTTATGTCCGCCCGCAGATTCACAAGGTCATCGGTGTTGCCCTCGGCATGGAAACCGAAGAGGTAAAAGATGCCATTGATGCCAATCCGGACGCTGTCGCCGTTCTGGTCAACAACCCGACCTACTATGGCATCTGTTCGGATTTAAAGAGCATTACTGAACTTGCGCATGCACATGGTCTGAAGGTACTGGTAGATGAAGCACATGGTACTCACCTGTATTTCGGACATGGCCTTCCCATCTCCGCCATGGCTGCAGGTGCAGATATGGCAGCTGTATCCATGCACAAATCCGGCGGAAGTCTGACGCAGAGTTCCTGTCTGCTTCTTGCGGATACCATGAACCGTGACCATGTACGCTCCATCATCAACCTGACCCAGACAACAAGCGCCAGCTATCTGCTGCTTTCAAGCCTTGATATCTCACGCCGTAACCTTGCACTTCGCGGAGAGATGAGCTTTGCCAAGGTTGTGGAAATGGCAGAGTACGCCCGCGAGGAGATCAATAAGATCGGCGGTTACTATGCTTACGGGAAAGAACTGATTGACGGTGCCAGCGTGTTTGACTATGACGTGACCAAGCTCTGCGTCTATACCAAGGGAATCGGTCTGACCGGAATTGAGGTCTATGACCTGATGCGGGATGAGTATGATATTCAGATGGAATTCGGCGATATCGGCAATATCATGGCGTATATCTCCATCGGTGACCGGATTCAGGACATCGAACGTCTGGTAGGTGCTTTTGAAGACATCAAACGTCTGTATCAGAAACCGCCGGAAGATCTTGCGTTCGTCGATTCTGTACAACCGGAAGTAATCTACAGTCCCCAGAAATCCTTCTATGCGGCAAAAGAGTCTGTTCCGATTGAAGAATCAGCCGGCTGCATCTGCGGTGAATCTGTCATGTGCTATCCTCCGGGCATTCCGATTCTGGCTCCCGGAGAGCTGATCACGCAGGAGATCATCGACCATATCCTGTATGCCCGCGAAAAAGGCTGTTCCCTGCAGGGTACTGCTGATCCGCATGTAGACCATATTCAGATTCTGAAAGATCTGACCTGAACAAAACGCTCCGTTGACCGGCTGGTCAGCGGAGCATTTTTTGAAATTCACCTTATTTTACAACCAGATTTACAATTCTTCCCTTGACATAAATTGCCTTTACGACAGTCTTGCCTTCGATGGATCTGGCAACGCCCTCTACCTGCTTTGCCTTTTCGATTGCAGAATCATTCTCTTCATCCACTGCCAGCATCACGGTTCCTCTTACCTTCCCGTTTACCTGGACACCGATTTCGATCGTATCCTCTACCATCTTTGCTTCATCATACTTCGGCCATTCTGCATATGCGATGGTATCGTTATGACCGAGCTTCTGCCACATTTCTTCACCTACATGCGGGCAGATCGGAGAAAGCATCTTTACAAGACCTTCAGCATATTCTCTCGGACAGCTGCCATTCTTGTATGCTGCATTCACGAAGATCATCATCTGAGAAATTGCTGTATTGTAAGCCAGTGCCTCAAAATCATTTGTTACTTTCTTTACGGTCTGATGATAAATCTTTGTCAGAGCATCGTCATTTGTTTCCGTAATGTTTTCAGGCTCCGTGAAGAACTTCCATACTCTGACGATGAACTTCTTTGCACCTTCAACACCTTCCGAACTCCATGGCTTTGATACTTCCAGAGGTCCCATGAACATTTCATACAGACGAAGCGTATCAGCACCATAATCGCGGACAATATCACTCGGGTTAACAACGAACTCAGGGAAACGCTTGCCCATCTTGATTCCGTTGGACCCCAGGATCATGCCCTGATGTACCAGTTTCTTAAAGGGTTCCTTCACCGGAGACAGGCCCTTGTCGTACAGGAATCTGTTCCAGATTCTGGAATACATCAGATGACCGACTGCATGCTCAGGTCCTCCGATATACAGATCTACCGGCATCCAGTGCTTTAAGAGCTTCTGATCCGCAAACTCCTTATCATTATCAGGATCAATATATCTTAAATAATACCAGCTTGATCCTGCGCTTCCCGGCATTGTAGATGTTTCACGGACACCCTTTACGCCGTTATGCCCGTACTTTTTCCACTCTGTTGCATTCTCCAGCGGAGCCTGTCCGTTTTTACCCTTATAATCTTCCAGTTCCGGCAGAATCAGCGGCAGCTCATCGTCATCCAGAATATGGATCTCACCGTTTTCAAGATATACCACCGGCATCGGTTCACCCCAGTATCTCTGTCTTGCAAAGATCCATTCACGGAAGTGGTAGTTCACGGTTCTCTTTGCAACACCCATGTTCACGAGCTTATCCGTAATCGCCTTCTTGGCTTCTTCCACTGTCAGGCCTGTAAATTCCTCTGAATTCAGAAGTTTGCAGCCTTTTCCGAGATAATCATACTTCTCGAACGCCTTCTGACTGACATCTGCACCGTCAATGACCTGAATCATCGGGATCTGATGTGCAACGGCATATTCAAAGTCACGCTGATCATGCGACGGAACTGCCATAACTGCACCTGTTCCGTAATTTGCCAGTACGAAATCACCGATGAAAAGCGGAACTTCCTTACCGTTTACCGGATTGATGGCAAATACGCCCTTCAGTTCGCAGCCGGTCTTTCCCTTATTGAGTTCTGTACGGTCCATATCATTCTTTTTCAGTGTTTCATCAATATATGTCTGTACTTCTTCCTGGTTCTGAATTCTCGGCATCAGATCTTTCACAATCTGTCCGTCGGGAGCAAGTACCATGAAGGTAATTCCGTAGATGGTTTCAATACAGGTGGTAAAGATCGAAAACTCACCGCCGCCTACGATCTGGAATTTCACTTCCACACCTTCTGATTTACCGATCCAGTGTCTCTGCATATCCTTGGTGGATTCCGGCCAGTCGATCTCATCCAGGCCTTCCAGCAGCTTATCTGCAAAAGCAACCTGATCAATGACCCACTGCTTCATATTCTTACGGATGACAGGATAACCGCCACGTTCTGACTTTCCGTCTATGACTTCATCATTGGACAGAACGGTTCCGAGTTCTTCACACCAGTTGACCGGCATATCCACACGCTTTGCATAGCCTGCTTCATAGAGCTGTTTAAAAATCCACTGTGTCCACTTATAGAACTTCGGATCACTTGTTGCAATCTTCTTGGACCAGTCATAATCAAATCCCAGTTCTTTCAGCTGTGCAGTGAAAGTTTCAATATTTTTCTCTGTAAATCCGTTCGGATTGTTGCCAGTCTTGACTGCGTACTGCTCTGCCGGAAGTCCGAAGGAATCATAGCCCATGGGATGCAGCACATTATATCCCTGCATTCTCTTCATACGGGACATGATATCCGTTGCCGTATATCCTTCCGGATGTCCTGCATGCAGACCTACACCTGACGGATACGGGAACATATCCAGTGCGTAATATTTCGGCTTGCTGAAATCCCAGACATCGGTCTTAAAGGTCTGGTGCTCATCCCAGTAAGCGTGCCATTTCTGTTCAATTTCTCTTGCATTATACGGTTCTGTCATCTTTTCCTCCATCACACAAAAAATAAAAAAGCCTTCCGTCCCTTAATAAACTGACTTCATTCATTAAGAGACGAAAGACCATAGCTTCCGCGGTACCACTCTGATTCAGGGATGTCCCCTGCACTCCGTTTTTCTGTAACGGGAAACCCCGTCGATCCCTATCCTGTCCTCCCGGACATCTTTCAGTATCGAAGCTCCCAGATGAGTTCAAAACCTGTCCTGCTGCCTCACACCACCCGGCAGCTCTCTGAAAAAGACAACAGCTTCTACTGTTTCTGTTCTGCGCTTTTGATCTTTTTTATCATAACCATTTACACATCCACACTCTACCAATTATAACGGCCTGTGTCAATGTTTTTTTCCCGCTTATTCTTCAGGGAAAACACAGATACCGATCAGCCCGGGGCCTGTATGAATCGCCATGGATGCATTGATCTGACGTTCTACGACCACTTCAGCATCCGGAACTGCCTCCAGCATTGCTCTTTTGGCTTCCGCAAAGATTTCCGGAGAAGCGCCTCCATCCATCAGTGCCAGCCAGATTTTTCCATGCATTTTGGCTGCATACTGTTTTTCCACTTCCACAAGCTTGTTAAAGCCCTTGGCTGCGCCGCGGATCTTTGCAACCGTATAATACACACCGTCCTCATTGCAGGCAATGATCGGCTTTAACTTCAGCATCTTTCCGACAATTGCAACAGAAGGCGTGATTCTTCCTCCCTTTGCAAGATAATCCAGTGTATCCATATAAAAGCTCAGCTTCGTGTCATATATTTTACGCTGCAGTCCACTGACCACGTCATCAAAGCTCATTCCCTCATCAAGCTTTCTCGCTGCCCAGATTGCCAGGATTCCGCCGCCGATGGAAATATTTTTGGTATCAAACGCAAAGGTTCTGAGATCTTTGACTTCTTCCAGTGCCAGACGGACTGAATTAAAGGTTCCGGACATGGCACCTGAAATCGTGATTCCGATTACATTCTCATAGCCCTGTTGCCGGATCACTTCCACAATATCCAGAACATCCTGTGTATTGGCCATGGATGTCGTCGGAATCTCTGCCGGAAAGCGCCTGTATACCATGGTCGGATCAATGTCATCCCCGTCCAGATACATTTTCTCCGGATAGATTACCTTGAGACTGAGCTGTTTCATATCGTATTTCTGAATGATCTCCCGGCTGACATCGCATCCGGAATCGACAATAATTGCTGTTTTTGAAGGATTCATATTCTGCCTTTCACAAATGTAGTTTTTAATACCACCTTATGTAGTATAATTTTACCGCGTGTGAAAGTCAATTACATCTGATATACTAATAGAAAACCGATGCGATGCATCTGTTTTCTATAAGAACCCGCTTTGCGGGTTCTGCAACATAAAAGGTTGCTTCGCAACCTCTGCAGTTAACTTCCCCGCTTTGCGGGTTCTGCAACACAAAAGGTTGCTTCACAGCCTCTGCATATTCTTTTTTAACGAAAGGTACCATTCATTATGAATACAGATTCCGAAAATTCCACGCAGTACACCGGTTTTACACTTGGACTTGCACTTGTGGACGCAGTTCCTGTCCTCTTTTTTCTGATCAGCGGTCTTCTTCTGTGGCAGCTTTTTCCCAGCAGATGGTTTCTGATCGGAATCATTGCCTGCACTGCTGCCGGCTGTGGCAAGGTACTGTGGAAGATTCTGCTGTCAGCAGATATTAATCATTTCTGGCTTAACCGCCAGTTCCGCTTTCTGATGCCTGCAGGCTTCGGTCTTCTGCTTCTGTCCCTCATTATCAACGCAGGCGCCATTCACTGGGCCGGAATGATCCGTGCTGTCATAAGTCTGCCGTCGCTCATCTTCTTCATCGCCGGCGGAATCGGCATGACTGCCATGGCCGTTTTCTCGGGGAAAATGGATAACAGCTCCAGATCCAGCTGGATTGAGCAGTTTACCAACCTTACCGCACAGCTGATGTTCCTTCTGGGAATTCTGTTCATTGTGTGGAAGCCGTAAATTTTTCACTTTTTCTTCTGTGAATTCAGATGATACAACGGGATCAACGGAATCAGAATCGGTGTTCTGCTGACATATTCCTGATATTCCTTTTTTTCTCCATAGCGCCCGTTCTGCCTCTTTTCCAGCCGCTGCGCACCATTAAACATGACCATGACAATACATACGTAGCCGGCTGCCGCCATCAGCCACTGCCCGAAACCGGCAAGTGCTCCGAAACCACTGATAAACAGTCCTGTCCAGAACAGGATCTCTCCAAAATAATTGGGGCAGCGTACCATACGATACAATCCTTTTGTCGCAACCATGTCCGGATTTTTCTTTTTCTGCTCGCCCTTCTGCTTATCTGCAAGCGATTCCAGGATAATGGCAATGATACAGATTCCTGCGCCGATCCATGCCGCCGCATTCTGCGGTGCATCGTTATACATCCGGTAGAATACCGGTGAAGTCTGCGCCACATACAAAACCGTAACACCGATCCAGATCGCCGCCTTTACTCCTGCAGGCATTCCCTTCTCATTGGAAGTCGCCTCCTGCAGCGTCTTTTGATATGCTGTTTCCTTCAGTTCACGTACGATGAGGAAACCTGACAGTCTGAATCCATATACCATCATCAGAAGGCACAGAACAATCTGCACCGGCTGCAGCGACTCGCGAAACATCCGTATCAGCGCCACGCCGATTCCGGCAACCGCAAGTCCGTACCCGACCGACATAAAATACACATATCTGTAAAACCCTTCCATACATAACACTGCAGCAACAACTGCAAGTATCAGCAGTTCCTTCCAGCCCATTGTCATTTTCCTTCTTTCCCCTGAAAACTGTCCTCAATATACTGTGCAAAGCTGCGTGACCCGTACTGCACCTCTCCGACCATGGATTCCGTCAGTGTCCACTTGCTGAAGCGGATAATCGCATCCTTGCCGTTTTTCTTCAGATGATTGATAAAGATCAGAACATCAAACAGAAATACCGGTGCACGTTTGATGCACGTTTCTTTCCCTGCTGCGGCAAAACACATCTTTGCCATTTCTTCATATGTATAAGTTTCTTTTCCGCCAATGGAAACCGTCATATTCTGATCGCCAAGATGGCTGACGATATACTCCGCAAAATCAGGCGTATCAATTACATTCGCACTGACCTGCTCCTTTCCCAGAAGTGTCACTGTTCCCTTTTCCACCATCGGCCGGAACACATGCACAATATCATAGAAATAGCCTGTCGGACGATAGATCACGTAAGGGATGCCGCTCTTTTTCAGTTCTTCCTCCATCAGATATTTGGCATGCAGCATCGGTACATCCGGTGCCATATCCGCCTTCAGTACGGAAATATAGATAAACTTTCTTACGCCTGCTGCCTTTGCTTCCCTGAGCAGGTTCAGATTGCCCTGATAATCGATTTCATAATTTGTCATCGTGGCAGAGGTCTTTGTCAGTCCGACCGTGGTAATCACTGCATCCGCCCCGTCGCACAGCCCTTTCAGTGCTTCCGGATGCGTCACATCCAGTTTTTTAAAGGTGTAATTTCCCTTCAGTCCCAGATCTCTCTCCACAACATCTGCCGCAACCACTTCATGCCCGGCCTCCAGAAGTGCCCTGAAGATATCACTTCCCAGATGTCCGTATGCTCCTGCCAGTACAATTTTCATATTCTGCCCGTTCCTTCCCGCCGTATTTCCTGCGGCATAATCATTTCCCGGAAAAAAGCTTCTGCCTCCCTTTTTCTAGAATGCTCTGAGTGCAATCTCTATAAAGGACGCAAACGTCATCTCAGAACTCCCGGTGCACATCAGAATGTTCTCTGCCAGAAAAAGATCCATTTCTCCATTTCTTTTTCCTGCAAAGCGCTCTGTCAGCTGATGGATGCACTCTGCAATCTGCCGGATCAGCATTTTATGCCTTCTGACATAGGCAGGCTGCTGACTTGCGCCAAAAGCATACCCTGCCCAGACCTCTCTGTATTTTTCATTAAAGTCGCTCAGATTCTCATACACCTGTGTAAGGCCTGCCCGCATATCCTGTGCCTGTGCGCACTGTTTCTGCATCTGCTGCAGCATCAGATTCCAGTCTTCCAGAATAACCGCCGCAGCCAGTACATCCTTGGATGCATAATAGTTATAGACCGTACCCACTGCAATCTGACAGGCTCCTGCCACGTTACGGATTGTCAGTGCCTTGTATCCCTGTTCCAGCAGAATATCACGGCTTGCCTGCAGAATTGTTTCCTGAAGATTTTCAATCAGTTTCGGCATATTACTCCATTCATCATGAAAAAGTTTATATGAACATGTTCATTTTATCCGGATCAAAAAATGCTGTCAAGTACATGACCCCTGACAGCATTTTATTTTTACAGATAATAGGACAGACATTTCTCCAGCCATTCCATATACGTCCGTTCCCGCATGATGGCCCCTTCCAGGACCATATAGTCTCCCAGCTGCGCGGTTCCCACCGCCGGCCGTTCCTGAAATGAGCTTTGCATCGAATCACTCAGATACTTCTCTTTGGCACTGTGCTTTTCAAGCTGGCTCTTCAGCAGCTGTACATATTCTGCCCTTTCAAGACCGTCTGCGAAATAGCTGCGAAGACGGAACACATCCTTGGGAGTAAATCCCAGTTCCTCATCCGTATTCAGCCATTCCATGAACTCTCTGTGCCCTTTGTCAGTGATATGATAGCATTTTTTCTCCATCTTCTGTCCCTGAACGGTCACATCAAATTCCACACAGCCTTCTTCGGTCAGACGCTGCAGTTCCGGATAGATCTGGCTGTGTCTGGCATGCCAGAAATTAGACATTACCAGATCGCCAAATTCTCTTGATATATCATATCCCGTATATGGTTTTCTGTTTACAAGTCCCAGTATCGCGTATTTCAGTTCTCTCATCTTCTGCTCTCCCTGCTGCAAGTATTGTAACTGAAATGCCGCGCGATCACAAGAATCAGTAATTTTCCTTCTTTACTTCAAAGTAGCTCTGCGGATGACCGCATACCGGGCAGATTTCCGGTGCTTTTTTACCGACTACGATATGACCGCAGTTTGAGCACTGCCAGATCGTATCCCCTTCTTTTGAAAAGACAAGATCTCCTTCAACATTGGCGAGGAGTTTACGGTATCTTGCCTCATGCTCTTTTTCAATTTTGCCGATCATTTCAAATTTGGCTGCGATTTCCGTAAAGCCTTCTTCTCTTGCTTCCTTCGCCATACGGTCATACATATCTGTCCACTCGTAATTCTCACCGTCTGCTGCAGCTTTCAGATTATCTTCTGTGTTATGAATGGAACCGCCCTGCAGATATTTGAACCAGATCTTTGCATGTTCCTTTTCGTTTCCTGCCGTTTCTTCAAAAATATTGGCTATCTGAACATAACCGTCTTTTCTGGCCTGTGAGGCAAAATAGGTATATTTGTTTCTTGCCTGGGACTCTCCTGCAAATGCTTCCATAAGATTCTTTTCTGTCTTTGTTCCTTTGATCTCCATGCTCGTCTCCTTCTGATTGTCATTTGTTTATACGTTCCCGAATGCAATACCATTGATAACATCTAATTATATCATATGCAACAGTTTCAAAGTAATAATTACCATATTTTACATTCTTTTCATAATTTGGCTGGTAATAATTTCCAAAGTTATTCTGTATTTCTCTTCTTATCTCATATTCTTATATATGTAAATATTGACATGTTTTATTTTTCATACTACACTGAATGCAGATCAAAACATCTCATATCAGTACCGCATTTTCTGTGGTATGGAAAGGTCAGAATATGAAATATCAGAATCTTTTTACGCCTTACCGGATCGGCTCTGTTGAAATCAGAAACCGTTTCGCTATGGCGCCGATGGGTCCGCTGGGCCTTGGAGACAGTGAAGGCGGCTGGAACCAGCGCGGTATCGACTATTATACCCGCCGTGCCCAGGGCGGCACCGGACTGATCATCACCGGTGTTACCTTCTCAGACTGTGAAGTGGAGAAGCCCTCTTTTCCCAACTGTCCCAACAGTACCTACAATCCGGTGCAGTTCGTCCGCACCAGCCGTGAAATGACTGAACGTGTGCATGCATACGGCAGTAAAATCTTCCTGCAGATGTCCGCAGGCTTTGGCCGTGTGACCATTCCGACCAACCTCGGAGAGTTCCCGCCGGTTGCCCCCAGCGCCATCCCGCACAGATGGCTGGACAAAATCTGCCGTCCGCTGACTGTGGAAGAGATTCACGGCATCGTAAAGAGCTTTGGTGACGGTGCATTCAATGCAAAACGTGCCGGCTTTGACGGTGTGGAAATCCACGCAGTACATGAAGGCTATCTGATGGATCAGTTCGCAATCTCCAAATTCAATCAGCGTACGGATGAATACGGCGGAAGCCTTGAAAACCGTCTGCGTTTTGCCAGAGAGGTTGTGGAAGAAATCAAGCGCCGCTGCGGCGAAGATTTCCCTGTTGCACTCCGTTTCAGTCCCAAGAGCATGATGAAGGACTGGCGTGAAGGAGCCCTCCCGGGTGAAGAATTTCATGAAGAAGGCCGTGACCTTGATGAAGGAATCGAAGCTGCAAAGCTGCTCGTAAACTACGGCTATGATGCACTCGATGTCGATGTCGGCTGCTATGATGCCTGGTGGTGGAATCACCCGCCGATGTACCAGAAGAAAGCGCTCTACCTGGACTACGGCAAGGTCATGAAGGAAACGGTTGATGTTCCGATCCTGCTCGCAGGTCGTATGGACAATCCGGATACTGCATCAAAGGCTGTTGCTGACGGCTACTGCGATATTGTCAGCCTTGGCAGACCGCTTCTGGCTGATCCTGATTACGTCAATAAACTCCGCGGTGACAAAGCCCGCTGCATCCGTCCCTGTATTTCCTGTCAGGAAGGCTGTATGGGCCGTATTCAGACCTATTCCATGATCAACTGCGCAGTCAATCCGCAGACCGCAAGAGAAGGCGTCACAGAATATCGTCCTGTACTGGCCTCCAAGAAGGTCATGATCATCGGTGGCGGTGTTGCCGGCTGTGAAGCTGCCCGCGTTCTTGCAATCCGTGGTCATAAGCCTGAACTCTTTGAAAAGTCTTCCCGCCTCGGCGGCAACCTTCTGCCCGGCGGTGCTCCGGACTTCAAGGAAGACGACCTTGCACTTGCCAGATGGTACGAGACAGAACTTCAGGAACTGAAGGTTCCGGTTCATTTCGGTACTGCTGTCACAAAAGAAATGGTAGCAGACGGTCATTATGATACAGTCATTGTTGCAACCGGATCCACCCCGAAGGTATTTTCTCTGGGCGACGATGCACATGTCTACACCGCAGAAGATGTCCTTCTTGGCAAAAAAGATCCCGGTCAGAATACCGTTGTTGTCGGCGGAGGTCTCGTTGGCTGTGAAACAGCGCTCTGGCTGCAGGAAAGCGGTAAAAATGTAACCATCGTAGAGGCTCTGGATAAACTGCTCGCCTTGAACGGCCCGCTTTGCAGTGCCAATAAGGAAATGCTCGAACGTCTGCTTCCGTTCAAGGGCGTAAAGTCTGTTACCTCTGCCCGTGTAAAGAAATACGAAAACGGCACACTTACTGTTGAAAAAGACGGAAAAGAAGAATCCATTGCCTGCGACAGTGTCATTCTCTCCGTCGGCTATCGTTCCAATGACAGCCTGTACCATGACCTGGAATTTGATGTTCCGGAACTTTATCTTCTCGGCGACGCAAAGAAAGTATCCAACATCATGTACGGCATCTGGGATGCCTTTGAAGTTGCAAACCACATTTAATATACAGATACATATGAAAAAAACGGACCAGGGTCAGCCTCCACTGCCCCGGTCCGTTTTTCTCAGTTACAGTTCTTATTCTCCCATCAGCTCCTGCATCAGATCATGCACGGTTGTCATCTCATGGATTCTGCCGACCTCCGCGCCGCAGAAGATCAGGCCGTTTTCCACATCACCCTGCACGGCACGGGTCAGTGCATCCGTTATGCAATACGGAATCTTTGCCGGATCACAGTTTTTCAGACACCCGTAGCAGCGTCCGATTTTCATATTGCCCTTCTGTACTTCCTCCAGAAAATGATTATGGAGTGCGCGCCCCGGCATTCCGACCGGGCTCTTGATAATTTCAATCTGATCCGCTTCCGCATTGATATAACAGTCCTTATAACGCTGATCAGCATCACATTCTTCTGTCACAACAAATCTTGATGCAACCTGCACACCATCCGCTCCCAGTGAGAGTGCATGCATCACATCCTCATGTGTGAATATTCCGCCTGCCACAATAACAGGAATCTTCTGCTGAAATTTCACGGCAAATTCATTCACCGTCTGAATCGTATTCCTGATTACATTGTCATAATCAAGCGCCGGAATGTCTTCAAGATCCTTTTCGGAAAATCCCAGATGCCCTCCTGCCTTCGGCCCTTCAATCACCACAAAATCAGCCGTCCTGTGATACCTTCTCTCCCACATCCGCAGGATCACGGAGGCAGCTTTCGGAGAAGACACAATCGGTGCAATCTTTGTATTGCTTCCTTCCACATATTCCGGGAGATCCAGCGGAAGCCCCGCACCGCTGATGATCACATCTGCGCCTGCACTGACAGCTGCCTTTACATGGTCCGCGTAATCTTTAAGCGCCACCATGATATTCACACCTGTCAGTCCGTTTCCTGAACGTGCCTTTTCCTTTGCCAGCAGAATATGCTTTTCAATTGCACGCAGATTTGCCTGCGCCGGATGCTGTGCAAAATCTTCCTCATCATATCCGATCTGTGCTGTGGATATGACACCGATCCCGCCTTCTGCCGCAACTGCGCCGGCCAGCGATGACCTGCTGACCCCGACGCCCATTCCTCCCTGAATCAACGGAATTCTTGCTGTTTTATCTCCAATCTGAAGTGATTTCATGTATTCACACCTTTCCACCTGTTCAGGTGATTTTTGGTTAAATATATTTAATGTGTTTACATGTTATCACTGTACGGTTTATATGTCAACATTTTGAAGTAACTAAAGTTTTGTTTCGTAGTATTGAAAACCGTGTTTGCAATATATCGTCATCAACCGGGCTCATACCCCGCATAGCCATGATACCAGGGGCATTGTTACAACAGACAGCAGCGTCGTCAGTGCAATCACTTCTGACGCTCCTTTATAATCACCATCATATTCCATTGCCAGCATAGCCGCCATACTTCCTGAGGGCGTTGCCAGCAGAACCATACAGATTCCTTCTGTTGCTGTATTCTTCACCAGATGCCGGATTACCAGCATTCCCAGAACCGGCAGTATGATCATTTTAATCACAGTAAAAAAAATAATTTTTTTATTCCGAAGCGCTTTTTTTACATTCATTCCATGGAATGATGCTCCGATTACCATCATACTGAGCGGCGCTGTCAGTTCACCCAGCATATTTGCGGTTTTCTGCACCAGTAGAGGTATTTTCTCTCCTGCACCGGTTATACTGATCAGAAGTGCGCACAGACACGCTATGATTCCCGCATTACAGAAGTTCCCGACAATCTCCCCTTTTTCTATCTTTTTTCCTGATATCTGTCTGATCCCATAAGTGTATATGAGAGTATTAAACGGAATCAGAAATACAGAAGCTTTTAAGAGTGATTCATTTCCATATACAGCAGAAATAATCGGAAAACCCATAAACCCGATATTGGAAAACACAAGCAGTACCTTGAAAATCCCGTTCTGTCCTTCCCGTCGCCAGATCAGAGGAACCAGCAGTTCTGCAATAATAATAAGCACCGCGTATATTCCTGATGCAAGAAAAAGGAGGAAAAAAAGCTCCTGCGCTTTCATTCCTCCACCGAAACTTCCTGACACAATAAGCGCCGGATTAGATATATTGACAATCATCCATGACAATGCTTTTCCGACATGTTCATCCAGAATTCTCTTTTTTCCAAGAAAATATCCTGCTCCCATAATCAGAAAAAGGATTATCATCTGCTGCAGTAAAATCATCTATGCGCTTCTTCCTCTCCCTGTATATGACGAATGCATGAAATATGTTTCTCCAATGCGCTTTCCAGTAAGCTTCCATCTTTTTTCTTAAGCGCATCAATCATTTTCCTATGCTCTCTGTTGGCATTTATTCTGACCGCACTGTTACTGAGAAGATCCGTTCTGTCTGTCATGCCATTCAATGTCCCCGTCATAATGCTCATAACCTGATTATGTGAACAGATGGACACCGCAAGGTGAAAACGTTCATCATAATATGCAAACTTTGTTCCATCGTCAGTAGAAGTCTCCATCTGCATATATAATTCTTCCAGTACCTCTATATCATGCTCATCGGTATTGGAAATCAAAAGAGGGACCATTGCCTTTTCAAGTATTTCTCTTGCCTGTGTCACTTCTTCCTGCTTTACTCTGCTGACATCCAGTGCATCTTCAAATTTGCTGATCAGTGCAGACCTTCCCGGTATATTTACGAAGCTGCCTTTACCGCATACTGTCCGGACCAGTCCCCGCTCATTTAACAGTTTGATGGACTCTCTTACGACTGTTCTGCTGACATTATATTCTGCCGCCAGTTTTCTTTCGGATATCCTGTCATGTTCTTTTAACGTTCCGCTCTGAATACAGTCCAGAATATGATTTGCCACCTGCATATACAGCATATCCGCCATGTCATGCCCCTTTTCTTCTGCGCTTTGCCTCCAGATGTCATATTACCTCGGGATTCACCAGATCTGAAGGTTTCCCTTTTTTTGAAGCTGACAGTCTTTCCACCAGATGTTCCAGGCTGCGCCTTCTCCCCTCATAAAATGAATCTTCGGACATAAAAGCCGCGTGCGGAGTCAGAATACAGTTTTCCAGCCCGAACAGCCGGCTGTTCTCAGACATTTCATCTTCGATGACGTCAATTGCAGCCGCCTGAATCTGATGTTCTTTCAATGCCTTCACCAGTGCTTCTTCATCTACCACTGATCCCCTTGATGTGTTAATCAGAAATGCTGTCGGTTTCATCTTTGCAAACGCTTTTTCATTCATCAGATGATATGTCACATCCGGTATCAGCGGACAATGCAGAGACACGAAATCCGCTTCCTGAAGAAGCTGTTCCATTGTATCTGCTTTTCTGCAACCATATTCAGCAAGATACGCCGCTGTTTTGGTTGGTGCATAGACCAGAATTTCCATTCCGACCGCATGAATCATCGGAACAATGCGCTTCGGAATTTCTCCAAAGAAAACCATTCCGAATACTTTATTTTTCAGCCGGTGCAGCGAATACCCGACCAGCGGATCCCAGTGCCCTGTCTGAACGGCTCTGTCATAAAATGTGATCTTTCTTGCAAGATCAAGTGTCATCGCTACTGTATGAAGTGCAACTTCATCCGCACAGAATCCCGGAATATTGGTAACACAGATATGGTGTACCGTAGCTGCCTTAATATCTACATTATTGTATCCGATACTCTGAAGCGATACGATTTTCAGTTCCGGGCACTGATCCATTACCTGCGAAGTCACCGTATCATATTCCACAACAAGTCCTTCGGCTCCGGAATCCCTTACATACTCGCCAAATGTCTTTTTATATTCCTTATCCTTTATCTCCAGAAGTTCAATATCGCTGATTCCCCATTCCCGCAAAAGCTTATTCTCATAATCCAGATTATCATCAATATTGAAATACAGAACTTTCGCCATCCCAGCCTCCTCAGTCATCCAGCCCGAATCTGATTTTCACAATTTCCTTCAGACATTCTGCCGTTCCGTTAATTCCCAGTACTCCGCTGTTAATCAGAATATCCTGATTGTTCTGATCACCAGGCACATATCCTGCATAATGCAGATGATATGCTTTTCTTGCCTTATCGACCTTATCAATCATTTTCTTTGCGGAATCCTGATCCATTCGCAGAATATCCACACAGTTGCGATATCTTTCTTCATAGGAAGCATATACAAATATTCTCAGACAGTTTTTATCGTTTCCGAGAATAAAATCGGAACATCTTCCGACAATAATGCAGGATTTTTTCTCAGCCAGATCCCTGATAATTCTGGATTGTTCATTGAATATTGCATCCTGCTGCTCCGTTGCCCCAACGCCCAGAGGATATCCCATATTAAAAAATCTTGTTTTCAGGCTTTCTTCTGTGTCCTTGATCACTGCCAGCGGAAGCCCCAGATTTTTTGCTGTCTGTTCCACAATCTCCCGGTCATAGAATTCAATTCCCAGAAGTTCTGCCAGCCTTTTGGCAATCGGCCTTCCAAGACTTCCGAACTGTCTTGATAAGGTAATGACATACTGTTTTTCCATAACGCTTTCCTCCTGTCTGCGCTACTCAGAAGCTTTCTTCCAGAATCCTGCCGACAATACTTTCCGTCATTTCAACCGGATTCAGTTTCAACATCCGGTATTCCATTGTTCCTTTGATAATTGCAGGGAACATCCCACGGGATACGCCAAGAGTTGCAATATGATCCGGAATTCCGATTCTGTGATTCAGCGTCCGGACCAGTTCCACCGCTCTGTGAGCTTTTTCTTCCAGTGACAGATTTTTCTCCCTGTCCCCCATGAATGAAGCAATATCAGCAAGCTTATTCAGGTTGCCGG
>CAYMBY010000082.1:0-13236 GCA_964388815.1 uncultured Butyrivibrio sp. | reverse complement strand
TGCTGTATCCACACCTTCCGCACCGATTCTCTGATGTGAATCATGTATCATCTCCACCAGATCTCTGACCATGGCACCTGCCCTGACACTCTCAGACGCAACACGGATCAATGATGAATTCAGATTCACGCTGACTGCCTGCGCATTAATCAGATGGTACATGTCAGAAAATCCGATTCCCACATCATCAATCAGGAAGTGATACCCCTTCTCTTCAAGCCTGTGCATCTTCTTTATTCCTTCTTCCGACAGACTGCTGAATGTAGTCTCCGAAAGTTTGAAATATATCTGCTGCGAATCGATTTCATATTTTTTCAGTATTTCATCGACACACGCCTCAAAATTCTGACTCAGGAACTTCATCATCGATATTTTCATGGAAACACCGTAAATATTTTCTCTGACAGATGGGCGCTCATGCAGAAATCTGCAAACTTTATCCAATACGTATATGTCCACCTCCGCAACGGCCCGGCTGTGATCATTGCTGGTAATAAAGTCATGCCCGTTCAGCCATTCCCCGTCCGAAGCAGGAAAAAAGCAGACAGCCTCGAGGGCTCTGACCTTCTGTTCTTCCAGCCGGAACACCGGAATATAGCGAACCTCTGCAGATCCTTCCTGAACCGCCTTCATGGCAAGGCTGACAAAATTTCTGAGGTTGATATCCCGCATGAAATCAATCTGATCGACCTGTACGATCACCTGACCGCGCCGGTTTTCCGGTTTCATGATCATTTCATTCCGGTTTACAAGATCATCAATGCTGCCGAACTGCTGCGGATATTCCAGCATCCACAGGTAAAAATCCACATGAATGCTGTTGTTTTTGAACTTCCATGGTCTGCTGAAACGCTCCACCAGTTCCTGCATGGTCTGCTGTGCTGCTTCCGGATCCGGTCTGCGCATCATCATTACATATGTATTATCAGAATATCTGTACAGAAACATATCTTTTCTGTATATCTTCAGACTGTCTGCCATCATTTTCATCAGATTCTGCAGCTGAATGTCTCCAAGTGCCTGACTCATGGCAAGTACATGATCCACACCGATATAGATGGTGATAAACGGCTTTTTCCTGTCCATCTGCATGGATGCACTGGCCAGAAACGCCCTGCGGTTAAGTACCTCCACCTCTTCATCAATCATTTTACTCGGGCTCTGGATCGTAATATAGGTCAGCAACAGACTGATGGTGGAAAAGAACCCCTCCGTCAGCATTTTCGGAAAAGCCGCCTGAATAATCATTCCGAAAATGATCAGGAGAATATAGCTCACCATGATGTTGACCATCCGTCGCTGCAGCCTTTTCCTGCGGCGGTACAGTATAATCAGCCCGCCCAGTACATAGTGACAGCCGAACAGATAAAACAGGATCATGAACGGCGCCCTGTGATAAAGTCCTGCTTCATCATAATAGAACATGACCGGATCAAACCAGTTGAATACAACGAGCGCGAGCCCTGCAAAAAATGCCAGAAATATCGGGAAGAAATCATGTCTGAATCTTACCGGAATATTCATCACGGCAAGCACATAAATCAGATAGAACGCTGCAGACAGAAGATGAAACGTAAAATAAAAGCTTCCTGCCAGTTTCTCAGCGTATGGATAAATCACGCCCGGCTGCGGATTCATCTGCAGAAACGTTTCTGTCCGCTCAGAAATCACCGTCATGGCAATCGCAGCAAACAATGCAAGAAATGCATGATTCTGGTAAGTAGGCACCCACTTCCGGAATAATGTCATAATTGCTATTGTGGACAATATGCAGATTGCACAGATATCAAAATAATAATTGTAAGTTGCCATATCTCACTCTTCACCAGATCAGATTAACAGTTTCCTGTATAAACATATTCAAGATGATTCTTCGCAATTTCTGAAAGATGATATATTTTTGAAATTTCCGTCGGTTCAGCCTCTGCCATCCTGTATCCCGGAAAAAACCTGGAAATATGCAGCGGGATTTCTTTTCCGTGATCCAGGCTGCTGATCCACAGGGATAACGCATCCATTTCCTCATCCGAATCATTCATTCCCGGAATGATCAGTGTTGTCAGCTCCACATGACAGCCCGTTGCAGCCTCTTTGATAAATTCCTGCGTCATGTGCAGATCCCCGCCCAGTACCTTTGCATAATAATCCGGGCTGAAGCCTTTCAGATCAATGTTCATGGCATCCATCCATGGCAGAATCTCCCGTAGAACCGGAATTCCCGCCGACCCGTTTGTCACCAGTACATTCTTCATCCCGCTTTCATGCACCAGCTGCGCGGTATCCCGCACAAACTCATATCCTGTCAGCGGTTCATTGTAGGTATACGCAACACCGATATTACCCTGCTGTCTGTACGCAAGTGCCATGCTGCACAGCTCAGAAGGTGTCATTTCCCTGTATGGGATTTCCTGTTCTGCTCCTCTGAACCTGAAAATGACCCGTCCATTGATCTCTTCTGCACAGGATATTTCACAGTTCTGGCAGAACGGACATTTCAGATTGCATCCGTAGCTGCCCACCGACAAAATCCGGCTTCCCGGAAAAAATCTCCGCAACGGCTTTTTTTCAATCGGATCAAGTGCAAGCGCAGTAATTTTCCCGTAATTCAAAGGAATAATCCTGCCATTCACATTTTTCCTTGCATGACACCTGCCGGTCTGCCCTTCAGAAAGTCTGCATGCGGCAAAGCACACTTCACATACCAGTGAATCCATAATTTTATTCCCCTGTGCTTACGACTATCATATCACATTAAAGAACGTTCTGTATCATTTCACTTAATCCGGCCTGTTCATATTTTCTCAGAAATGGCGGACAACTTCAAACCGTTCCAGAAGGACACCGTCTTCATCCTCTCCGATTCCTGCTTTTTTTCTGGCAATTGAAATCTGCTGCTGAACGCTGTCAACCCCGTCAAGCCTCGGCAGAAGAAGTCCCCTCCTGCTGCCTTTGGTGACAATCACACCGTAGCGGATCACATCCAGTTCCTCTTTGGAACTGATTTTTTCCGTCTCTCCCAGCACATCCACACTGTATTCAGACTGCCGAGTTCCTCTGCTCTGACCGGATCAAATCTCGGATCATCTGTTGCCGCGGAAACTGCATTTTCAAGAATTTCCATGGCAATATTCTCCTGTACCGGTGCAATGGTTCCGATGCAGCCGCGCAGTCTTCCCTCTCTGTGCAGCGATACAAATACGCCTGCCCTTTTCTTCATCATTTCCGCGGGCAGATCCTCCGGCAGCCTCAGTTTTTTCCCTGTACAGATATACGTTTCCAGCGATTTTCTGGCCAGCCGGACATAAGCATCCTCTGCCGCTTTTCGTTCCTCGCAGGCTTTCTTCTGTCGCTCCATCCACCTGTCCAGAAAATTGCGTTCCGGATCCGGCGCAGTCACTCTGTATGTACAGACGCCATACCCGACGCCAAACGTATCCTGATGACTTAGTTTCCGGATATCAACTGCACTGCGGTCCAGTACTCCTGCCATCATGACAAAAGATCTGTGACCGCATTCTGCCGCCTTTTCACACAATGTTTCCGGGAAATCAAGCAGTTGATCAAATGCACCTTTTCCCATCACTTCCATAATTTTACGGTCATATTCCGGTCCGTTATCGTCAAACCCGTAAGGTCCGTCCTCTTTCAGTTTATGTGACAGATCACCGCTTGCAACATACACTGCCCTGCGTCCGAGTTCCTGCGCAGTCTGTGCAATCATCTGTCCCAGACGGTAATGATCTGCAAGAGACAACCCCGAAAGCCCGATTCGTACCAGTTTATAATCCGTATATTTTTTATCAATAAAATATAATGGTATCATTGTTCCGTGATCCAGTTCCGGATTTCGTTCTCCCATTGTTCCTGCAGGAAAGTCTCTCTCCTGTGCATGCCTGCACAGAAGATCCACGAATTCCGTATCGTAAGTTACGTTCTTACAGACTTCTCCCGCACCGAACTGCGAAAGGCTGCCGTGTGCACTGCTGCCGGGTGAAATGTGAAAATAGTCAGAATACATGATGCTGTGCGGAGACGAAAGTACAATCGTTTCCGGCTTCATTTCGCGGATCATTTCCGCTGCCTGCAGATAAGCTGCTGCAGTTTCGCTGATTTTCTGTTCTTCTCCCCGTCCCACCTCAGGTATCAGAACCGGTGGATGAGGAACCATAACCGCACCTGTAAACGCCATAACCGCCTCCGGAAAAAAAATAGAGTTACCGGACAATAAACGCCGATAACCCTATTTTACTACAAATCAGAAAATTCTGACACGATATTGTGACACTGCAGAAATATCTGTTATCCTGCATGCACACCCGTCTTCCATCGGCGGCCATTTTTCCAGATACACCCCGTCTCCCTGTTTAAGGGGATGTACAGATACGGCTGCTTCAAACCGGTCTGCTGTCCTTCTGCCGTTTTCATCAATAAACCGCTTCAGACCGATCTCCCATTTCTGTCCGGTATAAAAACTGTCTGCGATCATATCTTCTTCACAGAACATCTCTGCGCTGTCTCCTTCATATCCGATCTGAAGATAGATCTCCTCCGCATCTTCCGGGATCTGACTGATCCTGATCCTGTATGTTCTGCTTCCGTCATTTTCGTCCGCTGCGGTTCCCTGTTCAGGCGTAAAGCTGCATTTTACCTTATTGTGAAGTTCCTCTGCTGATTCATAGCCTGCAAAATACGCTGCAGTAATCACCTGTTCTGCCGGCGCCGCCTTTTTTATTTTCTCAAAATGCTCTGCGCTGATCTCCATATCCGGCCATACCCGGAATGACGGTCTGCAGCTGCCTTCTGCCGGACAGATCAGCTGCATGTCTCCTGCCGTATCCGTTATCACATCCTGCTCTGAAATGATCAGATATTCTCTTCCGCCGCGCATGATCTTCGCTGCATGAAGTGCCTCCTGCCTTGACAGTGTGATAAATATATTGCCCTGCAGATTTCCTTCTGTTTCATATTCCGGATCTCTGCCGTCTTCCGTATAAAAAACATATGCATTTCCGCCGCCGGTACCGGCGCCATGCAGGATGCAGAGCGGAGTCGCCATTGCCGTTTTCAGAAGTCCCCTGCCAACCGGAAGATTAAATGGCCAGAAAAAATATTCGCCGTCCTTAATATCTGCTGCCTTCGGAAATTCTGCCAGTACTGTACCATCTTCTGCATACGCAGACAGTTTCTCCTGCCGGTGAACTGCCATCGGGTAATGACGCTGATAATTATTGATAAACAGATAGCCATGGTTACGTTCATTTCCGGACTCATCTGTATCCCTGACATATCTGACTGCACTGCGAAGGTGCTTTAAATCCTCCGGATGCCGGGGATTTCCCGGCTGAGATACATAGGGCATTCTGCACAGTTCTTCACCAAAATCATGCACAAACAACGCCAGCAGACGGATTTCACGGAAGGTATCCGTAATCTGTCCGTATTCCCGGATCGGTGCATTGAAATCATAGGACAGAACCGGAAGATCATTCGGATATCCTGTTGCTCTTGATTCCTGAAGCGTAGTCAGTTTTCCTTTCGGATTGGTTCCGCCATGGTACATGTAGTACCCCAGAAGGCTGACACCGCTCCCCAGCTTCACCATGCTCATAGCGCCGATATCATGACCGGTTGCAACCGGTCTTCTGTGGTGTGTCACCTGAAGACCGCCTCCAAGCTCCGCTGTCAGATACGGAAACTTTTTCATATCAAACGTGATGCCCTCGCCAATGCCATGGTCCGAACCGATATTATGATCATTTCTCTCTTCGGTAAAAATATAATTTCCACTGGGTTCAATTTCTGTCAGTCGCTGATCCCATGGTGCCTCGCAGTAGCCTCCCATCACAGGAATCATTCCGCCGGTCACCGCGCCGCCCCATCCGGTTGCCGTGTAAACCGGAACTTCAAATCCGATCTGCCGTGCCATCTGCTGCAGCGTACGCATATGCTGTTCTCCGGCTTCTCCCGTCTGCCCGCCGACATGCCCGTATTCATTCTCGATCTGCACACCGATAACCGGACCATTATCCCGGATCAGCATTCCTTCTGCCTGTTCAAAAATATGCTCGTAAAAACGTCTGACATATTTCAGATAAGCCGGATCATCCGTTCTGACTGCAAACTGTTCTGATCTGCTTTTTTCCAGAAGCCAGTCCGGGAATCCGCCGTTTCTTGCTTCTCCATGCGCCCACGGTCCGATTCTCAAAATACAGTAAAGGCCGCATTCCTGTATGGTTTCCAGAAAACGGTGAAGATCTCTGCAACCGTCAAAATCAAATTGGCCTTCAATTTCCTCATGATGAATCCAGATGACATAGAGAGACACGACATCCACGCCCCCTGCTTTCATCTTATTCAGTTCATCCTCCCAGCCGTCTGCCGGATAACGTGAATAATGCATTTCCCCCATGACAGGAAACCACGGAATCTTATCCACCGTCAGGCTCATTGGCGTATATGCGATCTGTGACTTTGATGATATTCTCATTTCTTACCTTTCTGCCGTTAAATGAATAACACTTCTTATTTCGTGCTCTCTCTCAGCATAACTTCATAGGTCTTCAGACATGCATTGTTCACTTCTCTGCCTTCAATTCTGTCCAGAAGTGTTCTGATCGCAACCGCTCCAAGTTTCCGGTCATTAAAGTCAAGACTCGTAACTGCCGGCGATGCATAATCCAGAACGGAGCTGTTATAAAAAGATGCCAGCTTAAGATCTTCCGGAATTCTGATCTTCCGGTTCTTGCACACTTCCATGACATTTCCTGCCAGAAAATCATCCATGCAGATTACACCGTCCGCCTTCTTTTCCAGAATCTCATCCACCACGTCCGTTACTTCTGTCTGTCCGTCCATTATGGTATAAATCAGAGACAGGTCGGGCTGTATCCCGGCATCTTCAAATGCAGCCAGAAAGCCTCTGCGTCTGGTCTGTGTGATTACAAGTTCATCTGCACCCCCGATCAGTGCCAGCTTTCTGATTCCTTTGGCAAGAAGAACAGATGTCAGCTCTTTGCAGGCAGCATAATGATCATTATCAATCTGCACCACTTCAGAATCTGCCGTGCTGCCGATTGCCACAAACGGAAGTCCTGATTCTTTCAGATAATCTGACAGCGGATCACTGACCAGTGTTCTGGTCAGCACCGCACCGTCTACTTTATGGTTTTCCACAATCCGCTGCAGCTTGCTGATATCCCTGCTCTCCGCAACAGAAACCAGAATATCATATCCGGCATCCTCTGCCGCCTGACTCATCCCGATCAGACAGTTCTGAAAAAAAGGCAGTTCGGCAATTCCGGGATCTCCCGGCCATGCCACAACAATATTATATGTCCGCTGCTGTGCAAGACTTTTTGCAATCACATTCGGTTTATAATTATGTTCCTGTATATATTCCTGTACCCGTTCCCTGGTTTCCCGGCCGATACGGCCTTTTCCGGATATCGCTCTTGATACGGTCGTCTTGGATACCCCAAGATCTGCCGCAATATCATCGATTGTCATTTTCGTTCCCATATGCCTCAATCCTTTGTCTGCGCGTTGCGCAATCGGTTGTTCACATTTATATCATACATGGAATCTGATGTACTGTCAATCTGTTTTGCGTCGCTTTTTTTCATCTGCAACATGGAATCCGTCTCATCTTTTTTTCCGGAAACAGCTTCCTTCCTGCTCTGCCATCCCTTTAATGCACAATTGCACCAGTTCATTCATCAGCTCCGGAATACCGGTCTGTATCCCTGCTCCTGTCATTTTATCATACAGCTGTGATATCGTCTGCAGATTCAGGTCCAGTACACCCAGAAGCGCATTTTCCATCGGCGTCAGCTTAAGTACCGGCTTTGCCTGCGTCTCGCTGTCCGCCTTTTCAATTCCATAAAATTCCTGCAGCAGATCTTCCGGTGAAAGAGCAATCCCGGCGCCCTGCCGGATCAGCTGATTGCATCCGTCGCTGAGCCGGTCGGTAATCCTGCCGGGAACTGCCCATACTTCTCTTCCCTGTTCGAGCGCCATATCCACCGTAATCAACGTCCCGCTGTGCTTTCTGGCTTCAATGACCAGTACCAGATCCGCAAGGCCGCTGATGATCCGGTTCCTTGGCGGAAACAGATTGGCCTTTGGCTGTGTTCCCGGTGCATATTCTGAAATAATTCCGCCGTTTTCCGGCAGCATGTCATATAGTTCTCTGTTTTCCGGCGGATAACAGCAGTCGACTCCGCATCCCATCACTGCATATGAGCTACCACCGGCCAGAATGGCACCTTTCTGGCTGATACCGTCAACGCCGCCTGCCATTCCGCTGATAATCTGTATTCCGGCACCAGCAAGCTCCATACCGAATTCTCTGGCCAGATATCTTCCGTATTCGCTGCACATCCTGGCTCCGATAATTGCCACTGAAGGTCTTGCAGAATCAGGCAGACGCCCTTTCACATACAGACAGACCGGAGCATCCGGAATCTGCCTGAGTCTTTCCGGAAATTCCGGATGCATCTGCGGAATGAAGCGGATTCCACAGCTTTCCAGTATATTATATTCCTTTTCCACATTCCAGACAGCCCGCGATGCAGCAAAAAAACGATACTGGGAAGGTTTCATCAGCTTTTCTGCTTCTGTCCCCGGCAACTGCCATACCGCCTGTGCACTTCCTGCTTCCTGCAGAAGCTGCCGGACCGTATTTTTTCCAAGGCTTCTGATATTGCACAGCCAGTAGGCATATTGAAGTTCCTGCACAGTCACTTCTGTATTTATCATTTCCATTTCTTCTGATTTTCTATTCAACTTTCTTTCTCCATAACTTTGAATCCGTCATCCGGTAGCAGGCTGCCTCTGTCAGATGCATCTGCGTAATTTCCCGTGAACCGTCCAGATCTGCAATCGTCCTTGCCACCTTGATCATTCTGTGATAGGCTCTTGCACTTAAATCCATGCTGTGAAAAATCTGTTCCAGAAGCCGTTTTTCCTTCATGCCCAGACGACAGTATTTCTGTATTTCCTTTGGTCCCATATCGGAATTGAATCTCAGTGCCGTCCCCCGGAAACGTTCCTGCTGCATTTTTCGTGCACCAAGAACGCGCGCCCTGATCACTGCACTGGATTCATTCAGGGTACCTGCCATATCCAGTTCTTCCACTGCAATCCGCGGTACTTCCACACACAGATCCATACGGTCCAGCACCGGGCCGGAAATATGTCCAAGATATCTTGCGATTTCTTTTTCCGAGCATCTGCAGCGGTTTCTGTCCGGATAATAACCGCAGGGGCATGGATTAAGCGCCCCCACCAGCATAAAATCCGACGGATAGGAAAAAGTTCCTCCGTTCCTGGCAATATGCACCATCCGGTCTTCCAGCGGCTGACGCAGCAGATCCAGCGTTGAACGCCTGAATTCTGCCATCTCATCCAGAAACAGTACACCCCTGTGTGCCAGACTGATCATTCCCGGCTGCGGAATCCTTCCGCCGCCTGTCAGTGCCGTCTCTGTGATGGAATGGTGCGGGCTCAGAAACGGGCGCTGCGTAACCAGCGCTTCACCCGGTTTCAGGAGGCCTGCGACACTGTAAATCGCAGATACTTCAAGACTCTCCGGAACGGACAGCGGCGGCAGAATCGTCGGCACGCGCTTGGCAATCATGCTTTTTCCCGATCCGGGCGGTCCCGCCATCAGCACATGGTGAAATCCTGCTGCTGCAATTTCCACTGCTCTTTTGGCTGCCGCCTGCCCGCTGATGTCGGCAAAATCAAGTACCTCTGCTGTCTCTTTTTCCATAAAAATCTCCGACAGACTTACCTTTGTCGGCCGGATCATGGTATCCCGTTCCTCCTGCGGTGCTGTCAGATAAGCAATCGCTTCCTGCAACGACCTTACGCCAATGATTCTGATATTCTGAATCACGGCACCCTCTCTTGCATTTTCTGCAGGAAGAATACAGCTCCTGCAGCCCTTTTCTGCCGCTTTACGCACAATCGGCAAAACGCCTCTGATCCCCTTGACTTCACCATCAAGTCCCAGTTCTCCCAGCACCATGGTATCCTGCAATGCATCTTCTTCAATTTCTCCCATGGAAATCAGAATACCAAGTGCTACCGGCAGATCAACAGATACACCCTCCTTTCTGATATCTGCCGGAGACAGATTTACCGTAATGTGCATGGGTGGAATTCGAATTCCTGAATTTTTCAGCGCAACTTTTACACGGTCACCTGCTTCCCGCACTTCTGTAGACGGTAAACCGACCATATTAAAGGATGGAAGTCCATCCGCGGCGTCTACCTCCACATGCATCAGATAGCTGGTCATCCCGTGAATTGCACCGGAAATAACTGTACTGAACATATTAATCTCCATTTCAAAATTTTAAATTAACAGGGAAAATGTAAGCTGAGAAACAGCTTACGGCCTGCAGGAGATACGATCGTATCTCCTGCAGAAGAAAATATCAGACTTTATGCAGTTCCTTATAAATCTTCTCTATATCATACTCCGGCGCGTATTTTGCTGCAGCAACACATATGGCATTAATCCGCTCCGGCTGTTCCTCCAGCACCTCTGCAATTTCTTCCGGCGACTTGTTCTTTGCCAGCTTGCGGCATACCAGTTCAATCAGATTCTGTTCTTTTCCGATTTCTTTTCCGATTTCTTTTCCGATTTTCTCACCGCGCTGCCTGCCGATTTCTTCACCGCGTTCCATCCCGACCGACAATATGCTCATATGTACCTCCTCCCATTCTTCAGAAGTTTTTACTTCACTGACTATTCTGTCCAGTTCTTTCATGCGCCCGTCCCGTACCCGGATCTCCGGATTGTCCAGCCGTGTACATTTCATATATTGCAGCAGACTGATCAGTTCTTCTCTTCCGTTTTTACTGGCCATATTCAGAAATATCTTCTGTGTTCCATCATTCAGTTTTAAATCCGGAAGTTCCAGACATGTCTCTTCAAAACAATACATGGCAAGATCCCGCCCAAGAAAATCTTCCTGCGTAATAAAAATAACAATAGATGGAGGAAGCTGCCTGTACTTTGTTTTCTTTCCGGCCTTCAGAATCGGCGTATCCATGAGTGCCTGATAATATCTGCTGCGTTTGCCGGTATCATCATGTTCAGTATCATTCTGCATTTCAATATTAAACTGCCGCCTGTCTGTAGTCTTTCCCCAGGCATCAAGACGGATTGCACGCTTCCCTTTTTCATTAAGGATGACTTCTTCCACCTTGACCTGCTCCATCTGAACCTCCGGCTCATTCAGAATGATGCTCAGCACATTCCGGTAGGCTTTTTTATTCTTCATTACCGGCAGAAAGAGCGCAAAGTCACTCAGGTTGACCTGATACAGGTCATTTGTTTCATTTCCCATACATAAAATCTCCGTTTTCTGATGTGCAGGGAAATAAAAGAAAACCTTCTGTGTCTTCTGTTTTTCCCTGCCTATATCGTTTTATTCAGCAAGGAATTTTCGGAACGGAACGGTTCCTTTTGACAGGCATATAGCCTAAGAAGTTCATTGCTACCGGCAGTATAGCATGCCGGCAGCCTTCCTGTAAACATTTTTTTCAATGCAGCAGTTTCATCTGCATGGTATCGGGATCCTGTGCAAACTGAAGTGCCATTTCACGCGAAATGACATGTTTCTGATACAACTGGATAATTGCCTCATCCATTGTAATCATTCCCATCTTACGATTGGTCTGCATGACGGTAATCAGCTGATGTGTCTTGCCCTCACGGATCATATTGCGTACTGCACTGTTCATATGCATGACTTCGAATGCCGCAACACGTGATTTTCCATCTGCAGTCGGAATCAGCTGCTGGGATATAATCGCTTCAAGCACATTTGCCAGCTGAATTCTGACCTGCTGCTGCTGATGCGGCGGAAAGACATCAATAATACGGTCTACCGTACTGGCTGCGCCAATGGTATGAAGTGTTGACAGTACCAGATGTCCTGTTTCAGCTGCCGTAATTGCTGTACTTATGGTTTCAAGATCACGCATTTCTCCCACCAGTATGACATCCGGATCCTCACGAAGTGCCGCCCGCAGCGCATCTGCGTAGCTGTCACTGTCAAGTCCGATTTCACGCTGATTGACAATGGACATCTTATGCTGATACAGGAATTCAATCGGATCCTCCAGTGTGATCACATGGGCCTCACGATTGTTATTGATCATATCAATGACAGAAGCAAGTGTTGTAGATTTGCCGCTTCCGGTCGGACCGGTTACCAGAACAAGTCCCCGCTTTCTCATATAGAGATCCTGCACCGACTTCGGAAGCCCAAGGCTCTCTGCGTCCGGTACCTGCGTTGCAACCAGTCTCAGTGCCAGCGCAACAGATCCTCTCTGTTTGAAAACATTCACACGGAAACGTCCGATGGCCGGTATGGAAAAAGACATGTCATGCTGTCCGTGTTCTTCCAGTTTTTCCTTCTGCCTGTCATTCATAATTGCATTCGCAATTGCCAGCGTATCGGCCGGCAGCATTTTCCCATAATGATCCAGCGAAATCAGTTTCCCGTTGACACGCATTTTGGGCGGAATCCCAACTGTAATATGTACATCAGAAGCCTGTGCCTTTGTAGCTTCCGTCAGAATTTCCTTGATGTCTGCCATAATAATCCTCATTTCTGAGCAGCGTTGTTGCGAAGGGGCATCAGTGCCATTTGTTCTGCTCTGAAACAAATAGCCATGTGATAAAAATGCCATCAGGCAGATCATTCACACTACCTGCTCTTTCAGAACATTCACTGTGTATTTTTTTCCGGAGGAAAACCGAACCGCTTCAATGTATCCGTATCAATCACATAGCGGTTATCCATTGTCTTCATGATATCCACAATCTCAATATCCGCATATGCACGGCTGTCCAGCATGTTAATAACACTGTTGTCCGAAAAGCTCAATATGATCGGTCTGAACGGATCCATTGTCTCTGCAATGACAAGCGCCTTTTCTCCTGTATTCAGCTCCACACTGACACCGGGAAACAGCATGCTGAGAGAATTCACGATGCCTCTGACCACTTTTTCATCATAAACGGAAGATTTCTGCAGCATTCTGCGAATCACGCTGATTTCCGACATCGGCGGCTCATCCAGTCTGACTGCCGTATCTCTGTCAAAAACTCCGGCAGTCATCAGAATTCTGGCTGCAAGGGACATCTTCTGTCCGGTCTGCTCCTGCCCATGTCTTTCATCGCTCAGCATTTTTTCCGACTGTACACAGATTCTC
>CAYMBY010000081.1:0-8954 GCA_964388815.1 uncultured Butyrivibrio sp. | reverse complement strand
ATCAGTGCTTCCTGCTCTATCTCCATATTTTCCATTAAAATACATGCTTTAAGATCAGCAAGTTCCGGAACATCGATCTTTTCAAGTTTCATACGTTTATCAGGATCAAGAGGTATTCCGTATCCGCGAAGAAGTGCTGCCCGGTAATCTTCCGGTGTCATATGAAGCGGTTTTACAAGCGGAAATACCTCTTTTCTGATGAACTGAAATATTCTGAATCCTCCGTAATCAAGATCACTCCAATGCAGAAATGCCGTTTCCGAAGAAATCACAGCGTTTATTCCTTCCAGGAATTTACGCTCTTTCGGAGAAAAAAATCCATGCGTATACAGATACAGAATTTCGGGATCATAACTTACTGCTTCATAGTTAGCCTTATTCTCAATGGTAATGATTTTTCTGATGCCGCGTAATCCTGTCACTGACGCATGGGAAAGCGTCTGGGCATTGATCACCACGCCGTACTTCATTCCGGCGGTGTCAGCTGCCGTTCCGTCATCAAGTACATACTGGAGACTTCCCTTCAGCTCCAGCGTCTGAGAATAAGTCATGATGCCGAATTCAGCGAGAACCTCCGCATCTGTCATGGTATCTTCAATATAGGGGCATTTTTTCAGAATTGTGATGATTGACTTCTCATACCCCGGTATCTTTTTCTTTGGATTTCCCTCGAAACGTTTGGAATCACCCAGAACGTCTTCACTGAACTTTCGTTTCCAGATATCATGATCATTGGAAACAACAGCATTCAGACATTGATAAAAATCTTTCTTTTCTGCATTTTCCTTTGGCGTTTTATTCCCTTTTTCAAACGAAGCAATCTGTTCGTTATAATATGAAACAAGCCAGTCCGCAGAAGCATCTGCGCGCCATCTGCGCAGTTCGGCAAAGACATGTTCCCGTTCATCCAGCGGATTGCGCAGGCCGGCATAATGATACAGCGCAGGAACCGCGCAGGTCTGTATGCGGATGGTGCACAGCTCAAAGTTCTTTCTGACCGCAGTTATGATTCCTGCCTGTTCCAGTTCCGCTGCCTGTCTGGACAGCTCCTGAAAACCGATCTGTACCCCGTCGATGAAATCCTGATCTATTAATATATTTTTGGCACGGACCATTTTCCCGGAGCGGAAGTCACTGCTCGGGTCATAATATTCATGTATCAGATACTTCGCCAGTTCCTTCATCTGCGTCATCTCCTTCGAGCATCTTCAGATAATCCCCTTTATCAATATGCATCATGGAAATCCGGTTCATATATCTGCGGAATCCGTATACGCAGTCCACATTCCGGATCAGTGACTGCAGCCGTTCGTCAGGAACACATACAATGAGCTGCAGATCAAGCCTGCGCGCATATTTAAGGCATACTGCGCTTCGTTCCTGATCCATCTTGGAAAATGCTTCATCCAGAAGCACGAGGCGGATTCTGGAATCACGGTTACTCTGCTGCATATACAGCATGGCAAAGCCTGCCAGAAGCGCTACATATTTCGGGTTCTGGCCCTCACCGCCGGAATCTCTGCCTGCCATATCATCGACCATGTTCTGCCGGAGAACATTTCCGTCTGCATCATGCACTTCCTCATACATACTGAAATTCAGATAGTTGCGGTAATCCGCATACTGTTCCATATCCCTGCGGCGCTGTTCGACAGCCTTGGCATCATCACCCGGCTGTACCGGCATGAATTTCTCTGTCAGGAGCTGAATCTTCTGCTCGTATTTATGGTAAAAAGAATCGTCACCGAAACTCAGCTGTCCGTCAAAACCTTCGTTATTGATGTTTTTGCTGTCAAGTTCAGGCGCCATCAGCATCTCATAGAACTGTCCGTTCTCATTTCTGGCTGCCTCCACGCGGATCTGGTACATACTGTCGGAGAAATTCGTATCCCGAAGCATCCGGTTGATTTCCTGTGCGTGACGCTTTGCAGCCTTGATGTCGCCGTGGATTGTGGCGATCACATTATCCCGAAGACTCTGGTAGACCACCTTGCACTGATGTTCAAAATCAGACTGATACCTGGGTTCATAGTTCTGCCTGTAGTCCTGCAGCAGCTGATCATACTTCTCATTGTCCTTTTCCGCACCGGAAAGATCTCCGGGATTAAACTCCTTGATATAGCGGTATCTGGCCGACTGAAGCTTTTCTGCTTCTTCCTGCAGCTTCGCGTCAAGAAGAGTGATCTCATGCTGCTTTCTGCTGCGTACCGTCTGTCCGTTCGCTTTTGAAAGCTCGTTCTGCACTTCTTTTTCAAGCTCTTCATTGGTAACGTAGCCGATTTTCTTTTCTGCAAGAACCTGCTGTCTGCTTTCAATTTCTCCGTCAAGCCGTCCCTTTGATCCGGTTTTTTCATTAAAAAGCTTCTGATTCTCGTGAATTTTTTTCTGCAGCTCATTCTTCTCTGCAGTCAGGCGGTTTTTCTTTTCCTCGATTTCGTGATACTGACCTTCCTGAAGAGAACGGATGACTTCTTCAAGATCTTCCTTTTCCGCCAGCACTTTCTTCAGCTGCCTGCCGGCACCGGATATGGATGCATAATATGACGCATCATTTGTGCGGAGACTTTCAAAATCACGTGCGTCTTTCAGCCTTTTCGTAGTATTTTCAAGCTCTGCTGCCTGCGCCTGCAGCTGTCTGCATTCTTCCTCATATTCTGCAAGCTTCGTTCGGGATACTCTGCTGCCGATGCATGCAAAATTGATATAGTCCCTGCTGCGAAGGTGACGGAAAATAAAGTTACTGTAGGAATAACAGTCAGGTGTCACGCCGTCATGCACCTGTTCAAGTTCTTCCACGCTGCGGCATTTGATGATGTGCCCGAGGTAACGCTTTAAACAGGTATTCACATAATCATCTGACGCAGAGACCGCTTCATAAAGAGAATGCTCTGCCGGCTGCGGATCACTGTCCCTGATCGCGGCAGAATTGATCAGATTAACCTCTTCAAACTGCTTCATTTCACGGAAAATCACAGCTGCACGGTGGGCATATTTCGGCTCTGTGATCAACGAAGTCCTGATCTTTGACAGGCGCCCTTCAATGGCATTTTTCCATTCTTCATCTGTAACTTCGAACAGATCGGCGAAGATATGAACATGGACACTGCCGTCAAATGCAGCCTTCAGCTTATCTTCAAGAAGCATTCTTGCCTGCTGCAGATCCTTGCTGTATGGCTTGCGGTTGTTCTTGATATCATCAACCATTTTCTGCCGATCGGTAAGCGTATTTTGGGTTTCACGAAGTTTTGTTCTCGCATCGTCGTATTCGCCGTCGATAATTTCGCGTACATCAGAGAGCTTTGCCTGAAGTGCTTCGATCTGCTCCTGACTGACACTTCCGCTTTGCAGCTCATCGATGCTGTTAAGGAGCGCATTGCTGACATAGTCTGTTACGACTTCATCCTCGCTCCATTTTGAAAGTCCGGTCAGAATATTGATCCATTGCCCGGAGCGCTCTGACAGAAGCCGGCTTCGATCACTCAGTTCCTTCAGATGCTCTTTTTTTCTTCCCAGGTCGGTGGCATTCAAGTCTGCTTCCACCTGAATCAGCTGTTCATCAAGGTCTGCTGCATTTTCCTCCAGTTCCTGCCTGATATGATCCAGGCGGTCCAGTTCCTTCTGAAGATTCCCGCTTTCTTCCTGTCCTGCTTCAATTTTTGACAGCAGATCTTCGATCTCGATACACTGAATCATGCGCTCTGCATGCAGGATGTCTGCTTTTGTTTTTGTAATTTCAATGCCGGAGACATGTACCTGATCCAGCAGTTCGATCCTTTTACGAAGGTCTTCGATTTTTTCCCGGATACTGCGGTAGCTTCCGAGCTGTTCACTTATTTTTTCAATGGTCTCGCCGCTTGCGCGAGGGAACATGTAGTCCCGGATGAACTGCCCCGTACCGTTTGTCATTTTCAGTGCAATTGCACTCTTTTCCATGGTAGTGAAGCGGTTTCCGTCAATATAGCCCAGAATCTGGTCATAGAGGATGCCGAGGTAGGCTTCTCTTGAAGAATACACTCTGCAGACGGCAGCTTCCCTTGCTTCTGACGCTGCTCCGCGTGCATTTACAAAATCGCGGATCTCTTTATTTGTAAACGGAAGTCCGTTGTCTTTGATATAATGATTTTCCGGCATTTTTCCCGCATGGGAGAAAAAAACATATTTACGTATTTCAGAATCATTTTTACCGATTTCACATGCAAGGCCTGCGCAGGTATATGTGTCTTTTCCTGTGTCTTTGATTTCCAGAACAATGGCAGCGCAGAAATCCTCTCCTTCACGGTTTGCAGAACCGTCCTTCTGTTCCCCTCGAAGGTAACTCAAAACGCTTCGCTTGTTTTTGGAATCATCCGCCGCACGGTTCAGGAAATTCGGTGAAAAGCTTCCGTACAGAATGACCTGAATGGCATCCATAACGGTTGACTTTCCGGATCCGCTTTTTCCGCTGAACAGATTTACATATTCATTGAATTCGAGAACTTTTGTATCGATTCCGCCCCAGTTATTCAGACACATTCTCGTGAAGATCTTCTTCGCCTGTTTCACTTTCTTCCTCCTCTGCCCTGTATTTTGCTACCACTTCCCCGATTTCTGCCGCAGGACAGAATATGTTGATCGTATGGTAAATATAAATCGGTGTATCATCTTCCATATTACCGATTGCGCCCGGCAGTTCGATGATCTGATGTGTTTTCAGTAAAGACAGCGCATCCGTCCATTCCGTCCCGGTCAGCTTCTTTGTTATGAGATTTGTATTTCTGCCGTATTCACGGATTTCCATCAGACTCGTTGTGGTAGCCCGGAGTCCGTCTCCCATCATGCGGTCACGGTAGATCAGCTTCAGCAGGATGACGATTTTGGTCGCGACCAGAGACAGCCGTTCCACCGGAACCCCGTCACCTTCAATCCGGAAGAAATGCTCCTGCGCATCATGCAGCAGGGTGCAGTCCAGAACAGAAAGATAATCCGAAATAAAATCGCGATGTCGTTCACATACGCCGTAGCGCGGATTGTCCCTTGCTTCAAGCGTCGCAGGGTCATATTTCACCTGCAGAATACAGGTCTGCCGGAACAGATCCTGGATGGTCTTCTTCAGTGCCTCCTGCTCACCGGCAGAAAGCGTTTCCATATATTCAAACATTATCTGTTGTCCTTTCCTGTTTTGAAGCATCATGGGCAGAAATTTTCAGCTGTGAAAAGGTAAGACCCTTTTCATTATGCAGATCGGCGCCCAGTGTGACACTTTCCTCCTCTTCTGCATTTTCCGTTGTTTCCTGCCATACGAACAGAAGCTTCTCCAGATCCTCCATGTTCTGTACGGTAGTTTCGTCTGTCATAAAGGTTCCGTTTCTGCTGTTTTTCTGCCGGAAAAGACGAAGCTCCTGCCCGGTATACAGCGGCCTTGGCACGAAATCCCCCATCTGCGATCCGGTTTCCGTATGTACCTGTACGGCAGCAGGCGCAAAGGCCTGACCCGTTCTGTCTTTTCTGTTATAGAAACTGCTGTTTTCCAGATGCGAAAAAGGCTTTGAAAACTTCATTCTGCCGCGAAGTCCGTCAATGATCTCCTCTGCGTCATTTCTCTTGTTGCACAGTCTGATCAGGTATTCAAGATTGTTCTCATCATCTGCACCCTCATTCATGATATAGTGCATTCTGGCCAGTGCGCGCTGCGCAAAAATGGATTTCTGCTCAATCAGACGGTTGTATTTACGTTCAATCATGTTAAATTCACGTTCAATCGCATACACGGTATGGTTCACTTCATCACAGGCCTCTTCGCCGCGCTGCGCCCGAAGGCTCTGCAGTGTATTATCTCCGGCGCTTTCTTTCTGCCTTGCATAGGCGAGCCTGCGGTCATCATTTTCATGCAGGATCTGGCTGACCAGCTCCTTCACGGCCTCTTTGTACCGGTAAAAACTGTCTGTTGTCGTTAAAATCGCATATTTTCTGCTGTCACTGTTATTGATCTCATTGACCAGTACTTCCTGAATGCCCAGAAAATCCTTCTGCCCGGACAGCTCTTCAAAATAGCTGCGCATGCTGTCATGCATATTGGACAGAAGCTGGCTTAAATTCTGTGATGTAGTCAGTGCATTGGACAGAATATCGGCGTTCTTGTCCTGATCTGCATGATAGGTAAAAAGCGCGCTGTAAACAGAAAGAATACTGGCACGTTCCCTGCTGTCATCCTCACTTCGCAGTTTTCGGAACAGTTCAATATACAGCTGACTGTATTCCGGAAAGGAAACAATATAGGTATTGAGTTTCTCATCATAATCCCTGACGAGCCATCCCCACCTTTCAAGACGCAGCAGAATCCCGGATGGCGATGCCCCCTGCAGGGACAGGTCCGGCATTTCTGCGTCTTCCTCTGCGTCCTCCATCCAGTTCACACGAAAAAGAGCGATCGTATCACTGATGATGGATCTGCATTCCTCCTCAGTAAGTCCGAGCGCTGCAAAAACCTCCTGATCTGCATCATAAACAGCAATCAGAAGCATTTCATAAGAATCCCGGTTCTTCGTACGAAACAGCTTGTAGAAGTCCTGCGGGATACGGTTTTTTAATATCATTGATAAAATAATCTCCAATTATATCATTTTTTATCTGAACAGCATTGAAATAAGGTTATCATGCAAAACACACGTTCGTCAAGAACTTCCTGTTGACAGTTTCTGATGCCTTACTGTATTATAGCATTCTCTCTGACAAAGATTTTCCTTCTTTGTACACTGACCGGACGATCCGGATCAAATGGCATCTCGCCACATATTCCATTTATCAGATTCATCTGCAGGCACTGATTGCAGAAAAAGACATTATTATTTATAATTAAGGAGAAACAGACAGATGGCACAGCGAAATTACAAAAGTTATGAGGAACTGCAGTTTGCGGATGATTTCATGTTCAAAAGGGTTATGGCAGACCCGGAGATCTGCAAGGGCGTATTGGAAAGACTTCTCGGGATACAGATTGAACATATTTCATATCCGGAAACAGAAAAAATATTTGAAAGCACTCCGGATTCCAGAGGCATTCGGCTTGATGTATATCTGACCGGTGACAGTACAAAATATGATATTGAAATGCAGGCAAAACTGCAGACAGCCATCGGCAAACGATCAAGGTATTATCAAAGCAGCGTTGACCTTGATGCCATCGGAAAAGGTGATTCTTTTCTGGATCTGAATGACAGTATGATTATCTTTATCTGTACCTTTGACCCTTTTCATGCAGGATTGCATCGTTACACATTCCGGCAGCAATGTGAAGAGGCATCAGATATATATCTGCAGGATGGCACCAGTAAAATTATCTTTAATACACAGGGCACACAGAATGATGTTGCCCCTGAAGTGATACACTTCCTTAAGTTTGTTGAAAATCTGGATGCTGCCGGAAATGATGAATTTCTCCTCAGTATCCGGAATAAAATAAAAGCTGAACGAATGAGTATTGAAGGGAGGCAGGAATATACAATGTTTCAGATGGTATATAATGATATGCTGATAGAAGGCAAGGAACTTGGCAGAACGGAAGGCCGAACAGAAGGTCTTGCAGAGGGCCGAACGGAAGGCCTTGCAGAAGGTCGTGCTGAAGGCATTGAAACAGCTAAAAAAGTGCTGATAGAAACCTGTCAGGAACTTGGACTTTCCAAAGAAAATGCAAAAAAGAAACTGGTTGAAAAATTTGGCCCGGAGAACGCAGAAGAAACGTTAAACAGATACTGGAAATCAGACCTTTAATTTTCCTTCTTCTTTTGCTGATCTTCCCGTTCCTTTATGGCGTCCTTTGCATCATTAATGGAATCATCCGTTCTGGTAATCAGTTTATCCCATTCTCTGAGTGTGAAACTCTCTGCGCCGAGCTGAAAGCTCTGCTGTGTTTTGCCGCTGATGACCTTTTCGGCGATTTCTGCAGATGCTTTATGCAGAATATCTGCATAGGACTCGTTTTCAGCACTGTCCATTAAGACAGTATCTTTGGCAGGTGACTGCGCATTCTGATTCTGTGTTCTGACAGGTTCAATATTCATGACATAATCCTCCGGATAATTTATCGGAAAAAATGCACATTTTCTTAACTTAAGGCAGCGGCCGGTGCTGCTCCCGATATTGTGAAGGTGAACAGTTCATATATTTTCGAAATACCTTTGCATAATAATTTGCATCTGAAAAACCTGCAGCTTCTGCGATTTCTCCGACGGACAGATCAGCGTTCCGAAGAAGGTCAAGGCTTTTTCGGATACGGTACTCGCTGATGTAATCAAAAAGCGTGCATTTCATATACTTCCGGAACATTCTGCAACATTCCGCCCGGCACAGATGAACCTCATCCGCAATACGTTCAAGCGTCAGATCATTGTAATAATTCTCGCTGATAAAAGAAAGTATGCTCCGCATCCTGTCATAGTTTTTTCCATGTGCCTGTTCCTGCATGGCATCACCTGACACATCCAGTACGTTCTTCCACAGAATCATTAACAGCGCATTTATTTCCAGTTCATAACCTGCAGCCTTCTTTCCGTATTTCTGTATGATTTTTTTCAGGATACGGATTGTATTTTCATGTGCCGTGCAGGATCCGTTGAACCACATGGAATCGAAGGCCGGATTCTGAAGTACAGGTGCGACATACTTTTCATATATAATATTCTGCCCGGATCCATACAGCATCACAGGATCAAAAGTGACCGATATATATCGGCAGTCGTGACCGTTCTCCATTTCACCTGAATGAAGTACCAGGGTGTTGCCAAAAAGTGCCTGCCCTTCCTGCAGATGATAAGTTCTGTCATTGATCCGGTAGCACATACACCCTGAAAGGATCAGTGTAAACTCAATTTCTCTGTGCCAGTGCCACAGGAAGTGCCCGCCTTCATATGCAGAAATTGTTTCTTCACTGACTGATATGGGGAAAAAATAGTCCCCGTGCTTTTTTATTTCTTTTCCGG
>CAYMBY010000080.1:0-6335 GCA_964388815.1 uncultured Butyrivibrio sp. | reverse complement strand
TATTTCGAGGATGATGACCTGGGAATGCGGATCGCAAGGGCGGGCTTCCGGCAGCTGCTGTGCCATAACAGCTATGTCCTGCATGAAGGCGGGAAGGGCTTTGGCAAGGCGTCCGCGGAAGCTGTGTCAGGGATCAGCCCGGTGATGCAGCGCAGCAGGGAGAAATTCTGTGAAAAGTGGGGATTTGATATCTGGGCGTATGAACTGCCCTGGGAGGAAGCCCTGGAGAAGATCGAGGCGGCAGTGCCGGATCACCGGACGCCGCTGCGGATTCTGCAGATCGGCTGCGGCATGGGGGCCACGCTGGCTACATTGAAATACCGTTATCCGAACAGTTATGCCGCCGGAATCGAGGGACGTGATGATGTTGCGGGGATCGGAAGATTCATGGCAGATATCATCAGCGGCAATGCGGAAACGATGCTGCTGCCGTATCCGCCGCACAGCTTTGACGTGATTCTGCTCGCAGATGCACCGGAGCATGTGCAGGATCCGGAAGCATTCGGGGAAAGAATGCGGGAACTCTTAAAGGAAGACGGGCTGCAGCTGATTATTTAATTGCCGCAATCCGTGAAAGCGCCGGCTGGAAGCTGCCGCATTTCCGATAGTACTGCAGGGCGAGGTCGTGTTTGCCGAGGCATTCGTAGATGACGCCGATGTTGTACCAGGCACTGTAGCTGTTGACACCTTCGACGGAGCAGTTGGACATCTTCGTCGCTTTTTCAAACTGGGCGATTGCTTCCGGGAAGCGGGCGTTGTTCATATAGATGAGGCCCATCAGGAAGACGAAATCGGCTCTGCCGCAGAAGGTATCGTAGACATTTTCCAGCTGGAGTGCCTTGCTGTACTGCTTGAGATCCAGGAGGCAGTAGCCGTAGGATTCAATCATCTCCTGCACATAGGTCAGGGCAGGGTTGACATCCATGGCAAGTCCCAGGTCGAAATAGTGCGCAGCGAGTGCCGGGTCGTTCATGACGACATAGCATTTGCCGAGCTGGTAATAGGTATAGGAAGAAGGACCTTCCTGGCGGAGCGTTTCCTGCAGCATTTTCAGGTCGCGCTCCGCTTTCTGTCTGCGGACATTCTCTGTCTGGTAGCCGTCATGATAGAAGGTCAGCGGAATTTCAAAATATTTCAGGCCGTCGCCGCTTAAGGGAACCTGGCTGTTCTCCACGGGTTCTACGGTTTCGTGGATCTTGCCCTTATAGGCGTACAGGTTGCGGTTATACAGGCGCGCCACATATTCGTGCAGTGTCTGCTGGGTGCCCTGTCTGGGATAGGGGCTGATCCTGCTGATCATGCCGATTTCCATGGGATGCTCTTCCATGATCCGGACGAGGGAAAGAAGATCTGCCTGAACCAGGTATTCATCGCAGTCCACGGCGAGGATCCAGTCGCCGGACGCACGGCCGGCTGCGAAATTCCTGGCAGCGGAAAAGTCGTCGCACCACGGGAACTGATAGATCTGCCTTGTATATTTTTCTGCGATCTGCAGTGTATGATCCGTGGAGCCGGTATCGGTCACGATGATCTCACACTGCATGGGTGTCAGCGCACGCAGGCATTTCTGAATGTTCTTTTCCTCATTTCTGGATATAATACAGACAGAGAGATCCATGATGTGATTCCTTCCCGGAACAAATTGGTTTATACTATATCCATTATAACGCAGTCACGGGGCGAATGGGGAAAAGAATGCCCTGTGGAAAAGAGGTCGAGATGAAGAAAGCGGTGGTAACCGGAGCGGCGGGATTTGCAGGATGTAATCTGGTGGAGCATCTGATCCGTCAGGGATATGAGGTGTATGCGGTGGTGAGAGAGAGCTCTGCGCATAACCGGCGTCTGCAGGAGAGCAGATGTCTGCATCCGATCATGCTGGACATGGAGCAGATGAATCTTCTGCCCGGCAAAATATGGGAGCCCTGCGATCTGTTCTATCATCTGGCATGGGCCGGCGGGCGTGATGAATTTGATGCGCAGTACCGTAACGTGGCGGTCGCCGTCAGCGCGGTGGAGGCTGCAGCACAGATCGGCTGCAGGCGGTTCATCTGCACCGGTTCGCAGGCGGAGTACGGCAGCCGGACGCAGATACAGACAGAGGACCTTGCACCGCAGCCTTTTTCCTCTTACGGGGCAGCGAAGGCGGCAGCCTGTTACCTGACGCAGAACCGCGCGCAGCAGCTGGATATAGACTGGATCTGGGGACGGATCTTCAGCCTGATCGGCAGATATGAGCCGCACGGCAGAATGCTTCCGGACCTTGTACAGAAGATCCGGGCCGGCGAGACGGCACATCTGTCCGCGGGAACGCAGAACTGGGATTATCTGGACGCCGGGGATGCGGCAGATGAACTGATCGCACTCGGAGAGCGCGGACGGAGCGGCGAGATCTACAATATTGCAAACGGGGATTATCATCCGCTGAAGGAGTTCACGGAGCAGATCCGGACCGCTCTGAATCCGGAGGCACAGATCATATACGGGGAACTTCCCTCGCCGCTGGTGTCACTGCAGCCGTCCATGGAGAAGGTGAGCAGGGAGACCGGATGGAAACCGAAAGTAAGTTTTATGGAGAGTATCAGTGAATATCAATGATTCCGGAAACGGAAAACTGTACGCATTTACGAATACGGATAAAGAGAATACAGAAGAGAAAAAAACAAATATTACAGGCGTTATCGCCAGAGCGAGAATCAGTATAACGACAAAAAGTGAAAAGTTTGTGAACACATTCATAAAAATTCCGTAATTTGGCACTTTTTGGTAAAAGTGACAGAAATAAGCGAAAAAGTACGAAAAAATTTATTACAAATTTTAAGAAAAAAATGAATGACGAAAAACCGTATATGCGTTATACTTTATAACTGACCCGTAAAATAAATTTAAGGAGGTATACGCATATGACAAAGGCAGAAATACTGAAGAAGGAAATCTTACTGCAATATAAGAGTGTCAGACAGTTCGCAATTGACATGTCTATTCCATATAGTACTTTGGTAACCGCCCTGGACAGAGGAATTGAAGGTATGGCATATGGTACTGTAATCCGTATGTGCGACAAGCTGAACCTGAACCCGGTAGATTTCACACCGCTGGAAAAAGGTACGGATCTTGGCAACAAGATCGTGGAGAACCGTGTTATGCAGCAGTATGTCAAGCTGAACAAGACCGGACGCAAGAAAGTTCTGGACGTAATGGGTGATCTCGTATCACTGGAAAAGTATCAGGCATAAAAAATGACCGGGGCGCAGAGCCGGTTGTTTCAAGGAGACCCGCATGTAATGTGTGCGGGTCTCTTTTGTGTTGCAACGGCGCGGTCGTGCTGTTAAAATAATGGCAGCGCCCGGAAGGGCAACGGGAGGAAAAAAGTGAAATACGATTATCTGGTAGTAGGTGCAGGACTGTTCGGCTGTGTATTTGCGCAGCAGATGACCCGGGCAGGCAGGAAATGTCTGGTGATCGATAAGAGAGATCATATCGGAGGCAACATCTATACGCAAAAGCGCATGGACATTGATGTGCATCAGTATGGCGCACATATTTTCCACACTTCGGACGAGGAAGTCTGGAAATATGTCAATCAGTATGTGAAGTTCAATAATTATGTCAACTCACCGATCGCAGTCTGGAAGGACGAGCTCTACAATCTGCCGTTTAATATGAACACCTTCAGCAGAATGTGGGGAATCCGCACACCGCAGCAGGCACAGGAGATCATCGGCAGGCAGAGCAGGCAGGCAGTGACGGAAATCCTGCAGAAAAGACATGAAACTGCAGGAAATCCTGCAGAAGTGACGGAAGAAGAGATCAGGGATTTTCAGGCGGAGAATCTCGAGGAGCAGGGACTGTGCCTTGCGGGCCGTGATATTTTTGAAAAGCTGGTAAAGGGATATACGGAGAAGCAGTGGGGCCGTTCCTGCGCGGAGCTTCCGGCATTCATCATCCGACGTCTGCCGTTCCGCTTTATTTATGACAACAACTATTTCAATGATCCGTACCAGGGAATTCCGATCGGCGGTTATACACTGCTGGCAGAGAAACTTCTGGAGGGCGCAGAGGTGCGTCTGGGCGTCGATTATTACAGCTTCCTGCAGATGCAGGAAGGCGCGGCGGTAAGACCGTTCGTTTCTGTAAACGGCGATACCTTCGGCAAGGTTGTGTTCACCGGTATGATTGATGAGTTCTACGGCTACCGTCTGGGTATGCTGGAGTACAGATCTCTGCGGTTCGAAACCGAGGATCTGCCGGAAGTGGACAATTATCAGGGAAATGCGGTGGTGAACTATACGGAGCGGGAAGTGCCGTACACGAGAATCATCGAACACAGGCACTTTGCATACGGCAAGGGACACGGTACGATTATCACCCGTGAGTATCCGGCGACCTGGAAGAAGGGCGATGAGCCGTATTATCCGATGAATGATGAAAAAAACAATTCCCTCTTTGCGCAGTATCAGGAACTGGCAAAGAGGGATAAGGATGTCATTTTCGGCGGACGTCTGGGTCAGTATAAATATTACAATATGGATCAGGTCATCCGTGCTGCACTGGATGAATGTGCTCAGCAGTAATTGTTGAACATCATGCCGGAGTATTCGCTGGTGATGTAGGGATTGGGCAGCGTCCGGCCGGGGTTCTTATAGTTGACAATCGGGTGGTCTGCGAATTTCATCGGGTCGAGCATGAACTCTTTTGCCTTCGCATTGATGTCTCCCGCAAACTCTTTTACCGGTTCAAATTCCGCGGAAAGTCCGGATGCGGGATCTTCGGCGCTCTGGGTCAGGAGCTGCTCATCGAGTGAAATCTGACCGTCATCCTGAATGGTGAGGCCAAGCGGTTCGAGCTCATTGCGGTAATGGTCGGCGATGGAGGACATCTGGCTCAGAATATGCTGGCTGCGGAACGCAGAGCTGTTAATCGAGGAGATACCTGACAGGAAGCGGTTGTACCCGTTTACCATCGTATGAATATTATCGATCATGGCAGCATTGTCATCCTTGATACCGATGGTCACAGAATCTGCGGCATCTTCACTGGCCTTATGAAGCGTGATGTCATAGGCACCGTTTAAGGTGAAGTGATTGGAAGAAGAGGAGCGGGTAACGCCCCCGACTTCAAACTCTGCATTGGCAGCCTCTTCCGTGGTCTGGTTCAGACCAAAGTAAGGGACAACGCCATGATGATCGCCGCTTAAGCTGTCATACATGATGAACTGCTGGTCCTTGCCGGACGGAAGTCCTGTCAGCTGAGAGGAGACCTGAAGCGCACTGTCTCCGCTTTCATTCTGAATGACCTGTGCATCAAGATGTACGCCTGCTTTATTAATCAGACGGGCGATACGTTCCTGCACATCCCGGTTCGTTTCGTCAGCACTGATGGCAAACTGAAATTCGTAGCTCTGGTCGCTGATCCGCGCATCAAAGTAGTAATTGCCCGCTTCGAGCTGCGTGCGTTCATCCGGCAGATATGTGCCGGTATTGACCTGGCCGGTGGCAAGGGAATCCACATGCATGGAAACCGCTGCCGGTTCATCATCATCAGAGCCGATATAGACGGCGGAGAGCACATCTTCATCGCTTGAATATGCCGTCAGCTGTCCTGAAAGCGCATCATCACCTTTGCCCTGAAGCGAAGAAAGTGTTCCGCTGAGCTGTCGTGCCTCTTCTTTGAGACTGATCGCGCTTTCTTCTGCCGAGCCATCTTTTGGAAGAAGGTAGAGAGGCGCATCCTGATTCATTTTTACAATGGATTTGTAGATATCGCGCAGTTCATCTTTCTTATGTGTATCAGACTGCGTTACATCTTTTGAAGCATACGAAGTAAGAAAGTGGTTATATACACCACCAAGCAGAAGATTTGCCATCTGGATGCCCTCCTTTCTTCCATGATAGAGTGGGCGCTGCGACATCCGGCAAACCGGACGCCCGTCAATCCTTTGACGATATTTACCCACTGGGCACACTACGACCTTTTAATATAATAATATTATCACGGTTTACCGTTAATTGCAAGATGCTTTGCATGAATATCTACTAATAATATGCTGTTTTGGGAGAGAAAAAGATGAAAAAAAGGAAAATGGATCCCGGAAGCAGAATCTTTCTGTTTATTATCCTGATCATTTTTGCCGGGCTTTCGATCTGGCTGAATATGGGAAGATAAAATGAAAATTTTCATTGACGTAAAGGGTTTCATATGCTATATTTGTGTACGGACATGAAATTTGGGTCTTTTTTTTATGCTAAAAATTAAGTTGATGAGCGTGTTGAATAAGTTTCACGCGGAGGTGGAATATGCGTACAAGAATCACACTGGCATGCACAGAATGCAAGAAC
>CAYMBY010000079.1:0-2854 GCA_964388815.1 uncultured Butyrivibrio sp. | reverse complement strand
CGTCATGACTATGCGATCAAACCGTTTGGTCCGACAGCGCTCAATGCACTTAAGGATGCAGGCTTCGATGTGATTTCCATCGGAAAGATCAACGATATCTTCGTAACGGAAGGAATTACCGAGGCCATTCATTCCACAAGCTCCGTCAACGGCATGGAACAGACCATTGAAGAAGCAGAAAAGAATGACTGGAAGGGCCTTTGCTTTGTGAACCTCGTTGACTTTGATGCACTCTGGGGACACAGGAGAAATCCGCAGGGCTATGCACAGGAAATCGAGAAGTTCGACGTCAACCTCGGAAAGCTGATGGAAGTCATGAAGGAAGATGACCTTCTGATCATTACGGCAGATCATGGTAATGATCCGACCTATACAGGAACAGATCATACCCGTGAAAAGGTACCGTTCCTGGCATATTCCGGATCCCTTAAGGGAAACGGAGCACTTCCGGAAAAAGATACCTTTGCAGTAATCGGCGCAACCATTGCCGAGAACTTTGGCGTAAAGATGCCGGAAGGCACCATCGGCAGTTCCATCCTGAACGAGCTGAAATAAAGATGCAGGAGTGAGTATGAAGCTATCGGAAGAAAAAATACAGGAGCTGATCAGAGAAGCATCCAAAATGCTGATGCGTTCCTACATTCCGTATTCTCATTTCGCGGTAGGTGCAGCACTTTTATGTGAGGATGGCAGGATCTATACCGGCTGTAATATTGAAAATGCAGCGTTCACACCATCAAACTGCGCAGAAAGAACCGCCTTCTTCAAAGCGGTCAGCGAAGGCGAAATGAAGTTTACGGCAATTGCCATTATCGGAGGAAAAGACAGAAAGGTGACCGGTTTTTGCGCACCGTGCGGTGTCTGCAGACAGGTCATGATGGAATTCTGTAATCCGCAGACGTTTCAGGTCATTACGGCGAAGAGTCAGGATGAGTACCGCGTTGATACACTTGCGCAGGTACTGCCCGACGGGTTCGGTCCGGGAAATCTTGCGTGATTCTGATCAGAATAACAGAAAAAAGTCCGGGCTGCGTCAGTGCAGTCCGGACTTTTTTGCAGAACCGGTGATAATCAGCGGCAGTCTTTGCCGGGATGACCTTTTTTATAGGCACGTTTTTCTTCATACATTTCACGGTCGGCGCGAATCATGGCTTCTGTGGAAGGCATGCCCGCAGCATGATAGCTGAAGCCGCAGCTGAATGTAAGTGTAATCGTGGTTTCATCCGGAAGCGTCAGCGGTATTTCATGCAGATAGCGGCGCAGCGAACAGATCTGTTCATCGATGGCGGATTTATTACTGTTCATGAAAATACAGATAAATTCATCTCCGCCCATTCGGAACAGTCTGGAGGAAGATTCGAAATTTTTCTGCAATGCTCCTGCAAAATATTTCAGTGCAGAATCACCACAATAATGACCATGGGAGTCATTGATATGCTTCATGCTGTTCATGTCAAGGATTCCAATAAAGTAAGACTGATCCTTATTTGCATTAAGGAACTCTTCCATGTAGTTCCGGTTATATAGACCGGTCAGAGTATCTGTGATTGACAGCTGACGGATTTCCAGATGCATCTGGTGATTGGTCAGAATGATCTCAATATTGGCTTTGATCAGTTGCAGAAGCTGTTCATCCATTTCGGTAAATGCATTTTTGTGAACAGAATCAAAATTGAGAATGGCATATAGTGTACGGTTGATATACAAAGGTGTGGAAATGGTGGACGCAAGATAAGCGTCACCGTTTTTGGGACGGATCTCCATGCAATACTGATCCTGAAATTTTTCCAGATCATTAATCCGTACGATCCGGTCAAATTTTCCATTTGTTTCAAGAGCGGGAAAAGTATCTTCAAGCGCAAGGCGCATATGAAGCGTTTCAGATTCGAATCCGCGCTGAGCAACAATTTCAGCGTAGCTGTCTTTTACCATCATCAGCGAGCATAGTCCGGAATGCGCAACGACTTTACTGCAGTTATCAAGGATAAAGTCATAGATATCCTGTTCGGTGGTCAGCTGATCAATTTCCGAGAAGATATTAAACATGATTTCCCGTACAGATGCGATCTGATACACATCGGGAACAACTTCCTGGGGATTGATCGGCAGGACTTCCACCAGGCGATACGGCTGATCTTCACAGAGAATCTTTCGGCCGGTAACAGAGTAGCAAAGACGTTCCGTGCTGCCCGGAAGAAGGGTACGGTAGTATCCGGCAATAACATCCTCATCTGAGGATACAATGGGAAGGCAGTATAACAGATCTTCTGTGTCAATATTGAGCAGAAGTGCATCCTGATTCATTGGGATCATATTCTGCATCTGCAGAAGAAAAACGGGAGACGGGATGATGGAGCACAGCTGTGTCAGCTGCATTTTTGTCAGGTTTTGCATGGTCAGAGTATCCTTTGCCAGATAACGAAAAAATTATGTAATGTTGTATGAGCAGATTTAATCATATTATACCATGCAAAACACCCGAAATTGAATATGGTATGATAAATATTATGAATCCTGAAATGAATTTGTAAATTCCACCGTATTGTAAACCAGTAGCTTTTACCTCTGCACAGTTGATATTTACATCTTCATACGGTATTGTACTCTCATTCCCATTTCTGACAGCAGTAGATGGAGAATTTATGAGTAAGTACATTCCCGGAAATCAGAAGCATCTGACTCTTGAAAACCGTATCTACATTGAAAATTCCCTTGATAAGGCAGTCTCTTTCAAGGATATTGCAAAGTACCTCTGCAAGGATCCGACTACGATTTCCAAAGAGGTCAAAATTCACCGGATTTCTGACTGGTATCACAAAGGTACCTTCTATAATGCAAAAAACTTCTGCATCCA
>CAYMBY010000078.1:0-7367 GCA_964388815.1 uncultured Butyrivibrio sp. | reverse complement strand
GTGATGAATGAAAATCACCTTGATGCCACGATGAACCAGTATGAGTATATCGCGGATACACTGCTGCAGTATGATAATGTCCGGATTTTTTATTTTCAGAATCTTGAAGATGTTGTTACGGATCTGAACAACTATGCGGATTATACGCATTATAAGCCGGAGATCAATCAGTATATGGTAAAGTGTTTTGAAAGCGGAGACTGTGAAGTGAAAGCCGGAGAAATGCCCGGGCAGTTGAAAAAAATGCGTGAGATTATCGATTCATTTGATTTTAAGACCCTTTTTTCTAAGGAATACTGAAATGTTAAGAAAATATTAATAGATCTGTGGTAGAATAAAACCCATATATTGGATCATTGTGCATCTGAGAGGTTATGGATATGGAAAAGATAATGCAAAGCCGCATGGACCGCGGATTTCAGAAATATCAGAAGGAATATGAGGACAAAGCGCTTGAAGTGCTTCGTTCCGGCTGGTATATCCTTGGAAAAGAAGACGAGGCATTTGAGAAGGAATTTGCTTCTTATATCGGGACAGAATATGCCGCCGGCGTTGCCAGCGGCCTGGATGCGTTGTGGCTTGCTTTCCGCGTACTGGGAATCGGAAAGGGAGACGAGGTAATTGTACAGGGGAATACCTACATTGCCAGTGTCATGGGGATTACAATTAATGACGCGACCCCTGTTTTTGTGGAACCGAATGCGTATTATGAAATAGACGAAGAACGCATAGAGGAAAAAATAACACCGAAAACCAAAGCGATTCTGGTAGTGCATCTGTACGGACAGCCGGCCAGAATGGACCGGATCAGGGAGATCTGCGACAGACATCATCTGAAGCTGGTGGAAGACTGTGCACAGTCGCATGGAGCGTGCTTTGGCGGACAGATGACAGGAAGTTTCGGAGACATCGGATGTTTTTCCTTCTATCCCTCCAAAAATCTTGGTGCGTTCGGTGATGCAGGCGCAATTACCACGAATGATCCCGAACTTGCAAGACTGGTGAAAATATACAGGAATTACGGCAGTGAAAAACGCTATTACAATATGGTGGTGGGTGCAAACTCCAGACTGGATGAAATGCAGGCAGGACTTTTGCGGGTGAAGCTTCGTCATATGCAGGAAATCACGCAGGAACGCAGGGAACTCGCAAAGAGATATGAGGATGGAATTCAGAATTCTCTTTTCATAAAGCCGAAGGTTATGGAAAACACCAGCCCGGTATGGCACCAGTATGTACTCCGGATTCCGGAGCTTCGGGATGAACTGAAGACATATCTGGAAGAAAAGAATATCATGACGATTATTCATTATCCGATTCCGCCGCACCTCTCAGAAGCGTACAGATATCTGAATGTGCAGGAGGGGACACTTCCGGTTACGGAAAAATATGCAAAAGAAGTTCTGTCACTGCCGATGTACACGGGGATGACCCATGAAGAGCAGGATGCAGTAATCGATGCGCTGAACTGTTTTCACAGATAAATGACTGACATGGAGAATATCAGATGAAGAAAGACGATTTTAATCATAATATCAAGGATGAATCTGGCAGAGCAGATGATCACAGGGAGACGGAAGACTATAACGATGTGCCGGAGACAGATGCATTTTCAGAACCTGGTGCAGATCGAAAAAAACGGCACAGCAGAAGAAAAAAAAGCGAGACACTTGTCATGCTAAATATCGGACTTTTGGTTGCAATTGCACTGGTAATTGTTTTCTCTGTTTTCAAACTGCTCAAATGGAATCAGGGACAGAAGGTGGAAATAGATGCCAATGCAAGTTCCAGTGCCTATGATGTTGAGGTCCTGGATCAGGTGTTCCTGCAGCCGGATTCGGATCTTGCAGGACATAAGGATGATGGCAAGGAAACGATTCTGTGTCTTGGAAATGATCCGTTTTCCGATGATACATCAGATACCGGAATGGCCGGAATGATTGCCAAAAAGACCGGAGCAACAGTATATAATGCTGCATTCCCGTCTTCAACCGTAGCGATCAAGAATGCGACATTCGACAGTTCCTATCCGATTGATATGTACAGCTTTTTCTATGTTTCACAGTTTATTGCCAAAGGCGATTTCTCTGCAATGGAGCAGCTGGCGCCGACCATGGGAAATGATCAGTATGTAAAGTCGGTGGATACGTTAAAGAGTATTGATTTCAATAATGTGGATATGATTGTGGTCATGTATGACGGGCAGGACTATCTCAATGGGAATACCTGTTATGATCCCAACAATGATGTAAACCCGCAGACCTATGCAGGAGCATATGACAGCGGTCTTAAGGCCATTCATAAAAAGTATCCTTTCATCCGTCTGGTGGTCATGTCGTTGACCTACTGCCTTGCATATGACAGCAACGGCAAGATGATTGACGCGGACAATGAGGATCTTGGAGACGGCAAGCTGTCCACATATCTGATCAAACTGATTGATGTGTGTGAAGATGTAGGCGTTACCATGGAGGATAATTATTACGGGACTATTGATGCGGATAATTACAAAGAGTATCTGACAGACAATATCCATCTGAACGAAAAGGCAAGAGATTATATTACAGATCATCTGGTGAAACTGGTATTTTCAGATAATTCGGCAGGTACAGCCGGAACTTCCAAATAAGAAGAATGTGAAATCGGGGAAAGTAATTTGAAAAAGAAAGTACGAATGGTCGATATCGTAATGCTGCAGATGGCGGTCGTCATATACAGTATCAATACGGTAATCGCCAAGCTGGTGTCAGACCAGCCGTTTATGTCGGTAAAATTTATTGCACTCTATTTTCTGGAATTTGCAGTACTTGGTGTGTACGCGATCTGCTGGCAGCAGATGATCAAAAAGTTTGAACTGTCAATTGCCTATGCCAACAAGGCAATGACACTGCTGTGGTCTCTTCTGTGGAGTGTGCTTATTTTTAAGGATTCCATTACGCTGCCGAAGGTGATCGGCGTGCTTCTGGTTGTGGCGGGCACTATCGTGATCAACAGTGAAGCGACGGATGAAAGTACAGGGGAGGATCAGGCAAAATGATAAAATATCTGATTCTCATGGTCTTTGGTGAGCTGGTTGCTTCTTCCTCACAGATTCTCCTGAAGAAAAGTGCAGGTAAACATTACAGTTCATTTATCAGAGAATATCTGAACGTGCTTGTCATCACAGGATATGCGATGCTGGCTTTTTCCATGCTGATTTCAATCATATGTTATGGCGGCCTTGGCTATATGCGGGTTGTGGTAATGGAACCGATCGGTTATATCATTGTCATGTTTCTGAGCAGAATTTTCTTTCAGGAACGGATTACAGTGAGAAAAATATCAGGCATGATCCTGCTTCTTACGGGGATACTGGTCTTTTATCTGGCATAAAGTTGCGTATTCGCGGGACGGATGCTAGAATGTAGGCTGTATTTTTACAGCACGAATCAGGCAGAACTACAATAAATTTACGGGAGCTGGCGATACAGAATGAAAAAAGGTTTTGGGTTATTTCAACAGAAAAGAAAACGGGGAAGAAAAGGAAACAGCAGAAATATACGTGACGAAAAGTATGCCCGGAGTTACAGAAACCGTTCTGATGAAGATGACGATGATGACAGATATGATCGTGAAGATCCTCAATACGACGAAGACGAGGATGACAGATACGACCGTGATGATCAGCAATACGATGATGATTATGAAGAAGATGACAGTTATGAGGACGATGACAGGTATGATCAGGATGATCTGAAGAATGATGAAAACGGTCATTATGATGATGACCAGGATGATTATAAAGACGATCAGGATGATTATGATGACCGTGATGATGTAAGAGATGAGGATGACCGGTACGATCAGGACAGAACATATGCACAGGATGAAACGTATGATGATGACGATGCATATAATGATGAAGATCGTGAGGAGAACCGTCAGAAGGACAGCCGAAGATACCGCCGGAATGATCGGGATGAGTATGAAGAAGAGTACGAAGATTATGAAGACGATGATGACGACTATGATGACAGCTATGAAGATGATTATGACGACGATAACGATGATGAGGATGGCAGAAGACGCCGGAGGCATGCAGGAAATGTGCGCGGCAGAAAGCGTCCGCACAGAAAAGTTGTTTCTTTTCTGAAACATTCTAATGCAATGGAGCGTGTTGCTCTTATGGCAGGCGGGCTTATCATTGCAGTCGGGATTTCGGTCGGCACCCTGTTTGCACAGGCACAGGCCAGAAATAAGGAAGTTGCGTCCTTTAAGGATGTCGGAACACAGCTTGATGGTGTAAAAGTAATCGGTGAGAGCGGACTTCTGGCAGTTGCAGATGCACAGCAGGCCAAACTGGCGGCATCAGATGCGGCGTCGGCAGCTTCATCGGCAGCATCTGATGAAAATGAAAGCGTGCAGGTGAAGATGACACTTGCAACCATCAAGAAGGATATCAAGATCAAGTTTCTGAATAAGGAAACCGGCAAGCTGATTGCAAGCGTTCCCTTTACGGTCAAGGTGGAAGGCCCGAGCGGAAGCAAGACTTATGAAGATGATGATATGGACGGTATCATCTATAAGTCTGATATTGCAGCAGGAACCTACAAGGTTACGATGCAGCCGCTGGATGATAAGTACAGTAAATACAGTATATCCGAAGACACACAGAAGATTACGGTAAAAGATACCATCGTTTATAAGAAAGTCGATGTGAAGGATGAAATCAAGACCGAGGCACAGGTAAACGTAGCCAAGGAAGATACACAGGTGCAGAACACACCGGTGGAATCTGCCAACAAGGATACGGTTGACTGGGTTGAATCAACAAAGACAGAAATCGGAACGGATGACAGTACAACGGCATATTCTGCGATTGACAAGTCAACCATTGCAGACCCGACAGCAAGTGCCAGACTCAAAGGCAAGGGTGTAAGCCGCCTGGATGGTATTGAACTGGGAATCAAAGGCGATACAGCCATGAAAGTGGGAGATACACAGACGCTTTCTGTTTCCGGTCTTCCGGACGGCGGAAAAGTATCTTCCTGGAAGTCGGACAGCAGCGCGGCAAGCGTAGACGACAGCGGTAAGGTTACAGCTGCTTCTGCAGGAACGGCAAAGATTACCGCAAGCTGCGCATATAATGAAACGTCAAATGTATCCACAACCTATGCAACGACAGCAAAAGACGCTTCCGGAAATATCAGTGCAACCACGGCAACGACGACAGAATCCAAAACTACGGGAAAAACGCAGGATGTCATTATTACAATTAACGTCAGTGAGAAAGCGACAGCGACCTATTCACTGACACCGTCCACTGCATCGGTTACCACAGGAGGGACTGTTCAGCTGACTGCATCCTCAACGAATCTGAGTGACACAAAGGTAACCTGGAGTTCTTCGGATACATCGATTGCAACCGTAAGTGATGCCGGACTTGTAACGGCAGGAAAAACAGGCGGCAAGACGGCTGTCATTACGGCAAAATTCAGTGACGGACATACCGAAACTGCGAAAATCACTGTTTCAGAGACAACATATACGATCAAGAGTGTCAGTGCAGATAAGACATCCATTGCCGTAGGCGGAACAGCGACGCTGAGCGCAGTTACTGATCCGACCGGCGGGACAGTGACATGGACTTCAGATAAGACGTCAGTTGCTACCGTAAAGGATTCCACCGTTACCGGTGTGGCAGCAGGAACTGCAACACTGACAGCGACTGTCGGCAGCTCCACCAAGACGCTGACAATTACGGTTACGAGTGATAAGGCGGCTGTTACCTTAAGTGCGACAAAGCTGACACTGCTCGTGGGAAAAACTTCCACACTGACAGCAACGGTAACGGATCTGACGGCCCAGACGGTAACATGGGCATCCTCTGATTCATCAGTGGCAACAGTTTCTTCCAAAGGCAAGGTAACTGCGGTCAAAGCAGGTACAGCAACCATTACGGCGACAAGTACTGCAGATACTTCCAAGACGGCGACCTGCGCGGTTACGGTTATGGACAGCACTTCTGTACTGAAGGACAAGAGCGGGAATGTCGTATATATTTTAAAAGACGGAAAATATGTACAGGCAACCTATGCAGATTATTACACTGCTTCGAAATTCTATATTCAGACGGCAGGAAAGAAATATAAGTATACCGGCTGGCAGACCATAGACGGGAAAACCTATTTTTACGATAAAGATGGCAATGTGGTAACAGGCGAACAGACCATTCAGGGAGCCAAGTATACATTTGGCAGTGACGGAGCACTTCAGACCGGTTCCGGCAATATGGGAATTGACGTATCAAAATGGAATGGTAATATAGACTGGGCTGCAGTTAAAAATTCAGGCGTATCCTTTGTCATTATCCGCTGTGGTTACAGAGGTTCATCTACAGGGGCGCTGATTGAGGATCCGAAGTTCAGATCCAACATCAATGGCGCAACAGCTGCAGGGCTGAAGGTGGGTGTATATTTCTTTACGCAGGCCATCAGTGATGTGGAGGCTGTAGAAGAGGCTTCCATGGTCGCAGATCTCTGCAGCGGTCACAGCCTGTCCTATCCGGTTTATCTGGATGTGGAGGGCAGTAACGGAAGAGGAGATTCCATTGATGCGGCAACAAGAACTACGGTATGCAAGGCATTCTGTGCTACAATGGCAAATGCAGGATATGGTACAGGAATATATGCAAACAGAACGTGGCTGACTTCCAGAATCAATACATCAAGTCTTACAGGTTATAAGATCTGGCTGGCACAGTATGCTGCAAAGCCGACCTACTCAGCAACCAGATATGATATGTGGCAGTATACTTCAAAGGGTTCCGTGACCGGTATTTCCGGCAGGGTAGATCTGGATATCTGCTATTAAAACTATAAAGAGAATGCAGCACGAAGGCTGCAGAACGGAGTGAATTTATGAGAACTTATCTTGTTACCGGCGGCGCAGGATTCATCGGATCCAATTACATTCATTACATGTTTAAGAAGTATGACAATGAAATCCGTATTATCAATGTGGATGCACTGACATATGCCGGAAACCTGGAGAATCTGAAGGACATCGAGGGGCGTGACAATTATACGTTTGTCAGAGCGGACATCTGTGACCGTAAGGCCATTGATCAGATTTTTGCTGATAATGACATTGACAGAGTTGTACATTTTGCAGCAGAGAGCCATGTTGACCGCAGTATTGTCAATCCTGAAATCTTTGTCCAGACGAATGTTCTTGGTACTGCCACAATGCTGAATGCAGCCAAGAAAGCATGGGAACTGCCGGACGGCTCCTTTAAAGAGGGTAAGAAGTTCCTTCATGTATCCACAGATGAGGTTTATGGTTCATTAAGCGAGGACGGCGGATATTTCTATGAGACGACGCCTTAT
>CAYMBY010000077.1:0-13668 GCA_964388815.1 uncultured Butyrivibrio sp. | reverse complement strand
GAGTCCGGCCTTCTCCGATTTTTACACCATTCATATTTTCCCGCTCTGGGGTGCCACCTATGGCAGACTGACAAGTCTTTTCCCGTTTTCAGTCGGTGAAGTTCTGATCATTGCAGGACTCTGCTGGCTGGGCGTTCTTTTTGTTCTGAGCATTTTAATCCTTGTAAATACGCTTCATATGCATCTGCGCCGCAGTTCCGGTGCTCCTGCCTTCCGTCATTTCTATGCGGTCCGCCGTGCCGGCATCTCTTTTTATCAGATCACTGCCTGGCTCTTAAGCGGAATCTTCATGGTCATGTCCCTGAACTGCTTTGTGCTGTACCATTGTACCCCGTTTTCATCCGAAGACAGTGCCGGTTCCGGACATGATGGATATACGCAGGAAGAACTCGCCAGTGTCCGCGATTATATTGTGACAAACGCCGACGCACTTGCACTTGCAATGCCCCGCGATGCACAGGGTAACATCGTTTATACCGGTAACATGGAGCAGAGTGCCATTGCCAGCATGCAGAAACTCGGGCAGATCAACCCGCGGCTTTCCGGCTTCTACGTTACACCCAAGGCACTGACCTTTTCCGGATTCATGAGCCAGCAGTACATGCAGGGCTATTATTTTCCATTCTCCATGGAAGCCAATTACAACAACATAATGAACATCACCAACAAGCCGTTTACCATGTGCCACGAGCTTGCACACACCCACGGATATATTTATGAAGATGAAGCGAACATGATCGGATACCTCGCCTGCATTTCCTCTGATGACGCGTTTTTCCGGTACAGCGGATACCTGGGGCTCCTTAATTACGTCAACAATGACTATTACAAGGCTGTCAGCAGAAGCGAATACAATTCACATGTTGCCATCAGTGATCTTGTAAAAAAAGATAACCGCTTCCTCACCGACGCGTCATGGAACCAGGTCGAGAAAAAAGCGGTTGTGAAAACAGAAACCGTCAGAGCAGCTGCCAGTACCTTTGTTGACACCAACCTGAAGGTCAACGGCGTCTCCTCCGGAAAGGTCAGCTACACACATGTGGTAGGACTGCTTCTGGATTATTATTACGAAGAAGGGAATGCGGATGTTCTGCTTGCAGATGCATCATAACATTCCGTAGGCGATCGCGCGGAGCTTTCTGGTTACCGGTGTGGTTCCTGCATCGCACAGCTGAATGAAGTATTCAAAAAGAAAATCATTCGTGGGATCCAGCGTAATATATGTGCCAAGCCAGCCGTCCCATCCGTATTCTCCGGCCGGTGCATTACTTCCCGCCGCTGCCGGATCCAGCAGCACACGGTTGAAGTTACCATAGCCATAGCCGCGAAGTGACTCCCAGCCCATACTGTCGATCAACTGCGCAGTCAGCTGATTGGATCTTAAGAACCGCACGGTTTCTCTTCCGAGAATCCGTCTTCCCTCGATCGTCGTTCCTTCGTTCAAAAGCATCTGGCCGAATTTCCTGTAATCTTCAATGGTCGAAGTAAGTCCTGCGCCGCCTGATTCAAAGGACGGCGCTTTTTCATATCCTTCCATGCCAAGGTGATTGTCTGTAAATGTTTCCAGTCTGTCCGGTGCTGTGCCCTCGCCGTCAATATGACGATAGGTCATAGCCAGACGGTTCATTTTCTCCGCAGGTACATAGAATCCGGTATCCGTCATGCCGACAGGCTCAAAGATCTCCCTGCGCAGGAATTCGCCGAATCTCATCCCGGATACCACTTCGACAATGGCACCCATGACATCCGCACTGGTTCCGTATTTCCACGCTGTTCCGGGTTCAAAGCCAAGCGGAAGCTGCCCGATGCGGTTCGCCATTTCTACCGTAGGCGTTGTTTTCCCGTTCTCCTGCTCTTTTACAATTTCTTTGAAAAGCGCATCGGTTGCACGTGTGGCACCGTTTGTCTCCTCCGGATAGGACAGTCCGCCTGTCATGTTCAGAAGATCCCGGATCAGCATCTTATGCTGTGCCGGATGTCCGCCGTTCTCATCATAGACGATCGGATTCTTAAAGCCCTCCAGATAATTTTCCACCGGATCATACAGATCTATCCTGCCCCGCTCAAACAGAAGCATTGCAGCTGCTGCCGTCGCCATCTTGCTCATGGAGAACATTTTGAAAATGGTATCCCTGCGCATCGGCATGTTTTTTTCCCGGTCCGCCATACCGAAGCTGTTCTGATAAATGACATTTCCTTTGACAGATACCAGCACATTTGCACCTGCAATATGCTGCGCACTGATTTCTTCCTGCATTAATCGTTCAATCATTTCTTCCTGAATTTTATCCATCATAATTTCTGTTCGCCTTCTTTATCTTTCTGTATCTGCCTTTTTCCGCCTGCAGTACACTTACAACAGTATGAAGCCGGCTGCATACTTTTTCAAGTCCGTGATTTTTGTCCCGGCCATAAAAATCTCCGTTTTTTCACACTTTACCGTACTCCGTTGTGATAAACTTAAGGTATATGTAAATCACCTGATTCACATCGGAAAGGATTCGAGACAATGAGACTGTTACTGGCAGAAGATGAAGAAGAACTGTCCAATGCACTGGTTGCAATTTTAAAACACAGCAATTACACGGTGGACGCGGTTTATAACGGCACTGACGCCCTTGATTACGGCCTGTCCGGAGAATATGACGGCATCATCCTTGATATCATGATGCCCGGTATGGAAGGGACAGAGGTTTTAAAGCATCTCAGAGAAAAAAACATCTCCACACCCGTTCTGTTTCTGACCGCCAAAAGTGAAATTGATGACAGGATCAAGGGCCTTGACCTTGGTGCAGACGATTATCTGACCAAGCCCTTTGACATGAGAGAGCTCCTTGCAAGAATCCGCGCAATGACAAGACGTAAGGAAGAATTTGCACAGCCCAATCTCGCCTGCGGAAACTTAAGTCTCGACCGCTCCAGTTTCGAACTGTCTACCCCTGATCATGAACCGGTCCGCCTTGCAGGACGTGAATTCCAGATGATGGAAATGCTGATGACCACCCCCGGGCGCGTCATCTCCGTAGATACCTTCATGGATCATATCTGGGCCGACGGAGACGCTGATGTCAATGTTGTCTGGGTCTATATCTCCAACCTCAGAAAAAAACTGGCTTCCTTAAATGCCACTGCTGAAATCAAGGCATCAAGAGGCCTTGGCTACTCAATTCACGAAATCATTTCATAAGCCGGTTATCCGGAGTCTTCTTTTTCCATAAGCGGAGGTTCTACCTATGGTCAAAAAACTGCGTCGTAAATTTGTAATTACCGCCATGAGCGCTCTTCTGGTCATTCTGATCGGCCTGATCGGCGTCATCAACATATTCAATGTCGTGCAGATCACACAGCATGCGGATGAAATGCTGCAGATCCTGACGGACAATAACGGCTCTTTTCCCAGATTCGATAAAAATAAAATGTCACCTCCGGATCCAGCGCAGAATACGCAGAACCAGTCCTTCATGAACTACAGTTTTATCGGCTATAACCGCACGATGGAGGCTCCCTATGAGACACGGTATTTCTGGGTCAGACTGGATAAAAATGCGTCCGCAACAGAAATCAACACCGGACATATTGCCGCCATTTCCTCTTCGGATGCCGTTTCCTATGCGCAGAGCGTTGTTTCTTCCGGACATACCAGCGGTTTCTACAGCACCTACCGCTATATGTGCACGCAGAAAGATGACGGAAGTACGTTTGTCATTTTTACAGACTGCAGTTCCGGCTTCTATAATGCATATTCTCTTTTACTGAATTCTCTTCTGCTGGGACTCTTATGTCTGGCCGCCATGTTTGTCCTGGTATACCTGCTCTCCGGCAAGGCCGTTGCGCCCGTTGTGGAGTCTCTGGAGAAGCAGAAACGCTTCATTACGGATGCAGGACATGAACTGAAAACGCCTCTGGCAGTAATTTCTGCCAATATTGACGTACTGGAACTGGAATCCGGTCCGAACGAGTGGACCCAGAGCGTCCGCAATCAGATCAAACGCATGACCGGACTGGTTAAAAACATGCTGACACTCTCCCGTATGGAAGAGGAAACCATTCACCTTGTATTCTCGGATCTCAACCTGAGTGATACCGTTCATGAAGCCGCGGACTCTTTTGCCGCAGTTGCTGAATCCGCAGACAAAAAATATACCGTACAGATCGATCCGGACATTCACTGCACCGGAGATAAGAACTCCATTCATCAGCTTGCCTCCCTGCTGATCGATAATGCCATCAAATATTCTTCCGATCAGGGCAGCATTCAGGTGCATCTGTCCCAGGATAAAAATCTGATTACCTTTGAAGTCTCCAATACCTGCGACTGCATCCCGGACGGCAATCTTGACCGTCTCTTTGACCGTTTCTACAGGGCTGATTCCTCCAGAAGCCGTCAGACCGGCGGTTATGGCATCGGTCTGTCCGTGGCACGGGCCATTGCCACTTCCCACGGCGGCAGTATCATCGCGCAGCGCGACGGGGATCATATGATCCGTTTCATCGTGACGCTTCCCGTAAAAACAAAGAAAAAAGCCGTCTGAAACGGTATTTCTAAACAATCTCTAAAGTCTATTGACACTCTGCATACTTCGCGCTAATATTTAACATCGTTAACAGTTAACAACGTTTATTATTTTTTGATTATGAGGTGACACAGAATTATGAATCATGATGAGGGCAGATCCGGGAAAGGCTTCTTTGAAAGCGAAATACATCTGACTGCAGAGGAGGAGCGTCTGCTGCGCGCATTTCGCCAGTTTCATACCATGAAATCTCCGGAAACGGCAGCCTGCGGAATGAACCGTTCTGAAATCCGCGTTCTGATGCAGATTCATTCCTATATGCAGAAGCATCCGGATGAGGAAGGTATGCCGGTGTCCACCCTCTCTGAAAATTCTCACATGATGAAGGCCGCGATCTCGAGGTCTCTGAAAGAGCTTGAGCGCCAGGGCTGTATCCTGCGGATACAGGATCCTGACGACAGGCGTTACACGCTTGCACTGCTCACACAGCCAGGAAAGGAAAAGATCACACAGATTCTGGAGCAGACACAGCGGATGTTTGATCTGATCGTCGAGCGACTGCCCGTAGAAGAAATCGATAAGATTGTCGACGGACTCAATAAGCTCTATCAGGCCGTCAGCGATTCCATGGCACAGATGAATTCTGAAAACTCTGAAACTTCTGAGAAATAACTTTTTTACCGCCTGATTCTCAGGCAGAAAGGAACCCTTATTTATGGGAAAGATATTCAAGAACCTCGCCCCATACTGGAAGTCGGTCATTCTCATCCTGGCCCTGCTCTTCGTGCAGGCCTTCTGTGACCTCTCTCTTCCGGCCTTTACTTCCGATATCATCGACGTCGGCATTCAGAACAGCGGTATCTCACACACACTGCCGCAGTCCGTTACCGCGTCTGAATTTCAGACCGCGCTTCTGTTCATGACCGATTCCGAGAAACAGATCTGGGCAGATGCCTACGGTCAGGAGCTGACAGATACGCAGGCTGCCACCGGTACCTCCTCTGCCGCCATTGCAGACGATACCGTTTATACGCTGACCGCCGATTCCATAAAGAACTGGGACACACTGGACAGTGAACTTCGTATTCCGCTGCTCGTGGATTATGAAATGTCCCACGTCAGCGACGCACAGCTTAAGAGCATTGAATCATCCTTTGCCTCCGGCACGGGAAGTGCAGGAAACAGCTCTGCCTCCGGTAAAGCAGCTTCTGCACAGAATGCAGCCATGATGCAGGCGTTCTCCTCTCTGAAGGCAGTTGACGGCTATACGGATATCCGTCCGCTGTTTCTGCAGATGGCACAGGCAAGGCAGCTTCCGGATGATCTGCTGTCACAGGTCCGCACGCAGACGCAGAAAACGCTTGATACCATGGGCAGCACACTCGCTTCCTCCATGGGCGTTGCCTTTGCCGTACGCTGTGATAAAGAAGCCGGCATGGACATGAACAGCATCCAGACCGGTTATCTGATGCAGAAAGGTCTGCAGATGGTACTGCTTGCACTCCTTCAGGCAGCCGTTGCAGTGATGGTCGGCTTCTTTGCCGCCCGTATCGGTGCCGGTGTCGGCAGGACGCTGCGTGATCAGGTATTTACGAATGTCATCAGCTTCTCCGGTGCGGAAATGGATCATTTCTCAACCGCATCATTAATTACAAGATCCACCAATGATGTACAGCAGGTGCAGATGGTTCTGACCATGCTCCTTCGCATGATCATCTACGCACCGATTCTGGGAATCGGCGGCCTGATCCGTGTGGCAGGAACCGGTGCCGGTATGGGATGGGTCATCGGCCTTGCCATTATCGTCATCCTCGGCGTTGTCGGACTGCTGATGACAATTGCAATGCCGAAGTTCAAGCTCATGCAGAAACTCGTGGACCGTGTTAATCTGGTATCCCGCGAAATTCTGACCGGTATCTCCGTTATCCGTGCTTTCGGAAGAGAGAAACGCGAAGAGGAACGCTTCGATGAGGCAAATGTCGCACTGACAAAGACCACTCTTTTCACCAACCGTGTCATGACTTTCATGATGCCGGTAATGATGCTGATCATGAACGGTCTGTCCATTCTGATCGTCTGGGTGGCAGGACACAGAATTGATGCCGGTGTCATGCAGGTCGGCGCCATGACTGCCTTCATTACCTATGCCATGATGATCGTCACCTCCTTCCTGATGCTGACAATGCTGTCCATCATGCTGCCAAGAGCCGTCGTTGCCTCAGAACGTATTGATGAAGTCATTCAGATGAAGTCCACCATTACAGATCCTGCTTCCCCTTCCGTTCTTCCGGAAACAGATGCAAAAGGCACAATTGCCTTTCATCATGTAAACTTCCGCTATCCGGGCGGTGAAACAGATGCCCTGAGTGATATTGATTTTACCGCACTCCCCGGTCAGACAACCGCAATTATCGGTTCAACCGGCTGCGGCAAGTCAACGCTTGTCAGCCTGATTCCAAGGCTGTATGACATCACCGGCGGCGAAATCACGCTGGACGGCGTGGACATCCGCAGCCTCTCCCTTGGAGACCTGCGCGGAGAAATCGGATTTGTTCCGCAGAAGGGCAATCTTTTCTCCGGCACCATCGCATCCAATCTGCGCTTCGGTAATCAGGGGGCAACGGATGCACAGCTGAAAGATGCCATTGAAATCGCACAGGCATCTGAATTCGTCCAGGAGAAAGCTGACGGCATTGAAAGCCCGATTTCACAGGGCGGTAATAACGTCTCGGGCGGTCAGAAGCAGCGTCTGTCGATTGCCAGAGCCATTGCCAAGAATCCGCAGATCTATGTATTTGATGACAGCTTCTCCGCACTGGATCTCAAGACGGATGCCCGGCTCCGTCATGCGCTTTCAGAACGTGTAAAGAATAAAACCGTGATCATTGTAGCCCAGCGAATCAGCACAATCCTCCATGCCGACCAGATTCTGGTTCTGGATGAAGGACGCCTTGTCGGAAAAGGAACACATGCGCAGCTGATGGAAAGCTGCGAAGTATATCAGCAGATCGCAACTTCACAGCTTTCTGCATCTGAACTTGAAAAAGAACGTAAAGGAGGTGACTGCGCATGAGTGAGCAGAATATGAACAATGAAGCGCCAAGAAAGCCCATTGCCCGTGGTCCCATGGGACATGGCCCGGTTGGCGCCGTAGAAAAGCCCAAGGACCTGAAAGGCTCCCTGAAGAAAATACTCTCATACCTTGGCAGTTATAAACTCCCGATTCTTCTGGTCGGTATTTTTGCCATCTTCTCGACTGTATTCAGTGTCATCGGCCCCAAAATCCTCGGCAAGGCAACCACTGCCCTTTCGGAAGGACTGATGAAAAAAATCGCCGGAACCGGCGGAATCGATTTCACCTATATCGGAAAGATTCTGATGTTCGTCCTGCTTCTGTATCTTGGAAGCGCCATCTTCAATTTCATTCAGGGATGGCTGATGACCGGCATCTCGCAGAAAATCTGCTACCGCCTGCGCAAGGATATCTCAAAGAAGATCAACCGCATGCCGATGCAGTATTTTGAAAGCCGTACCTACGGCGAAGTACTCTCTCGCATCACCAACGATGTCGATACCTTCGGTACGGGATTAAATCAGAGCGTGACGCAGATCATCACTTCCGTCACCACACTGGTCGGTGTACTGATCATGATGCTGACAATTTCTCCTCTGATGACGCTGATCGCACTGATTCTGCTGCCGATCTCCGCAGGACTCCTGACCTTTGTCATGAAGCGTTCACAGAAATATTTCCAGACGCAGCAGGAATACCTCGGACACATCAACGGTCAGGTAGAAGAAACCTACGGCGGCCATCAGGTCATCAAGCTCTTCCATAAAGAGCAGGAGACCATTGATTCCTTCCGTAAAACAAATAATATCCTGTACGATTCCGCATGGAAATCGCAGTTCCTCTCCGGAATGATGCAGCCGGTCATGATGTTCGTAGGAAACCTCGGTTATGCAGGTGTGGCACTTTCCGGCGGACTTCTCGCCATCAAAGGCGTGATCACCATCGGTGATATCCAGGCATTCATTCAGTACGTACGTAACTTCACGCAGCCTCTGCAGCAGATCGCCCAGGTCATTAACCAGGTGCAGTCCATGGCGGCAGCCGCAGAACGTGTATTTGCATTCCTTGAGGAAAAAGAGGAAGAGCCTGCTCCCGAAAATGCTGCTGCGCCTGACCATTTCGACGGCGCTGTCTCCTTTGATCATGTACGCTTCGGCTACAACCCGGATCAGGTCATCATTCACGATTTCAGTGCAGACGTAAAACCGGGCCAGAAGATCGCTATTGTAGGACCGACCGGTGCCGGCAAAACCACCATGGTCAAACTTCTGATGCGCTTCTATGATGTACAGGCAGGTGCCATTAAACTGGACGGCATCGACATCCGGGATTTCGACCGGCATGCACTGCGTGACGCTTTCGGTATGGTACTGCAGGATACCTGGCTCTTCCAGGGTACAATCATGGAGAACATCCGCTACGGCAGACTGGATGCCACAGATGAAGAAGTCATCGCCGCTGCAAAGGCAGCCCACGCAGATCATTTCATCCAGACACTTCCGGGCGGCTACCAGATGGAGCTGAACGAGGATGCCAGTAACGTATCACAGGGACAGAAACAGCTGCTGACCATCGCAAGAGCAATCCTTGCAGACAACAGAGTGCTGATCCTGGATGAGGCAACCTCCTCCGTAGATACCAGAACCGAAATCCGGATCCAGAAGGCCATGGACAACCTGATGCGCGGCCGTACCAGCTTCATCATCGCGCACCGTCTTTCCACCATCCGTAATGCAGACCTGATCCTTGTCATGAATAACGGTGACATCATCGAGCAGGGCACGCATGACGACCTCCTTGCAAAGGGCGGCTTCTATGCGGATCTGTACAATTCACAGTTCGAAGATGCCGGCTGATCATTGGAAATGAACCCGCTTCACGGGTTTTGTAATTGCTTCACAATCTCTGTATAAAAAAGCTGTACAGCGCGCAGATCTGCGGTTGTACAGCTTTTTTACTCTGCATTACATTTTTTGACCCGATCTTCTGCGTAATAACACACTCCTGCGCATCCATCCGGGAACAGCGCTTCCTTCATACGCCGGATATACTGTACTTCATCTTCTGATTCCCTGCACAGCGCGAGCGCCCTTTTCACCACCCGGATATCTTCTGCCATACCCTCACCGCTTCTGCCTCTTCCGACCAGCTTCAGAACATCCATACCGATCTGATTCATCCGGTACAGAGCGCACAGCCCGCACCCGTCCAGGCCGGGAACCGCCGTCTCCCCGTCCTCGTCTTCCGGATCAGCTTCCGTTTCCTTCCGGAAGGTATCCGGCAGCGGGGACAGTCTGTACGGGAGGTGGCAGATCGGAGCCATCTCATCGCAGTGCAGCGAATTGCAGAATCCCCCGGTAAAATGACACATTTCATTTAAGATAAATGCTTCATATGTCAGTTCCGGAAAAAGTTCCCGTCCGGTCTTCATGATGCTGCGCATATCTTCTGTCGTCATCTTCCGGTGAAAAATAAGACGGTCAAAGCTGACGTTTCCGTGCCGGAAATAATCTCTTTTCAGAACCCGCAGAAGCGCGCTGTTCCATTCCCCGATCTCTCCGCTGATGTGAACCCTTACCGGACAGCTGCTCACCGGATGTTCGTCCAGATACCGGATCAGCGACAGATCCGCAATGATAAAGTCATGAAATCCGATCCTGCAGAGCCTGCCGATGATTCCTGCAATTTTTTCCAGATGCTCCGGTGCATATGCCGGCGAATTAAAGGTAACACTCACACGGACGCCCCCTGCATCCGCCATGCGTCTTAAAATCTTCATGTCCCCGTAGGAACAGAGATTTACATGATAAAAAAAGACTTCTCTCCGGTTCAGCGCTTCCAGCAGCGTCATATCCCATTCCGGCGGCACAAATCCGGTAAACACTTCCTCCGCACCTGCTTCCGCCAGCAGCCTGAAATCTTCCAGATCTCCCATCCCTGCTGTAATTTTCATCCCCGGACCTCCCCTGAAAAGAAGTATTTCTCCTGCTGTCCCGAAAGCCCCGGCAAAAGGGACAGATTCCAGACAATCCGTTTCACATGATGCTGCCGTACATATTCTGTGAGACGCGACGGGTCTTCCAGAAGCCGCTCTTCGACCGACCACAGACTGTTCCCGATCCCCAGCAGATTCAGATGCTCCGGGTAAATGCACACATACTTCCGGCACAGCCCCTCACAGGAGAAAACCTCGCTCTGCCGGGCCCTGTCTCCTTTTTGCACAAGCGCACGAAGTGTGCAGTACTGGGAAGTACTGATCCGGTAAAACGGCAGGTAAACTGTTCCGGTATCATCAGCATCCCGCTCCATCTGCAGGGGCGGATCTCCGGCAGACATATGATATTTCAGCCTCGGATCCTTTTTGGTTTTATCCAGAAGTGCACCTCTGTGCCATGTAAAAAGATCTGCACTCTGCAGGCAGTCAAATGTCTGCGTATCCTCGTAACCATAATCATTATACAGAACTTCGATATGTTCCCCCTGCTGCCGGCACCAGTCATATACTGAATGCAGCAGCTTCTGCACCTGAAACACCCGGCTTTCAGAAAGGTAAGGAAGACAGAGGGTGATCGGATGTCCTGCCGTTTTCATTTCTTCCATCTGCCCCTGCAGCTCCTTCCAGGAAGGAACCAGCATGTGGCAGAACTGACTGCCGAGATATACGCGCTCCCTGCCCCCTGCGGTCAGATGCCGCACCTCCTGATACAGCTGCTCCATGCGCTTTTTCCTTGCCGCATACCACGCCTGCGCGCTTTCTGTCATCTGCGCATCTTCTTCATACGGATATCCTGCAAGCTCCTTCGAAAAAGAGTTATCCACTGCACCGGCTCTGCAACGGATATAATTCGCATACTGACAGGTTACAAAGTCATAAACCGCTGCAAATTCCTTCTCAGGAATCCGGTAAACCGCCTCCAGGCAGTCGCCTCTGTCATCTGCGGATTCCAGCTCCACCTGTAAAAAGCGCCGCTCCTCATATCTGCGTGCCCTGAAATCCAGATAGTGAAGATCCAGATCCACACGTTCCGGAACTGTTTCACCCTGCGGAAATCGCAGCACAAGAAAAAGCGGTGAGATCCCGCTCACGGAAACATTCTCACCGCCGGCATATACCTGTAACAGACTTCCCGGAAGATTTCTGACAAGATCTGCAATTTCTGCCTTTGCGTCTGTTCTGTTTTCAATCATGGATTTTTTCTTTCTCCATTTTTTCTCTGAACTCTTTTCTGCTCTGCACCTGCAGCTTTTCATAAATATGAGACACATGTTTTTTTACTGTTGTCTCTGCAATATACAGCTCTTCTCCGATCTGGCGGTTGGTATAACCACGGTACAGAAGCAATGCGACCTCCTGTTCACGCCGGGAAAGTCCGCTGTTCTCCAGCTGCAGTATGTCAGGCTGCTCTTCTCTTTGTCCTTCTGTGCTGTCACTTGCTGTACCTTCTCCCGTCCCGGCTTTATCGTTATTGATCCGATGCGTCCAGAAGGTCAGAATCAGAAACGCCGGGACAGCGAATATCAGTACCTCCATATTTACCATAAGGCGCTGTGTACTGCCCGGCAGAACTCTCATATTAATCAGGAGAACGCCTGCCACCAGCAGAATGTACAGAAGATCCAGAATCAGCGCGCCGAAACGTCTCTTCACGAATTATTCCCCTTCCATATAGTCAATAATCCTGCCCTTGATTTCCACCTGAACCGGTAACAGCAGCAGTTCCAGAAATGCAGTGTACAGAACCGAAATAATTGCAACCGCCATGTTCGGCCCGACCGCTGACAGATCATCAATATGACCGCAGATGGCGATTACGCCCAGAATAAAGGTAATGATTCCCGCATACATAATCTGCTTCTGTGCAAATTCAATCGCATCCTGTGAACGTTTCATATCTGCAATGCTGCAACTGTATTTCTTATTCATCATTTTAAATGCTCTTGTGAAATCTTTCCACATGCCTTTTCTGACGAGAATCGGAATGGAGAGAATCAGTATGGCAACCAGAGACGGGATATCAATCACCCAGCTGAACACGTTCAGAAGATTCTCTGCACCAAATGATGAACCTCCGATAAAAATAATTGATAATACGATCGCAATAACTTCTGTCCACATAATGTAATCCTCCATAAGCGTCTGCCTGAAATGGTGTAAGTTTCCAGTTCCTTACTTCTGATATATCACAGAAAGGCTCTCCATGCTATACTACTTTTCGTTTTCTGAGGTAGTAAAAATGCAGATACTATGACAATGGAAAACGGCCGGCACATTTCTGATGTGCCGGCCGTTTCAAAACGCTTTGAAATCTATTTTTTTCAATATGGATCAATCCATCAGCCTGCAGAGGAAGATGCTGCCGCAGAATCTGATGTACTGCTGTCTGTGCCTGCACTCTGTGTCTGTCCGGGACCACCCTGTCCGTCCATCTTTCCGGGGCCGCCCTTACCGCCGCCCATCTGACCGCCGCCCATGCTGCTCGTTGTCCCTGCAGTTGTTGCCACGCTGCTGACGGTGATCTTTTCTGTAGTATCTCCTGCGGTAATTGTGTAATCCCCTGCTGCCAGTTCGCTGCTGCTGAATACAACAGATGAGAAGGATTTCGTCGGTGTATAGCTCATGACTTCATTGCCGCCTGCATCTGTCAGTGTAACTTCTGTACCTGCATCCAGTGTGGAATCAAAATTATAAAGGATGGAATACTGCGTGGAAGAATCTTCAAAACTGGTCGCCATTCCCGAACTTCCTGCTGCAATCACTGTTCCTCCTGTGATTTCTGCACCTGTGCCGTAATCCAGTGCTCCGTTATTCGCTTCTGTCGGTCCGTCTACGGTTACTGTCCCGCCGTCCACATACAGCATACCGTTGGAATCAATTCCGTCGCCTTCAGCATTTACATATAAGGTGCCGCCACTGATTCTGATATAGGCATTGGCATCTGTTCCGTCATCCATACCGCCGCCCATCTGGCCGCCACCCTGCGGACCGCCATGACCCATAAAGCCGCCCTGCTGTGAATCAGAACCGGAAGAAGAACTTCCGGAAGCGGAACTGTCTGCCGCTGCCTGATCGGAAGGTGCCTG
>CAYMBY010000076.1:0-8069 GCA_964388815.1 uncultured Butyrivibrio sp. | reverse complement strand
CTTACCGATTGGTGTAGCAGCCTTAAGAGCAGCAGCATCGAACTGTGGGTGAAGAAGTGTGTCAAGGTTACGAGGATCAATCATTGCAACAGCTTCTTCTTCTGTTCTCATGCCCTCGTCAACGAGGTCACAAGCAATTTTAAGAGCAGCCTGGGCTGTTCTCTTACCGTTTCTTGTCTGGAGCATATAGAGCTTCTTGTTTTCAACAGTGAACTCCATGTCCTGCATATCTCTGTAGTGGTTTTCGAGTGTCAGACAAACATTCTGGAACTGCTCGAAAGCTTCCGGGAACTCTTCAGCCATCTTAGCGATTGGCATAGGAGTACGAACACCTGCAACTACGTCTTCGCCCTGTGCGTTGATGAGGAACTCACCCATGAGCTTCTTCTCACCTGTAGCAGGATCTCTTGTGAATGCAACACCGGTACCGGACTGATCAGACCAGTTACCGAATGCCATCATCTGTACGTTAACAGCGGTTCCCCATGAATACGGGATATCGTTATCACGACGATATACGTTAGCACGCGGGTTATCCCATGAACGGAATACAGCCTTGATAGCGCCCATCAGCTGTTCCTTCGGATCATCCGGGAATGCTTCGCCGAGCTTGGACTTGTATTCAGCCTTGAACTGGCCAGCCAGTTCCTTGAGGTCAGCAGCTGTCAGTTCGATATCCTGCTTAACTCCTCTTTCAGCCTTCATCTTGTCGATCAGCTCTTCGAAATACTTCTTACCAACTTCCATAACAACATCAGAATACATCTGGATAAATCTTCTGTAGCAGTCCCAAGCCCATCTTTCATTGCCTGTCTGAGCTGCGATTGTATTCACAACGGTCTCATTCAAGCCGAGGTTGAGGATGGTATCCATCATACCAGGCATGGATGCTCTTGCACCTGAACGAACAGAAACAAGAAGCGGATTCTTGGTATCGCCGAACTTCTTGCCTGTGATCTGTTCCATCTTTACGATGTAATCATTGATCTGAGCCTGAATTTCGTCATTGATCTGTTTTCCGTCTTCATAGTACTGTGTGCAAGCTTCCGTAGTAATTGTAAAGCCCTGCGGTACCGGAAGTCCTAAGTTAGTCATTTCTGCCAGGTTAGCGCCCTTACCACCAAGGAGCTCACGCATGTCGGCATTTCCTTCAGTGAACAAATAAACCCACTTTTTAGCCATTTTCTTCCCTTTCTTACCGACTCTTGCATCGGTAAATCCTTTCATCATGCTACTAATTTTATATAATTACCCATATTCAAATATGGAGAATTATCAATTGAAAGAAGTGCGCAGCACTTCTTTCAATAAGAGGTTGCTGCGCAACCTCTGTCATTGAAACTGCAACCTCTGTCATTGATGCTGCGCAACCTCTGCCATTATGAAGTAAAAAGCACTTCAGTCTGATGGAATAAAACTGTCAAATATGAAGATGTCAAAGTTCCTGCGGCTTTCATCAAGCGCCGCCTGATCCTTAATCGTCCATGCAGCGGCCACATTATGGAACAGCCCCCTGCACAGCCTTCTTGAAAGATTTTCCGCATAATGATAGTTATATGCAACAAAATCCGGTTTTGTCATAAAATTGAACAGAAGATTCGTAAGCGCAAAATAAAGAGGCCCCCGGAATGCTTCGGGATCTTCTTTGTGGAATGCATCTGACAGCTGCCCTCTCATGACTTCCCTGTGATTTCTGCGATACCAGAACAATCCCAGCGGATTAAAGGACTCAATACAGTACAGTCCCTTATAGTCACGCAGCATCCGATCCGCCTTTCTGCAGACGGACATATCCAGAAGCTCAATCTTCAGTTCGATAATCAACGGTACTCTGCCATCCACCAGCTTCAGAAATTCTTCAAAAGTCGGGATCTTTTCTTCGGAATCCATCAGATGAAGTGTTTCCAGCTCATCAAATGTGTAGTCACAGACCTTACCTTTTACACCCAGACTGCCGTCCTCATTGCGGACAGCATCCGCCGGCTCCGTTCCTTTCGGGTAACGTGCCACACGTGCAAGTGTAAAATCATGGAAAATAACCGGAATCCCATCTTTACTCAGCTGGACATCCAGTTCTATTCCATATCCTGCGTCTACAGCCTTCTGAAATGCCTTCATGGAATTCTCGGGAGCATCGCTTTTATTGTCGTGCAATCCCCTGTGCGCATACAGCCTCCCCACAAACGGTGCCCGTGAGGGCTTTTTCGTCACACGCGGCATGATTGCAAGAAAATACAGAACCACCAGAACCGCAAGAATTACAACTGCAATTAAAACAACTTTCTCCAGAACCATTTATAACTGACACTTTCTGATGCTATCGTTACAGAACACCTTCGCTTATTTTAATACACGTTTTTTCTTATGGCAACCCCTTTTCACATTAAATCACAACTGTTAGATTTCAAAGCACATTTTACATCTCCGATGAAAAAAGTAAGAAGTGCTGTGTACTTCTTTCCATTCAGTCATCCACATCGAAATTTTCCAGTCTGCTCTTCGACGGAACCGGCCTGCTGTCGCCATGATGCACCATCAGCATGGTGATAAATGCCAGTGTGGAAAAGACAAATGCATACGGGAATAATGTCCTGTAGGAAACATATTCCAGTAAAAATCCGGAAAAAATCGGTGTGAACACTTGCGCTGCCATGGAAAAAGTATAATAGGTGCCCGTAAATTTACCGATATCCCCGGCCCTGCTCATCTCCACCACCATCGGATAGGAATTGACGTTAATTGCCGCCCAGCCAAAGCCGATGAGTGCGAACATGATATTGATGCCGAACGAGAAATGCGGAACAAATGACCCTGCAAGGTAGCAGATGCTCATCAGCGCAACGCCGATGAGAATTGTCTTTTTCCTTCCGATATGACTGGAAATCTGACCGATCGGAATGTAGCTCAGAACCGCTGCAATCGTCGCTACCATCAGGCAGTCCGCATACGCACCGTTATGAAGATCCCACACCTGTTCCACATATCTGGAAAACGCGGTTGTTACCGCATTATAGGCTGTAAACCATAAAAATACGGAAAGAAGCAGAAAAATCATACTCTTCTTCACAGGTGCCGGCATCGGTGCACTTTCTGTGCTTTCCGCCTCATTTTCTTCTTTTCCGGCATCTGCCTGTGCAGGAGCAGTCCCGTTCTTCTGCGACGCTGCATCAAAAGCTGCAGATTCCTCTCTGACCTTCTGCCCCAGCTTTTTTTCAGAAATGGTCAGATACAGGATGCAGACCGTGATGACCATGCAGACCACAATGCTGAGTGCCAGCGGCATATAATCGGCAAGTGAGCCGTCTGCGGGCTCCTTTAACAATACCTTGATCATGATCAGCGTGTAGATTGCACCGACCGTACCCATCAGATTGATGACCGCATTGGCCTTCGAACGAAGCGGTGCAGGCGTAAGGTCCGGCATCAGCGATACCGCAGGCGACCTGTAGATTCCCATGGACACCAGCAGGCACAGCAGAATCGTGATAAAGAGCACCAGTCTGCCCGGCCGGTTTGCGACACCGATAAGGAGCATGAGAAAGATCACCGAAAGTGCAGTTCCCAGAAGGATATAGGGCATTCTTTTCCCGATTCCCGTATGTGTCTTATCAGAAAGTGTCCCGAAAAAAGGAAGCAGAAACAGCGCCAGCACATTATCCAGTGCCATGATCACACCCGTCCAGGTCTCGCCCAGATGGAATGTATTTTTCAGAATTTTCGGTATCTCATTGTCATAAAACTGCCAGAATACACAGATGGACAGAAATGCAAGTCCGACCAGAATCGTACGACGATAGTTCAGCTTCATAATTAAATGTTCCCCTTCCCCATGGCTGTCTCAGACAGCCGCATTAATATTCTATCATCCGTTTCTTTTGCTCTCAACCGTCACAGCGTAATAATAATGTAAAAAAAATATGGCACCGATTTGTCACAAATCACCATTCTATTTGTAATTAGGGGTTGCAAAAAGAGGTTATTCCGATATAATTCAATAGGTACCTTCAAATGTAATAAGAAAAGAAAGGCATGGTTTTTATTAATGATCAGTGCAAATAATGTAACACTTCGTGTGGGCAAAAAAGCTCTTTTCGAAGATGTAAATATCAAATTCACGGAAGGCAACTGCTATGGCATCATCGGTGCCAACGGCGCCGGCAAGTCCACCTTCCTCAAAATTCTGTCAGGCCAGCTTGAAACGACCAACGGCGAAGTTGTCATCACGCCCGGTCAGCGTCTGTCATTCCTTGAACAGGATCACTTCAAATACGATGCGTTCCCGGTTCTCGATACGGTTATCATGGGTAATGCCCGTCTGTATGAGATCATGAAGGAAAAAGATGCCATCTACGCAAAACCGGATTTCTCCGATGCGGACGGAATCCGTGCCAGTGAACTTGAAGGCGAATTCGCCGAAATGAACGGCTGGGAAGCTGAATCCGATGCAGAAAGTCTCTTAAACGGCCTGGGCATTGATACAGAGCTTCATCATAAACTCATGAGCGAACTGACAGGTGCGGAAAAAGTCAAGGTGCTGCTGGCAAGAGCTCTGTTCGGAAGTCCGGATATTCTGCTGCTCGATGAGCCTACCAACCATCTGGATCTCGATGCCATCGGCTGGCTTGAGGAATTCCTCATCAACTTTGAGAATACCGTAATCGTGGTCTCCCATGACCGTTACTTCCTCAATAAGGTCTGCACACACATCGCGGATATCGACTATGGCAAGATCACGCTGTATGCCGGCAACTACGACTTCTGGTATGAATCCAGTCAGCTGATGATCCGTCAGATGAAGGAAGCCAACAAGAAGAAGGAAGAAAAGATCAAGGAACTGAAGGAATTCATCTCCCGTTTCTCTGCAAATGCTTCCAAATCCAAACAGGCAACTTCCAGAAAACGTGCCCTTGAAAAGATCGAACTGGATAATATGCGTCCGTCCAGCCGTAAATATCCTTATATCGACTTCCGTCCGGATCGTGAGATCGGAAATGAAGTCCTGACTGTTGACGGAATCACGAAGACTCTTAATGGTGAAAAGATCCTTGATCACCTCTCCTTCGTTGTCCAGCATGATGACAAAATTGCCTTTGTCGGCGGAAACGAACTGGCTAAAACTGTGCTGTTCCAGATCCTGACCGGTGAGATGGAGCCTGACGAAGGAAGCTTTAAGTGGGGCGTCACCACATCCCAGGCTTATTTCCCGAAGGATAACACGAAAGAATTTGATAATGATCTGACTATTTCCGACTGGCTGACCGGCTACTCTCCGGTCAAGGATGTGACCTATGTCAGAGGTTTCCTCGGACGTATGCTGTTCGCCGGTGAAGACGGCATCAAAAAGGTAAAGATCCTCTCCGGTGGTGAAAAAGTCCGCTGCATGCTGTCCAAGATGATGATCAGCGGTGCCAACTGCCTGATTTTCGATGAGCCTACGAACCATCTCGACATGGAATCCATCACTGCACTCAATGAAGGCATGATCCGTTTCCCCGGCGTAGAACTCTTCGCCTGCCGTGATCATCAGGTCGTTGAAACAACTGCCAACCGTATCATGGAAATTCTGCCGGATGGTTCTCTGATCGATAAGAGAAGTACTTACGACGAATACCTCGACAGTGATGAAATGGCCAGAAAGCGTACTGTTTACAGCACAACCGAAGACGACGAGACCGACGATTAAATACAGACGTACTGCAAAAAAAAAGGATCTGCCCTCTGCGGCAGATCCTTTTTTGCAGCCATATTCATGTTTCCAGATAACGGACACTTTTCCCGTGTGCAAGCGCATAGGCAATTTCTGACTTTGTACTCTCTCCGATATAACCACCCACATTAATCACAAAAATTCCGTCCGACATATCAATTTTTCTCTTATGCATGTCATCGAGCATTTCCTTGGTTTTTGTGAGTGTTCCCTCATCCATCTGTTCCCAGACTTCACTGTCACCGGAATGTCCAAAAAGTCCCACGCTGATAACAATATCGCCTTCCAGGGTCAGCTTTTTCTGTACTTCCATGAATGCATCTTTAAACCGTGTGCTTCCGCACAACGTAATTACCGGATATTTTCCTGTCATTTTTTTCTCTCTCAATCAAAATATTCCATTCTGTTTTCTACCAGCGTATCGGAATTCACAAGTTGTCTGAAAATCTCCGCATCCTCGGGTCTCCCCACTATGCTGCCATAATGGGTCGGAATCGCCAGACACGGATGTATCCGGTTGATCAGCTCCGCAGCCTGATGCGCATCCATCGTAAATGTACCGCCGATCGGAACCAGTGCCACATCACACTTCACCTGCTGTGCCTGTTTTGTATTGTCAGTGTCCCCTGAGATATAGATCCGTTGTCCATCTTCCTCAAGGCAATACCCTGTCCATCCTGCACTCTTTGGATGAAACTGCATTTTGGCATTATACGCCGGAATCGTTTCAATGATCAGTCCCGGAATCTCATATCGTTCACCCGGACGGACCAGGATCAGTTCTCCCTTTGGCGGCACAACTGTCCTGGCCTTTCCGGCCATCTTTTCCGGTGCAACAATCTTCGTATCGCTCTTGATGATTCTGGCAATGTCATCCGGACTGAAATGATCATAATGATCATGCGTCAGGAAGATCACGTCTGCATCATATGGTGCAGTCTTCATATGAAACGGATCGACATAGATCACATACTTTCCTTCGATTCGGATACTGCTCTGGGTAAAAAGTCTGATATTGTCCGTTATCATTGCATTTCCCTTTCTCCTGCCCCTCAGGGATCAGACAAGTGCATACTCCTTATGCTTTTCAAACCATGTCACAGCGTATGGACATGTCGCACGGATTTTATTGCCATCCTGCAGAATCTGCTCTGCCGCTGCCTGCACCAGCTGCCCGGCAATTCCCTGACCGCGAAGCGAATCATCCACAAACGTATGGTTAATCACTGCGATCCCGTCTCTGACCGGAAAAGTTACTTCTGCAATCACTTTGCCGCTTTCATCTGTCTGATAGATCCGTTCTTTCTCATGTATGAATTCCATTCGCATTCCTCCTGATCACTGCTTCACTTTCATCAGCATCTCATACACCTTATCTTCATCATAATCAGGTGCACACTTCTCTGCTGCAGCAACAATCTTTGCAATCAGCACCGGATCTTCTTCAAGCGCTTCAGCAATCTGCTCCGCACTCCTGTGCTTTATCAGTTTACGGCAGACCTGACTGATCAGCTTGCGATCCTCGCCTTCACTGCGACCTTCGCTGCGACCTTCTTCTCGACCTTTCCGGAGTGCATCATTATAAAACATCTGCATCATGATATATTCCTGCCTCCCTTCCCTGCTGATTTGAACCGGAGGTTATTGGTTCACTTCTGACTTTGTTCGGCCTGCACTCTGTAATTCTTCCAGCAGGCCGCTCTTTATCTCAGATTGTGTACCTCCTGAAGCTGTATTTCCGATGTCTGTCAGCTTATTTCTTCTGAATCTGCATTCAGGCCGCTTCTCATCCATGATCAGGCCTTTGAAATCTCCCAACGGCTGATCATCTGTCGGCTTATCCCTTCTGAACCTGTACACAGGCCGCCTGTATCTGACATTTCTCATGAAAAAGCTCCCGAAGTTTTCAAATCTGTCATCCGCTTCCTTCTGAATTTACGCACAGGCCGCTTTCTCTCTCACATCAGTCAAAGCAGAAGCCGGATCAGTCTTTCATCAATACCTCATACACCTTATCTTCATCATAATCAGGTGCGCACTGCTGTGCCGCAGCAACAATCTTTGCAATCAGCACCGGATCTTCCTCAAGTGCTTCGGCAATCTGCTCCGCACTCCTGTGCTTTATCAGTTTACGGCAGACCTGACTGATCAGCTTGCGATCCTCGCCTTCACTGCGACCTTCGCTGCGACCTTCTTCACGACCTTCTTCTCGGCCTTTCCGGAGTGCATCGTTATAAAACATCTGCATCATGATATATTCCTGCCTCCCTTCCCTGCTGACGCGTTCCTTTAGAATCCGGCTGCGGATTCTGGCAAGGAGTGCATCTTCTCTTACTTCTGCTGTATTCATATTCTCTACGAA
>CAYMBY010000075.1:0-27715 GCA_964388815.1 uncultured Butyrivibrio sp. | reverse complement strand
CAGAACACCGAACAGCGTTCCGACTACGGTCCCGACACCGCCCGAAAGAAGTGTCCCGCCAATGACTGCCGAGGCGATGGCATCCATTTCAAGTCCCTTGGCCTGCTCCACAAATCCGGCACAGCTGTTGAGACAGAACAGATATCCGCCAAGGCCTGCCAGAAATCCGTCCAGCACATATGCCCTCATTTTATTGGCTTTGACATTGAGTCCCATCATGACCGCGCTCTGCTGGTTTCCGCCGATGGCATACAGAGATCTTCCGAATTTACTGTATTTGAGCATGACCGCAACCAGTACCACAACGATCAGCGCCACCACAACCGTCGGATAAATATACGCGTGAATGAACATTCCCTTTTTATTGGTATAACCGAACGGAAGATAGATCTTGGCATTGGCCCAGGCCAGAAACGTTGTATTCTTGATAGCGATCATCTCCGTACTGACAATTGCCGTCATCCCTCTTCCGAAGAACATTCCGGCCAGCGTAATGATAAAGGGCTGTATCTCCAGATAGGAAATCAGGTAGCCCTGTACCACACCGAATGCCAGCCCGATCAGAAGTGCTACCGCAAGGGCCGCATAGGCATTCCAGCCTTTATTTTCCATCAGATCTGCCACCACCATGCATACCAGTGCAGTCACGGAACCTACGGAAATATCGATTCCGCCTGTGATCATGACAATTGTCAGACTGCAGCCGATTACGATCAGTCCTGCATTGGATATGAACAGATTCAGGAACATCTGCGGCTTGGCAAAGCCTTTATCCTTGAAAACAATCATTCCCGCCAGATACATGACCGCAAACAGGACAATGGTCACCAGAAGTAAAAATCCCGCATTTGATAATCTCTTTTTACTGTGCATCTGATACCACCGCCTTTCTCTGCGTGAGTGCCTGGAATTTCTTCCGGAAAACCGGACTCTGCAGCACAACGATGATAATTACCGCAATTGCCTTATATACCGGCAGCTGATCTGCCGATACATCCATGGCATACAGTGTCGTCGTAAGCGCCTGAATCGTATATGCACCAATGATGGAACCCATCAGATTGAACTTGCCGCCGCCCAGATTGTTTCCGCCGAGTGCAACTGCCAGAATGGCATCCATTTCCATATTCAGCCCGATGTTGTTGGCATCTGCCGAATAGATACGGCTGGAAGCAACGATTCCGGCAATTCCTGCCAGCAGACCACATACCACATAGGTAATGAATCTGATCATGGTGGAATTGAGTCCTACAAGCCTTGAAGCGGATCCGTTAATTCCGACGCTTTCCACATACAGTCCGAGTGCCGTCTTTTTCAGAAGGATCTGCACAACCAGAACCACTGCAATTGCCACGAAAATCGGCATCGGGATCGGACACCCTGCGATGTGATCCCCCAGAATCTTATAGGAATCCACTCTGACATAGGTAATCTGCCCCTGCGTGATCAGCTGTGCAATTCCGCGTCCTGCCGTAAACAGGATCAGTGTTGCCACCATCGGCTGAATCCCCAGCTTTGCAACCAGAAAACCGTTAAATGCGCCGCAAACACCGGCTGCCAGGATTCCCGCAATTGCCGCCACGATAATCGGAGCCGCCAGCGTGGATGTCGTTACCTGTCCGCCGGACAGGATCTGACAGCAGATGGCCGCCGCTACCGCCATTACCGCACCGACACTGATATCCTGTCCGCCGGAGGCTGCCGTGACCAGTGTCATTCCGACTGCCAGGATGACCAGTTCGGAGCCTCTGTTGATGATATCAATCACATAACCGTACAGAACACCGTTCTTAACGGATACATAGAAAAAGTCCGGTGTTCTGACGATGTTGATCAGCAGCACTACTGCAAGACATACCAATGGCATAAACAGTGGTGCATGCACAATTTTTTTCCACGTACTGCTGTTTTTCTTACTCATGTGCCTTCACCTCCTGTTCTTCTTTTTTCACTTCATTTCCGGCAATTGTCTTCATGATATTGGCCTGTGTCATTTCTTCCCCGGACAGTTCGCCTACTTTCTGTCCGTCACGCAGTACCGCCATTCTTGAACAGGTACGAAGCATTTCCTCTATTTCGGAAGAAATAAAAGTAACTGCCTTTCCTTCCTCTGCCAGCTGCAAAACGAGCTTCTGAATTTCTGTCTTGGTACCGATATCGATTCCTCTTGTCGGTTCATCCAGAATCAGATAATCCGGATTGGTTATCAGCCACCTGCCGATAATCACTTTCTGCTGATTTCCGCCGGAAAGACTGCCGATCGGCGTTTCTCTGTTTGCTGTCTTGATCTGAAGCAGATCAATCATGCGATCTGCAGCATCTTCCATTTCCTTGCGGCTCATCAGGCGGAACATGCCTTTTTTGGCCTGCATCGCGATAATGATATTCTCTCTGACGGAAAGGTCTGCTATAATGCCGTCCTTTTTCCGGTCTTCCGGGAGATATGCCATGCCAAGCTTCATCGCATCCAGCGGTTTGCCGATTCTGACTTCCTTACCGTTTACCTTAAGCCTGCCTCCGTCTGCCCTGTCTGCGCCATAGATGGATCTTACCAGTTCACTCCGTCCGGATCCCAGAAGACCTGTCAGTCCGATGCATTCGCCTTTACGGATCGTCAGATCAAACGGTCTGATTGTCCCCGTATGCTGCAGTCCTTTCGCCTCAATGACAGGTGCTGCGCTGCTGTCTGCCACCGCCTTGCGTTCGCTTCTGATTTCCGCCAGATCATCAAAATCCTTGCCCATCATCTTGGCAACCAGCTGCAGTCTTGGCAGTTTCTCTGTTTCATACTCTCCTACCAGCTCGCCGTTGCGCAGGACTGTGATCCGGTTGCAGACCGCGTATACCTGCTCCAGGAAATGTGTGACAAATATGATTCCAACTCCCTCTGACTGCAGCTTCCGCATCAGAGTGAATAATTTTTCCACCTCATCATCATCCAGTGAAGATGTCGGTTCATCCAGAATCAGCACCTTGCACTGCATGTCAACCGCACGTGCAATGGCAATCATCTGCTGCACGGCAATCGAGCATTCTTCCAGCATTCTGGCAGGTTCTGCATCAATGTCCAGTCGCTGCAGAAGTTCCTGTGACTTTGCATTCATGCACTTCCAGTCAATAAATCCCGCTTTCCTGGGTTCTCTGCCGATAAAAAGATTCTCCGCCACCGTCAGATTCGGGCAGAGATTGACTTCCTGATATACGGTACTGATCGCATTCTGCTGGGCTTCCTGCGGCGAATGGTTTACGATCATTCTGCCGTCCATCTGTATTTCTCCGGTTTCCAGTTCATATACACCGGTCAGGACTTTGATCAGCGTAGATTTTCCCGCCCCGTTTTCTCCCATCAGTGCATGTATTTCGCCTTTTCTGAGAGAGAAATCCACATTGGAGAGGGCCTTTACTCCCGGGAAATTCTTGCTGATGCCCTTCATTGAGAGAATAATATGATCCTCCATATGACAGCCGCTCCCTTCTTTTTTCAAAAAAAGGATGGCGCGGCAACTGTACTGCTTACGCCATCCTCTTATCACCTCACAGCTTTTTTATCCTGTCTGAATCAATATGCTCTTCCGTCAATGACATCCTGTGTAACAACTGTTACATCATAGGTTACTGTATCTCCGACAGAGTTCTGAGCCTGTACGCTCTTGACTGTGTCATCTACTGCGAACATTGCTTCGTCTACATACATCAGATGATCAACGGTCTGACCGGCCTGAAGTTTCTTGATAATCTCTTCTACACGGGGACCATGTAACGGATTGCACTCTGTATCAAGTGTGATCTTTTTGCCAAGAACATCTGTCAGACCGGCATTTGTGGAATCAAAGGACATTACCATAACCTGTCCGTTTGCAATATCACTTCCTACGGTCTTGCCTGCTGCGGTAAGCGCATCAATGGCACCAAATGCTTCATTATCATTTTCGCAATATACTACATTGATATTGTCATACTGCTTCAGCAGGGACTCCATAACTTCCTGTCCTTTGGCCTGTGTGAATTCGCCTGTCTGCTGTGCAACCAGATCCCATCCGTATTTCTTGACTGCATCATTTAATCCGTTTGTACGGCCGATCTGCGCGGAAGCACCGATTGTACCCTGAATATCTGCAATATGGATATCCTTTGCATTGATTCCCTTTGCGGTTGCATAGGCATTGAGCCATTCGCAGGCTTTATTACCTTCTGCAAGGAAGTCTGATCCGACCCATGCGGTAAAGAGTGAATCATCAGAAACATTTACCATACGGTCTACAATGATTACCGGGATTCCGGCATCCTTTGCTTCCTGAAGTACTGTGTCCCAGCCTGTTTCCGTTACCGGTGCCAGAACAATGTAATCTACTTCCTGCTGAATGAAATTACGGATTGCCGTAATCTGATTTTCCTGTTTCTGCTGTGCATCATCGAAGATCAGTGAATATCCGTTGTCCTCGCTGAATGTGCTCTTCATGGATTCTGTATTGGCTGTTCTCCAGTCAGATTCCGCACCTACCTGAGAAAAGCCTACGGTGATTGTCTGTCCGCTGTCTGTCGTTACGGCTTCCACGCTGCCGGATGCAGATGCTGCATCTGTTGCCTGTGCTGCTTCTGTGGTTGCTGCCGCATCAGCTGAAGATGTCCCCTCTGAAGCTGTTCCTGATGAACTGCTGCCGCATCCTGCAAGGAGTGCGCCTGCCATCACCAGACTCATTGCTGCGCTGATTACCTTCTTTTTCATTTTATTCCCTCCATTTTTTTCGAGCCCCCATTGGCTCTTACTGTCTGTAATTATAGACAGCTCCCCTGTATTCTGAAACCGAGTTTCTTTCCGGAAAAGTTTGTTTTTTTACTGCTTCCGGAAACTCCTGCATTCAACTGATGTTTTCTTACGAAAAAAGTTTGTTTTTTTATGAAATCGGTTCTGACATTGCAGGAATCACCACACGGATCAGTGTTCCTTCCTGATATGCACTGCTTACACTGACACCATACTCTTTTCCGAAATACAGCTGCAGACGCTGCTGCACATTGGCCATACCGAATCCATGCTGCTCCTCATCCACAATCTCTCCCGAGATAAGTCCTTTCAGATGTTCCAGTTCCTGCGGTGTCATTCCGATTCCGTTATCCTGAACCTCAAAAATCAGACGTTCATCGTCTTTCCAGCCCCGCACAGTCACCATGCCGCCGCCGCGTTTATTTTTGATTCCGTGATACAGCGCATTTTCCACAATCGGCTGCAATGTCAGCTTGCAGATCTGATAATGATCCATTTCTTCCGGAATCTGTATGTCAAACTGCAGAATATCATGATAGCGGAACTGCTGAATTTCCAGATAGCTTCGGATATGCGCTTCCTCCTCTGCCACGGTAATGAAATCTCTGCCCTTGCTGAGCGTCGTCCGGAAGAAGCTGGACAATGTTGTCAGCATGGCGACAGCCTCTTCTTTTTCTCCTGATTCCGTCAGCCATATGATGGTGTCCAGCGTGTTATACAGGAAATGCGGATTAATCTGTGCCTGCAGCAGACGCAGTTCCGTCATCCGCTGATGATTCTGTTCTCTGCGGATATCTTCTACAAGTTCAGCAATTTCACCGACCATGCTGTTAAAACTTTCGGCCAGCGTATCTATTTCATTATGTGTATCGGTAACGGGAAAACGGACGGAGAAATCGCCCTGTGCGAATTTTTCTGTAGCGCTGCACATCTCCTGCAGCGGGTGAATGATCTTTCTGGTAAGCTGCCGTGACGCATTGAAGGAAATAGCCAGAATACAGCCCAGAAGTAACATCACACCGCTCAGTGTGGTGCTGACCTGCCTGGATACATCCTGCCTTACGATTTCCATCCTGGATGCTTCATAGGATATATATACCTGAATCTGCTGCTGAATCAGTGATGTCAGTGTATACACATTCATATTCAACATTGAAATATTTTCATCATAATGTCCGCCCTCCTGGACATTATCCGTAATATCCCGGTCTCTTTCCTCCAGCGTATTCATCAGCTTGATGATACTGTTGAGGCGCTTGCGGTCCCCTGCATCATCGGTCTGCTGCATCAGGGCTTCAAAATCCGCACGCGCAGCATCCAGAAGCGCATACGGATCTTTTCCCTTCAGCTTCTCCTCTGAATTGGTCCAGTTGGCAGAGCCGATGACGATCTGATACATGATCTCATCCATGTTCTCCTTGAAACTCAGGTTATATTCATTGGCCGAAGTAATATTGGAAACAATTCTGTCATACTGATGATAATAGTTATACATGATCAGCGTTCCGCAGATGACCAGAACGGCCAGCGGAATAATTGAACTCCAGATATAAAGCAGCACATGATTCTTCAGGCTTCTTTTTCGCATTCTGATGCCTTCTTTATACATTATGAATTACCGTCCATCCGAAATTCCTTCGGCGTCATATTCTGTGTTTTTCTGAAAAGATAGCTGAAATAATGCGGATCCTTGTACCCGATCCGGTATCCGATTTCCGAACTTTTAAGCGCAGTGCTTCTAAGGAGTTCCTTGGCTTTTTCCATCCGCACTGCTGTCAGATATTCGATAAATGTTTCTCCGGTTTCCTGACTGAATACCGTACTGAAATAGTTCGGACTGACATTAACACTTGCTGCCACCGTATTAAGTGAAATTTCTTCATTTGCATAGTTCTGTTCAATGTACGTCTTTGCTTCTTCCAGAACATTGCTGTATTTGCGTTCCGATACCTGGTTTCGCTGGCGGATCGCTTTTCCCAGAAGTTCTGTCAGATAGACTCTGGTTGACGTAAGGCTACTGAGCGCAGCCGCACCATCTTTGAATCTTCCGCAGGTATCTGTCACCTGTTCCTTGGAAAGGCCGATGGATTCCAAAAAGGAAACAATGGCAAAATAGAGGTCCATTACGATATATTGCCGAAACAGAAGTGAACTGATATTTTCTTCTCCGAGACTGTTCAGAAAATCCTCAGCAAAATGTTCGATATCTGAAATGCTGCCGCTTCGCAGAAAATTCATGACAATTCGACGGTCCAGTTTACCGATATCCAGTTCCTGAAGATCTATCTCTTCTGCCTGCGCATCTGTCTGCCTGAAGGTCTCCTGACCTGACCAGAATATCCTGCTGGCATCCGTCAGAAACCGATGTGAAAAAGCCCTGTTCGCCTCCTGATAAGACTGCCTGACCTCTCTGATTCTCCTGACGGCAGAACCGACACCGCCATAATAAATCACATCAGGATAGCTCTGTACGATCGTTTCCAGTTCTTTCAGACATCCTTCTTCCCTTTCCTTCATCTGATTTTCATCCTGCGCCATAATCAGAAAAGCCAGAACCTCTCCCAGTTGTTCATACATCTGAATATCCTGCCGGTCTGCAAAAGCTGTCGCAATCTCACGTATGATGCTGACCGCACGTTCAGAATAAACATCCGTCACCGCTTCCGAATCTTCCTGCGGACGAATCTGAAACAGTACAATTGCATAACATTCTGAAGCCAGGTTTATCCCCAGATTTTTTCCACGCTCCACCAGCTGCGCCATGGCACATTTTCCATCGATCAGTTCACAGAACAGATTTCTTTTTTCCAGCGCAACTGCTTCCTGGCGTTCTTTTCTGTATGTTTCCATGAAATCCTGCTGTTCCTTCTCCGCCAGAATCGTCTCTGCAACTTTATGTACCGCTTCAAGAAGCTGCGCTCCGGACATCGGCTTCAGCAGATATTCCGTCACCCCGATGTTGATTGCCTCCTTGGCATATTCGAATTCATCATAGCCGCTTAAGATAATGATCTTGATCTGCGGCAATTCTTTTTTGACCAGTCTGCTCAGTTCCAGTCCGTCCATAAAAGGCATCCGGATATCTGTAATCAGAATATCCGGACGTATTTTCTGGATCATCGGAAAGGCGAGCTCCCCATCGCTCGCCTCTCCTGCAAAGGAAAAACCTTCCTTTTCCCAGTCTATATTCTTTTTGATGCCTTCCCGCATTACGATTTCATCTTCTACCAGAAAAACCTTCAGCATTTTCTCATTCCCCGTCGTCCTGACTCCATGCAATCGCACATCTGACTGCTCTTCTCCAGCCCTTCATCAGTGCCCTGCGCTCGTCTTCCTGCATATCCGGTTCAAATCTTCTGCCCAGCTGCCAGTTCATCCTGACATCATCAATATCCCGCCAGTACCCCACTGCGATTCCTGCAAGATATGCTGCGCCGAGTGCAGTTGTTTCAATGCATTTCGGACGATATGCGGTTGTCCCGACAATATTGGCCTGGAAGTGCATCAGGAAATTATTGGCACTTGCGCCGCCGTCAACCCGCAGCTCCTTCAGCGGAACTCCTGCATCCTCTTCCATGGCATGGATGACATCTGCAGACTGATAGCAGATGGATTCCAGTGTTGCCCGGATGAAGTGTTCCTTCTTGCAGCCTCTGGTAATTCCGACCACGGTACCGCGTGCATAAGGATCCCAGTACGGTGCACCCATTCCCGTAAATGCAGGAACCACGTATACACCTGCCGTATCAAACACCTCATCTGCATATTCTTCCGACTGTGCTGCCGTTTTCACCATGCGCATTTCGTCCCTGAGCCACTGAATCGCTGCTCCGGCAACAAATACACTGCCTTCAAGTGCATAATTCACTTCCGGCCCGATACCGGCTGCAACAGTTGTCAGAAGTCCGTGTGAAGACCGGATTGCTTCATGTCCTGTATTCATCAGAAGAAATCCGCCGGTTCCATAGGTATTCTTTACCTGTCCGGGTTCAAAACAGCACTGTCCGAACAGCGCTGCCTGCTGATCTCCTGCCGCGCCTGCAATCGGAATCGGTCCGCCGAATACTGACGGATCTGCATCTCCATAGATACAGCTTGAAGGCTTTGCCTCCGGCATCATGCTGGCAGGGATTCTGAATTTTGCAAGAAGTTCCTCATCCCAGCACATTTTATGGATATCAAACAGCATGGTTCTGGAAGCATTGGTATAATCCGTAATATGAATTGCACCCTTCGTGAGATTCCAGATCAGCCAGCTGTCCACATTTCCGAACAGAAGTCTTCCTTCTTCAGCTTTTCTTCTGGCACCTTCCACATGATCCAGAATCCACTCGATCTTGGTCGCAGAAAAATATGCATCCGGGACCAGTCCTGTTTTCTCGCGGATAATCCGGTCAAAGCCTTCCTTTTTGATCTCCTCGATTCGATCCGCGGTTCTTCTGCACTGCCACACAATTGCGTTATATACTGGTTCTCCGGTCTCCCGGTCCCATACAATAGTCGTTTCACGCTGATTGGTAATTCCGATCGCCGCAATCTGCTCTGCTGTCGCACCGATTGTCGCCATTGCTTCCGTAGCAACCGCCAGCTGTGAGGACCAGATCTCTCTCGGATTGTGTTCTACCCATCCCGGCTGCGGATAATACTGCTGGAACTCCTTTTGCGCCATGTTTACAATTTTGCCGCTGCGGTCGAACAGAATGCAGCGTGAACTTGTCGTTCCCTGATCCAGAGCAAGTACGTATTTCTTTTCTTCCATTTCCTGTAACCTCCATATATTAGTTCTGCCTGTCTGACTCCCATATCAGACGGACATACTTACCGTAATGTGACGGGCTGAAGTTCACACTTCTGCCGTTCTGGTAGCTTTCCCCATAGATATTTTCCTCTATATCCACTTCATCATATCTCCGGAATCCCAGCTTTTCACAGATATGAATCGAAACTTCATTTTCCTTTTTGACAAGCGTCTGTACTTCCCGGAACTGCAGCACTTCTTTTCCATAATCCATGATCGCACTGCAGACTTCCGTAGCATATCCCTTTTTCTGCCACGGTACGCCGATCAGGAATCCCAGTTCCACATCGTCAAAGCCGTTCCGTATACTGAAGCCGGCTCTTCCGATCACGTTTCCGCTTTTCTTTTCAATCACCGTCCAGACACCGAATCCCAGAAGTCCGTATACTTTTTCAATATAATCTTTTGTATATCTGATTTCATCTTCCGGATGTCCGAAAAGACCTTCCATATATCTGGTCATGGACGGATCCGCATAAATCCGGTAAAAATCATTCACATCATTTACTGTGGTTTCTCTGACAATGCATCTGTCTGTTTCAAGAATTTTCCACGGAAGCCCTGCCAGTCGCTGAAAAGCCTTTTCATAAGAGTCAGCTTCAACTTCCTCAATATCCGTAAACACATATTTTACACCGGAAAATCTCTGCTGCGTATCTTCCGATTTCTGAATTCCGATGGCATAAAATCCACTTTTTCTGAGCTTTTCGATGATTTTCATATCATCAGCCAGAAAGAGGGTCTCCATTGCATCTTCACAGCCGATTCCATCTCCGTCTGCCGTATGGCAGATTTCCGTTTTCAGGCCGCATTGCTGCAGATACCGTGCTGCCCCGCACACAGGCTGTTCCAGTTCTCCGCCGGTATGTATGCAGAAGATCACTTGCTTAAGCATGCATCCTTATCCTCTCATATATCAATGATAGATCATCCCGGATGGCTTTCATCTCATAAAGGCTGCGAGGATGATTTGATTACATCACCTCTCTATTGTATAATAAATTGCGGTTTTCATCGACCATTATTTTGAAGGAAAGGCACTGTCATGTGTCTTGGAAAGAGGTATCAAATGGCTCAGAATCCAGTTGTAACAATTACCATGGAAAACGGGGATATCATCAAGGCGGAACTTTATCCTGAAATTGCCCCCAACACAGTCAATAATTTTATTTCTCTGATCAATAAGCATTTCTATGATCATGTTTCCTTCCACCGTGTCATCAGCGGCTTCATGCTGCAGGGCGGAGATCCGGAAGGAACCGGCATGGGTGGCCCGGGCTATGAAATCAAGGGTGAATTTTCCTCCAACGGTTTCAAAAACACCTTAAAGCATTCGGCAGGTGTTCTGTCCATGGCCAGAACCATGATTCCCGATTCAGCAGGATCACAGTTCTTCATCATGCACCAGGACGCTCCTCACCTTGACGGCGAGTATGCCGCTTTCGGCAAAGTTACAGAAGGCATGGATGTTGTAAACAAAATTGCTGCTGTCCAGACTGATTTTCAGGATCGCCCGCTTCAGCCGCAGATCATGCAGACTGTTACCGTGGAAACTTTCGGAACGGACTATCCGGAACCGGAAAAGATGTAAGACAGTTCATTTCAATCAGAAAAGGCGATACCGGAGGTAATTCCTTCGGTATCGCCTTTTTTCAGCAGATGTTGTCTGCATTTATCTCTAAAAAGGGAGGATGCCAGATAAACTAGGTTTATCTGGCATTATTATGAAAAAGTTTTTTAATTGGTATTGTTTCATCTGACAATTATTAGTATATAAAACAGAAATGAAGAAACAATAATCTGAGGTAACGGTTTTTTTAATTATTTATGAACAAGTTATGAACACGCACAGAGTTTACTGCGGAATTCTGATCGTTAATGCCTTATTCTCATTCACAATTTCCACATGACGATGCGCGCCGCCATATTCCCCATCCCTTGTCCAGGCAATTTCCTCCCCTGAATCTATGGTCAGATGATCCGTTTTGAAACAATACATGTAATTGGTATTGATATCACGGTCCATCAGCGCTGCCATGATATTACTCAGTTCGATCATATTATGCGGCAGCTTGATCAGTGTCACTTCGAATACACCGTCATCAAGTTCCACGTATTTTCCGGTAATCCGCTTGAATCCGCCAACCGATATGGAATTGGTTACCATTCCGAAGATAAAGTCATCTTCAATCACAGTGTTCCCGTAGGTCACTTTCATATGGTAGGAGCGGATTTCAGACAGCTTCTTCATGCCCTCCATCAGATAGGCCATATGCCCCAGCACATTTTTCAGATCCTGTCTGGTCTGATATGACACATCCGTAAACACCCCGAATGCAGCAATATAAACAAAGCACTCGCCATTAAGCGTTCCCACATCGCAGGCATAGTCCTTTCCATCTGTAATCACCTGTGCCGCCGCTTTCATGGCTGCCGGGATTCCGAGGCTCATGGCGAAATCATTGGTTGATCCTGCCGGCACATAGCCGATCGGAATATGCTTACTGGAGCGCATCACGCCATTGACGACTTCGTCGAGTGTCCCGTCTCCTCCGCTGCAGGAGACCATCTGATAATTCTCATCACGTTCAATTACCGCACGTGTCGCATCTCCTGCATACTGCGTAGGATACGCAGTCACTTCATATCCTGCCTTGGTAAAGATATCGATCAGATCCAGCAGATTACTGCGAATCCGTTCTTTCCCCGCACGCGGATTATAAATAAACAGCATTCTGTCTTTCATAATCATCCTCCTGCCACCTGTGGTCGCATTGCTTTTTCCAATATTTGCGAATAAGCAGACGCCACCTTCGAAACCTCCGGTTTCTCGGTCGCGTTGCTCGCCATATGTCACTCGCCGTCTTTGCATGCAAGCATGCAGACGACTCCTGCCACATGGCTCTGCTTATTCGCGCAAAAAGGCGGCCCACATCTTCCGATGCAAGGCCGCCCTTTAATTCAGTTTCGTCAGTGTTTCACACCCTGCAGATAACTTTCCATATCGGCTACTGCTGCTGTCTCATCTGATCCCTCAGCGATTACATCAATCTTCTCACCGCTGTTCAGGTTCAGTGTCATCATTCCCATGATGCTCTTGGCATTCACCTTTTTGGACTGTGCCTCAATGTGAACCGTGCTGTCATACTTACTTGCAAGCTGTACCAGTTCTGCTACCGGACGGGCCTCAAGGCCGTGCGGCAATTTGATTTCGATAGACTTCTTAATCATAATTCCTCCTTTACTGCAAAGAGCTCCTCTATGACCGGATCCTGTCTGCCAGCTCGCTCAGCTTCCTCAGACGATGATTCACACCTGACTTGCCAACGGGCGGATCCAGGAAATGCCCCAGTTCCTGCAATGTTGCCTCAGGATACTGTAACCTGACCTCGGCCATTTGTCTCAGGTTATCCTGTAAGTTATTGAATCCGTAATGTTTCTGAATGTATATGATGTCTTCCGTCTGTTTGGATGCTGCTGTCACTGTTTTGGTAATATTGGCTGCCTCACAGTTAACACGCCGGTTCACTGAATTCCGCATCTCTTTATAAATACGCAGATTCTCCAGATTCATCAGACTGACATGCGCTTCCATCACGTTCAGAAGATCTACAATTTCAGAACCTTCTTTCAAGTACACTACAAAGTACTTCTTTCGCCGTACCATTTTGGCTTCAATATCAAACGTCTTAAGCAGACCCTGCAGATCTTCTGCATGCTTTTCGCAACTGCAGACATACTCGAGATGATATGATTTTCTGGGATCACTCATTGATCCGATACAAAGAAATGAATCCCTGAGGAATGCTCGCTTACAGCACGAATTCCTTACAAGCATCGGGTTGACACCTTCTTCTGTTTTCCGCAGATGACCTGCTTCATCCAGCATCCGAAGCGCCATCAGAATACTTCTCACTTCACGCTGCTGATCAAGAAAAGGCTTATATATGCGCCCATTTTCGTGTTTATCAGGCACTCCCACCAAAATATCAGTATCTATATTAAATGCTTTTTTCAATATTGTAAAGCACTTTCTGACCACCAGTTCATTCTCAGTCTGCAGAAACAGCGCCATTTCGCCGTTCTCCGCCACCGAAACATATCCGCACGCAGTCATGATCGCCGCAAGTTCCGCGAGCAGACAATGCCTTGCACTGCCTGTATGCTTTACCAGTTCTTCTTTTACTTCACCTGAAAATGACATCTGAGCTCAACCTTATCACTTTACCCTGCATGCTTTACATCCCTGTGCGAAATCTTCAGGCCGTAATCACCCTGATCCTTCATCCGCTCATACAGTTCATTTGCAATTGTTACACTTCTGTGCTGGCCTCCGGTACACCCGATTGCCACCACCAGCTGATATTTTCCCTCCTTGACGTAACCCGGGATCAGAAATTTCAGCATATCTGTCAGCTTGTCCAGGAACTCTCCGCATTCCGGAAAACTCTTGACGTAATCCTGAACCGGCTTGTCATTTCCTGTCTGCGGTCTCAGTTCATCAATATAAAAAGGATTCGGCAGGAACCTGACATCAAAGACCAGATCCGCATCCGCAGGAATTCCGTATTTGAAACCGAAGGAAAGGATTGTGATCATCAGACTGTTGTATTCCTTGTTGCTGACAAAGATCCGGTCAAGTTCTTCCCTGAGTTCTCTGGTCAAAAGCTGCGAAGAATCAATGATATAGTCTGCCTTTTTCTTTACTTCTGCAAGAATATCCCGTTCCCTCTTGATTCCGTCTTCCACACGGTCGCCCTGCGAAAGAGGATGAAGACGGCGGCTCTCCTTATATCTTTTCACAAGCACCCGGTCACTGGCGTCCATGAACAGGATCTCACACGGAAATCCCTTTGTCTTCAGCCTGTCAATAATTTCCGGCATTTCTTCAAAACGCTGTCCGTTCCTTACATCCAGTCCAAGCGCCACATTGGTAATCCCGCTGTCAGGGAGCGCAATCAATTCCACAAACTTCTGAATCAGTGAAATCGGAAGATTATCCACACAGTAAAATCCTGCATCTTCGAGCATATGAATTGCTGTAGACTTTCCGCTTCCGCTCATTCCCGTAACAATAACAAATCTCATACCGCTCCTCGACTTCCGTTTCTGCTTCCCTTATTTTTCAGTTTCGCTGAATTCTCCCAGCATAATGACTTCCGGCTCCAGTTTCACTCCGGACTGCCGGAGGACGCGCTCCTGCACCTGGCAGATCAGACGATACAGATCCGCTGCGGTTGCACCGCCGCGGTTAATAATAAATCCGCAGTGTTTCTCCGATACCTGTGCGCCGCCTATGGTAAATCCCTTAAGTCCGGCATCCATAATCAGCTTGCCGGCAAAATATCCTTCCGGCCGTTTGAACGTCGACCCGGCACTTGGATATTCCAGCGGCTGCTTCTCCTGTCTTCTGGCTGCAAGCTCTTCCATCTGCGCAGCGATCTCCTGCGGATCTCCATGCTGAAGGTGCAGCTGTACAGCCAATACCACCATACCGCTGCCGCGTAGGACGCTGTGGCGGTAGCCGAATTCCATCTGTGCACAGGAAAGTGTACAGACCGTGCCATCCTGTTTCAATACTTCAACGCTTTCCGTCACATTCGCCATCTCTGATCCGTATGCACCGGCATTCATTACCATTCCGCCGCCGATTGTACCCGGAATCCCGGCTGCAAATTCAAACCCGGTAAGTGCATGTGCCTTGGCGACTGCCGCAATCGCTGCATTTGCAGCGCCTGCTTCTGCCCGGATCACGGTGTCTTCGACGCTGACCCCGTTCATTCCGCCTGCCGTGCAGAGAATTACTCCCCTGTATCCCGCATCGGAGACCAGAAGATTACTCCCGTTTCCAAGAATAAAATAATCCTGTTCTGCCTTTTTCAGCAGACTGACAGCCCCGGTCAGCTGGCTTTTTTCCGTTACTCTCACAAAACAGTCAGCAGGCCCGCCAACATGGAACATGGTGTGCCTGCTCATCGGTTCGTTCTCCAGAATATTTTCTTCCGGTATGAACTTTTTTAACGCTTCTGTTATTTCTGAATTCAAATTCATCGTTTCCAATTCTGATCTTTATTCAATTACCATCTTTGCAGCGCCATAGATTCCTGCATCATTTCCCAGCTCTGCGAGTGCGAATTTCGCATCACGACAGCCTGAAAATACATATTTTTCAAATGAAGGCTTCAGCAGATCAAACAGCATATCTCCGCATCTGGAAACACCGCCGCCCAGCACGATAATCTCCGGATTGATCACGCTTGCAACAATGGCAAGGCCTTTTCCGAGATATTCGCCGTACTGCTTTGCAATTTCAGTTGCCAGTGCATCTCCGGCCTTTGCTGCATCAAAAATATCCTTGCAGGAGAAATCCTTTCCGCGAAGGACGCTCTCCTTCTGAGATGCTGCCAGTACTCTTCTGCCGATTCTGACTGCACCTGTTGCACTCGCATACTGTTCAAAGCAGCCATGATTGCCGCATCCGCAGGCATCAGGCTCGCCGTCAACCAGATGAATGTGTCCGATTTCTCCGCCGGATCCTGTTGATCCGCTTAAAATCTTTCCTTCATTGATAATTCCGCCGCCGACACCTGTTCCCAGTGTTACCAGCAGCATATTGGCATAGCCCTTTCCGCCGCCTCTCCAGGCTTCTCCGAGTGCTGCCACATTGGCATCATTTCCGGCCTTTACCGGAAGCTTTACCATGGAATGAAGTTCTTCCTTCAGATTGAATCTTGTCCAGCCGAGATTGACAGCCTGATGAACCACGCCTTCACCGTCTACTGCACCAGGAGCACCGATTCCGACACCGGAAATCTCATCATCTGAAAGATTTTTTTCCGCAATTTTTCCGCGTATGGACTTTGCAATATCCGGAAGGATTCTGCTGCCTTTATCCTCTGTTACCGTAGGGATTTCCCATACTTCAAGCACTTCTCCGTTCATATTGAACAGACCCATTTTTACTGTTGTTCCGCCAATGTCCACACCAAAAGCATACTTTTTCATCAGTCTTCATCCTCATCTTCATCTCTTTTATGCTGCAGCGAATTCTGTACACGGTTGTACAGTTCCTGTGCTGCATTGTATCCCATCTTCTTCTGACGATGGTTGACTGCAGCTGATTCGCATATTACTGCCAGATTACGTCCCGGACGGATCGGTATTCTGTGGCAGACAATCTTATTGCCCAGATATTCCGTATATTCCTCTTCCAGACCCAGACGGTCATATTCCTTATCTTTATCCCATTCTTCAAGCTTGATCACCAGATCAATATTCTTGGTATCTCTTACGCTTGATACACCGAACAGTGTCTTTACATCAATAATACCGATACCACGCAGTTCAATAAAATGCTTTGTGATATCAGGTGCTGATCCGATCAGTGTCTCGTCACTGACCTTGCGAAGTTCCACCACATCGTCCGATACCAGACGATGTCCTCTCTTGATCAGTTCCAGCGCGGCTTCTGATTTACCGATTCCGCTCTCTCCGGTGATCAGGACGCCTTCACCATATACATCTACCAGTACGCCGTGAATGGAAATGCACGGTGCCAGTTTTACATTCAGCCAGCGGATGATCTCTGCCATCACTGCGGAAGTTGATTTCTTGGTCATCAGAACCGGAACCTTTTCTTCCTGTGCAATCTTTAAGAATACCGGATCCGGAACCAGCTCTCTGCAGAAAACAACTGCCGGAATATCAAAAGAAAGAAATTCCTTATAGATATCCTTCTTGTGTTCCTCTGCAAGCCCTTCCATATAAGTATATTCTACAAAACCGATAACCTGTAAACGTGTTGCTTCAAAATGCTCGAAATACCCCGCAAGCTGCAATGCCGGTCTGTTGATATCCGGCTGTGTAATACGGATCTTGCTGATATCAAGATCGGGTGTCAGATTATCCAGTTTCATCCATTCAATAATCGCCTTTAAACTTACACTTGCCATACCACGCCTCCATAATATGAAAATGCAACGCATCTTCGATTGCCTTCTCAGCCACGTTCATATTAGCATAGTTGCCCGTCTGAATCAATCAGATTCAGTTTCCTGTTCTGTCTCTTTTCCATGAAAAAAGTCATAGATCTGCCGGGCTGTGCGCTCCGGTATCTCAGGAACTTCCATCAGCGTTTCCACTTCCGCATTCCGGATATCATCAATGGATTTAAAATGACGCATCAGCGCTTTTCTCCTCGACGGCCCGATGCCGGGGATATCGTCAAGGGAAGACTTTACCTGCGCCTTGCTTCTGAGCGATCTGTGATATTCAATTGCAAAACGGTGCGCTTCATCCTGTATCCTGGTGATCAGCTTAAACCCTTCCGAATCACGGTTGATCGGCAGTTCCACATTATTATAGTAAAGTCCGCGTGTTCTGTGATTATCATCCTTGACCATACCGCAGACCGGAATCCGGATTCCCAGCTCGTCCAGAACCTGAAGCGCAATATTCACCTGGCCACGCCCGCCGTCCATCAGAATCAGGTCAGGGAATTTGGTAAAGCTGCCATACTGCGCATCAATATCACGCACCTCCAGGTCATGCCGCTCTTCCAGCCCGTGCATCAGTCTTCTGGTCAGTACCTCTTTCATGCAGGCATAGTCATCCGGTCCCGTAACAGAGCGGATCTTGAATTTACGGTAATCACTCCGCTTGGGTCTGCCCTTTTCATACACCACCATCGAACCGACATTGGCAAAGCCGCTGATATTGGAGATATCATAGGCTTCCATCCGGGACAGTCCGCGGATTCCCAGAAGGGATCCGATTTCCTTTACCGCACCGATGGTCCTCCCTTCCTCACGTTTCAGGCGTTCCTTATCCTTGCTGAGAATCAGCGCCGCATTTTCCGCCGCAAGCTCCATCAGCTTTTCCTTCTGTCCGCGTTCCGGAACCGTGATATAGACACGTCCGCCCTTGCGCTGTGTCAGCCATTTCTCAATGATATCCATGTCGTCAATTTCTTCCGGAAGCATCAGTTCCCTTGGAATAAACGGCGTTCCTGCATAAAACTGCTTTACAAAATTAAGCAGAATTTCTGAGGTTTCATTATGTGACACATGTGTCATGTAGAAATGTTCTCTGCCGATCAGCCGGCCGTCCCTGACGAAAAAGACCTGCACTACCGCATCGCTGTCATCCGAAGCCATGGCAATGATATCCTTGTCTTCCATTGCGGAATCTGTCATCTTCTGCTTCTGCGCAACCATCCGGACACTGCTAAGCAGATCGCGGTAATGCGCTGCCGTCTCATAATCCATGGCATCTGACGCATCTGTCATCTTTCTGGTCAGGTCATCCATGATCAGTCCGTAATTTCCATTCAGGAATTCAAGTGCCTTATCGATTCTCTCTCTGTACTGTTCTGCCGGAATACACCCGGTACAGGGACCGCAACACCTTTTCATATGATAATTCAGACAAGGACGGTCCAGACCGATATCCCGCGGAAGTGTCCGGTTACAGGTCCGAAGTCCGTACAGTTTATTGATCAGTTCAATTGTATCCTTCACTGCTGCCGCACTTGTAAAGGGACCATAGTATCTGGATCTGTCCTTTTTCATGATTCTGGAAAAAAGGATTCTCGGAAATTCCTCCCCGACTGTCACCTTGATATACGGATAGGTTTTGTCATCCTTGAGCATGGTGTTGTATCTTGGACGGTTCTCCTTGATCAGATTGTTTTCCAGCACCAGTGCTTCCAGTTCCGAATCCGTTACAATATATTCAAAGCGCGCAATCTGACTGACCATCTGATCAATCTGCGGCCCTCTTCCCACGATTTTACGGAAATAGGATCTGACCCGGTTGTGCAGATTAATTGCTTTGCCGACATACATGATGGTATCATCCGCATCATGCATGATATAGACTCCGGGCTGGTTAGGGAGTTTTTTCAGTTCTGCCTGTACATCAAACTTATCCTGCTCCATGTTTTCCTCACAAAGACAAAGTGGCCGTACATATCTCATGTACGGCCACTGCTGATTTCATTTTACTTCTGATCAAAGCGATCCGGAGTATGAGAGAAGCGTCCGCTGCCTGAAGATGACTGATCTTCTGCATGATCTGCATTCTGACTGTCATCTGCCTCTTTCTCCGGCTGCTTCTGTTCTTCGGCTTTCGGTGCCGGAGCTTCAATTCTCTGTTCCACGTTTTCTGCCACATACGGAGGAACGTAGGTATCCCACGGCTTCTCCTGCGGTGCTTCCTCGCGTTTTTCAAAAGAAGCATTTTCTCCGTCATCAGGTATATGTTTTTCTTCCGGTTTTTTCACCGGAATATTCTCACCGACCGCAGCTGATTCCGGTCTGGTTGCAAAAATTCTGACCGGAGCTTTCTGCCCGCCTTCTTCAGGTTCCGGAATGCCTTCCGTTTCACGGTAGATCTTCATGAATTCCTTACCTGAAATCGTTTCCTTCTCGATCAGGAACTGTGCCAGCTTATCCATGGCATCAAGATGTTCGTTGATAATCTTCTTTGCTTCCGTATAGCATTCATCCAGAAGCTTCATGACTTCCTTATCCACCTTGGATGCTGTGGAATCGGAACAGTTCATCTCTCTGCGGCCGTCCAGGTATCTGTTCTGAACCGTTTCCAGCTGCATCAGACCGAACTTTTTGCTCATACCGTACATGGTGATCATATCACGGGCTTCTTCCGTTGCCTTTTCAATATCATTTTCGGCACCGGTGGTTACCGTATTGAAAATCACTTCTTCCGCTGCACGTCCGCCAAGTGCGATGACAATTTCATCATGCAGTTCGTCTTTTGTCTTAAGATACTTCTCTTCTTCCGGTACCTGCATGACATATCCGAGTGCACCCATTGTTCTTGGTACAATCGTAATCTTCTGTACAGGCTCTGTATTCTTCTGCACAGCACTGATCAGTGCATGTCCGACTTCATGATAGGACACAAGCTTACGTTCTTCCTTGCTCAGTACGCGGTCTTTCTTTTCCTTGCCGACCAGTACCTGTTCTACCGCCTCCATCAGATCCTGCTGGCATACACACTCACGGTGCGCCTTTACTGCATTGATGGCTGCTTCATTAATCATATTGGCAAGATCCGATCCGACTGCACCGCTTGTCGCAAGCGCAATGGCATCAAGATCCACACTTTCATCCATCCTGACATCCTTGGCATGAACCTTCAGAATTTCCACACGGCCTTTGAGATCAGGCTTATCCACAATAATTCTTCTGTCAAAACGCCCCGGACGCAGAAGCGCCTTATCCAGAATCTCCGGACGGTTCGTTGCACCGAGAATCAGAACGCCCTTGGAGGAATCAAATCCATCCATTTCGGACAGCAGCTGATTCAGCGTCTGTTCACGTTCCTCGTTTCCGCCTCCGAATTTGGAATCACGGCTTCTGCCGATTGCATCAATTTCATCGATGAAAATAATACACGGTGCATTCTTGGATGCTTCCTTGAAAAGATCTCTGACACGGCTGGCGCCGACACCGACATACAATTCGATAAAGTCAGAGCCTGCAAGAGAAAAGAACGGTACATGCGCTTCTCCTGCTACCGCCTTGGCCAGAAGTGTCTTACCTGTTCCGGGCGGGCCCACGAGCAGTGCTCCCTTGGGCAGCTTTGCACCGATCTGCACGTATCTTCCGGGATTATGCAGGAAATCCACGACTTCGACAAGTGATTCCTTCGCCTCATCCTCGCCTGCAACATCCTTAAAGGTAACGCCCGTCTCCTTCTGTACATAGACCTTGGCATTACTCTTCCCGACATTGAACGGGCTTCCTGAGCCCTTGGACATTCTGCGGTACAGAAACCCCAGCAGCACCCATACGAGAACAAACGGAAGAATGTAATATACAATGAAGGAAATGACCACGCCTGAACTGTCCGGCACATTACTGCTGACTTCCACTCCTGCCGCAAGCAGACGCTTGGTCAGTGTATCATCATCCTCAGCCTTTCCTGTATATTCCGTTTCCTTCGCCGATGTCGAAGCAAAGAACCCGCTGGACTCTGTCGCAGAAGAACTGCTCTTCTTCGTAATGACAATTCTGTCGTCCTGAATCTTAACGGATTCAATTTGCTTGTCATTCAGCTCCGTGATGAATTCACTGTACGTGATTTCCTTGGTCTGTGATTCTGTCGTGTAGCGCATGAAATAGGACATGATGAACATTGTCACCAGCACCGCCACCAGAAGAACCAGCAGACTCTGTCTGCGCGGGTTGTTATTATTTCCGTCCGGACCGCCTGAACCATTGCCCGGATTGCTGTTCTGATTCTGATTATTATCCATTTTAATCTTTCCAATCTATACTTTTCGTCATATAATTACCTATTATAGGGATTGCGATTTGATAAATCAATTCATTATTTGTGAAAAAAGTACTGTAAAATCTAAAAGATTCGTAAAGACGAATGATTTTCCATATTTTATCCCATCATTTTTCTGATATAATATTTTCGATATATTGTTTGTAGATTTTCTCACGACATGCATATATAATATCTTTTATTGTTAAAAATCTGTTGATGTTTTTTTGTTGTGTTTTTTGTTGTGTTTTTTTTGATATGTTTTAGGAGGACATACAATGGCAGTGAAATATGTATTCGTAACTGGTGGTGTCGTTTCCGGACTTGGCAAGGGAATCACCGCCGCTTCACTTGGGCGTCTGCTGAAAGCCCGCGGGTATAAGGTAACCATGCAGAAATTTGATCCTTATATTAATATTGATCCCGGAACCATGAACCCGATTCAGCACGGTGAAGTATTCGTTACGGATGACGGTACAGAGACTGATCTGGACCTCGGACACTATGAACGTTTCATTGATGAAAATCTGGACAAGAATTCCAATGTGACCACCGGTAAGATTTACTGGTCCGTTCTGCAGAAGGAACGCCGCGGCGACTACGGCGGACGTACCGTTCAGGTTATTCCTCATATCACAAACGAGATCAAGAGTCACTTCTATCGTAACTTTACCGATAATGACACGCGCATTGCCATCATTGAAGTCGGCGGAACCGTCGGCGATATTGAAAGTCAGCCGTTCCTTGAAGCCATCAGACAGTTCCAGCATGAAGTCGGTCATGAAAATGCCATGCTGATTGTCGTTTCTCTTATTCCTTATCTGCGTTGTTCACAGGAACTCAAGACAAAGCCCACCCAGATGGCCGTCAAGACCATGCAGGGAATGGGACTTCAGCCCGATGTCATCGTCTGCAGAAGTGAAATGGAACTCGATCAGGATATGAAAGACAAGGTTGCCCAGTTCTGCAACGTTCCGAGCAATCACGTTCTTCAGAACCTTGATCTGAAATATTTATATGAAGCTCCGCTGATGATGGAAAAAGAGCATCTGGCACAGGTTGCCTGCGAATGTCTGCATCTGCCCTGTCCGGAACCGGATCTGACAGACTGGACTTCCATGGTGAATACACTTTACTCGCTTGATCACAAGGTCAGCATTGCGCTGGTCGGAAAATATACACAGCTGCATGACGCCTACATCAGTGTAGTAGAAGCATTAAAGCACGGCGGTATCTTTAATCACACTGAAGTGGAAATCAAATGGGTGGATGCGGAAACCGTCACTTCGGAAAATGTTGCGGAAACGCTTGCGGATGTCGACGGCATCCTCGTTCCCGGCGGCTTCGGCGATCGTGGCATTGAAGGCATGATTCATGCCATCCGCTATGCACGTACCAATAACGTACCATACCTCGGTCTCTGCCTCGGCATGCAGCTGTCCATCATTGAATTTGCAAGAGATGTCATCGGTTATAATGATGCTCACTCCATTGAATTCAATCCGGACACCACACATCCTGTCATCGCACTGATGCCTGACCAGAACGGTGTCGAAGATATCGGCGGCACCTTAAGACTTGGTTCCTATCCGTGTATTCTGGACAAGGATTCCAGGGCATATGAACTGTACGGCAGCGAAACCATTCATGAGCGCCATCGTCACCGTTACGAAGTCAACAACGACTACCGCAATATCCTGACAGAAAACGGCATGAAGTTATGCGGTATCTCTCCTGACGGCCGTATTGTGGAAATGATCGAGCTTCCGGAGCACCCGTTCTTCGTTGCAACGCAGGCACATCCGGAACTGAAGTCCCGTCCGAATCGTCCGCACCCTCTCTTCAAGGGCTTTGTAGAAGCATCCTTAAAGCATCAGAAGGCAAGAGAGACAAAATAAATATTTTATCCGATAAAAAAAGCTTTGGTCCTGCATTCGTACTGAATACAGAGCCAAAGCTTTTTTAACGGATCAGTCTTTGCTGACCGGTGCTTCCGGATGAAGCACCGATTCTTTCAGCGGCACGGTCTGATCACGACCGAGATACATGTGATAATACGGCGGAATTTCATTCAGTGCATGGAGCGCTGTCTTCTTCAGATCGGCAATATCTGTCAGCTTTACATGCGGCAGATCTTCCTCTGTCAGCGGCTCCTGCGCAGTCTTACCCGCAAACTTCTTCATACGCTCAACTGTATATCTGATATCATACTGGGACGGATATACTTCCGGTACCTTCTTTTCCACTCCTGTCAGCTTATAAACTGCTTCCAGTCCGGTACGTACACTCATTTCAACGGTAAATACAACATCCTGCGGAATTTCCACATACTGTCCCAGGAAGCCGATGTTCGTGCAGCCATCCGGTACATTTTTCGGACGATCCGTTGTTTTACGCGGCATGAACTGGCTGGTAACATACGGCATCATGCAGGTTGAAATATAACTGTGCTTCAATACTTCATCTTTGATATCCAGCATTCCCAGATGATACAAAAGCTCTGTCATAATCTCGTCTCCGGTGCATTCGCACATCGGCTTCTTAACATAGTTGCCGGGCTTTTCACCATAAAGGCCGTAGCCCCACATTACCTGCTCATTCGGTTTCTGGTCATGGAAGAACGGATTATGATGCAGTTCGAACGACATATCCCAGTTGGAATCCAGGATTGTGATTGCGCCGCCGGTTCCTGCCTTGCTTCCGGTCATTTTCTCGATACGGGAAACCAGTTCCGGATAATCTGTAATTGTAGGCATGAAGGACATCCACTTGGTTTTATCGATATGACCGATAAACTTTTCCGGATGGCCGAATTTCTCATTCTTTTTGGCCAGATTCATCCAGAGCGTAAACGCTCCGAGATCCTTCGTATCCCGATTGGTCGGTGCTACTGTCTTATTATCGCCAAATGCACTGTTGGTTGTCATGGAGCCATTGGTTACGAATACATAATCCTTCGGACTCATCTCAATATGCTCATCATTCCCGCTTCTGCGCATGTGAATTCCCTGTGCAGTGTTGCAGGCCGCATCCATGTCAATGTCGTAGACAGAGCAGTCATAGACTGTCTTAACGCCCTGATCTGTCAGCCACTTCAGAAGCGGATAGATCATGGAATCATATTCCGCATATTTGGTATGAATGATTCCTTCAAGATATTCATGCCTTACTTCCAGTGCAAATCTCTGGAAATATCTTCTGCATTCCAGTGCGCTGTGATAGGTTTTGAATGCCAGACAGCTGTGGAAATTGACCCAGCAGCTGCTCTTGAAGAAAGAAGGATCAAAGAAATCTGCTACAGTCTTATCTTCCAGTTCCTTTTCCGGAAGATGAAGGAACTTCTGCATGTCTGCCATATCTTTTGGTGAAAATCTGTAATCATGCACCTTGCTGTATCTCTGTCCGCAGTTCACAAGTACACGACACTCGGAATGAATCGGCTCATCCCTGTTAAACTCCACAATATCATCCAGAATGGTACGCCCTTCATGCTCCAGTGACGGTACCTTGCTGAACAGATACCACAGGCACTCCATATAAGGCTCCATCTCACGTTCGCCCCGGCACAGATAACCGAATTCGTTTCTGGCACCATCCATGCTTCCGCCAACGTCCTTTGCCTTTTCCAGAATTGTAATGTTCTTCCCGGGCATTCCTGCATCATCTACAAGGAACGCTGCTGCCGCAAGTCCTGCCAGGCCTCCGCCTACAACGTATGCCTTACTGTTTTCAATACCTTCAGGTTTCTTCGGATTGTAAAGAAGTTCATAGTTATTCATTGATATATACCTCCTGAAATTTATTTACCGCTTTTTCATATTTCTTTGCCGCGGCTGTGATTTTATATTAAAATCAGTAGGGTGCACCTTCAATTCACACTCGAATCAAAGTGTATAATTTTTTAACAGACGACATCATATGTAAAAACCAGGCAGAAAGGCTGACACGCTATGCACGACATCAGGGAAGATTTTGCGAGAGCTCTGGCAACACTGCTCAAGAATAAGACACTGGAACATATTACGGTAAAGGATATTGCAGAAAGCTGTCATGTTACGAGACAGACCTTCTATTATCATTTTCCGGACATTTACGCACTGATTGAATGGATTTTCCTGCAGGAGGCATCTGCTGCACTCGCATCCAACCGTGATATTGACACCTGGCAGGAAGGCTACTGCAATGTGCTGAAACGTCTGCGCGACAACAGGGATCTGGTCATCAATGTCAACAGTTCCGCCCACAGGGATTACCTTGAACATTTCATGTATAAGGCGCTGCACGATGTGATTTATCCGGTTGTGGAAGAGGAGGCCGTCGGTATGAACGTCGCTGATTCCCATAAGGAATTCATTGCCCGTTTTTATTCGCTTGCCACACTTGCCATGGGAATTGACTGGATTAATAAAGGAATGAAAGAAGAACCGGCAGAAATTGCCGATCAGGTAGCCACACTCGTCAGAGGCGACTTCAAGAAAGCACTGCATAAATATGAATTGAAGTGAACTGCAATGGCAGTTCACTTCAATAGAGGCGGCTTCGCAGCCTCTGCCTTTTGAACCCGTGTTTAACTTAAATGTTTCAGGAAATGTCCGTCTACATTTACGCCTGTACTGGCAACGATAAATGCCTTGGGATCGTAGCTGTGGACGATTCTCTTTAAATGATTCACCTCATATTTGTTGACAATGACATACAGCATCTCTTCACCTTCTTCTGTATATGCACCGACTGCCTGCCATTTGGTAAGCCCTCTGCCCAGCTCTGAAAACACCTCTTCTTCCATAGCTCTGCAGCTGTGCTTTGTAATAATATGTACTTCCACATTAATATTCTGTGAATGTACCTGATCTACTGCCATTGCACTGACTGAAGCATAAATCAGACAGTAAACCACCGTCTGTACATTAAACAGAAACAGCATGATTCCATACAGAATGAAATTCATGATAAGACTCAGTTTGCCGACGCTGAAATCCTTATGCCGCCGAATCAGAAGAATTCCAACAATATCCATACCGCCATCACAGGCACCCATTCTCAGAATCAGGCCAATACCTCCGCCGCAGAGAATTCCTGCAATCAGGCATTCTGCAAGACTGTCATTGATCAGCGTATGTGCAGGTATCGGAATCAGTGTCAGGAACAGAGATACTTCTGAGACGCAGATCACGGTCTTGACCAGGTACAGCTTTCCCATTCTTTTTTTGGCCATGAAAAACAACGGTATATTCAGTGCATAATAAATGATACCGGAAATATCGAATGACCCCGGAATCAGGTGCAGATAGCTCACCAGCAGGGTTCGCAGCAGCTGACAGTATCCCAGCATTCCCCCGGTATACAGTCCCAGCGGAACAACGAATCCGTTGATTCCGATTGCATATACCAGCGCGCCAATCGTTGCCATGGCAATACGCCCGCTCTCAAATTTCAGTTTCTCCGCGGTCACCTTTTCTTCCCGTTCAAAGGGAAGTTCATCGTCTTCCAGCGATGCCGTAATATTCCCGCTTTCAATACTCTTATGATCCTTCATAAGTTTTCTCACTTTTCCCGTTATTGCATCCGGTCATCCCGTTCTGCATATTTTTTACATCTGTTTCCTGACAACACGATACTCATCATCAGATTTATAGTATGGACACTCTTTATAATGCCCTGTCAGAAAATGATACATTTCATCCTCATCCAGGTTCACCATACAGCTATAGGATTCATCGTCCTCATCATAAACATAATTCACACAGCTGTCACAGTTCATGCGCTGCCTCACTTTCAAAATTCATATGTGCATAGTACTGTTCATCAAATGCATCCTGCTGCGCAAGTGGCGCTTCATGCGCCGCGCTGCA
>CAYMBY010000074.1:0-4537 GCA_964388815.1 uncultured Butyrivibrio sp. | reverse complement strand
GGAAAAATATGGGAAGAAAGAATTCATCCGGAGGACCGGCAGATTTACCATGATAATCTGGCGCAGGTTATGGATGAAAAAGTCGATTTCCATGAGGCAGAATATCGTGTCAGAAACGGGGATGGACAGTATATTGTCTGCAGCAGTAAGGGAAAGGTGGTTTATGACAATGACGGGAAGCGGATGCTTTTCGTTGGGACCATCGTCAATCATTCATTGGGAGATGTGTTTGATCCTGTCACCGGAATGTTCAGTATGAAGCGTTTCCTGAATGTGCTGGATAACTACAGGAGCAGCAGGCAGAAATATATTGTTCTTCTGATCGGATTGCAGAATTTTCTGCAGATCAATAATCTGTACGGATTTACGTTTGGAAATAAAGTGTTAATGCAGATTGCACTGCTTCTTGTGAAGTATAAGGACAAGGGGATTGTTTTCAGGACGGAAGGCGCCAAATTTGCCTTTGCGACAACGCAGCTGGATCCTGAGGCAGTTATCAGTCTGTATCATGAGATTCAAAATTTTCTGAAGTATTCACTGGAAGTTGAAGGTGTGAAGGTTGCACTTGATATCGGTGGCGGAATTGCTGTAGTAGATGATTTTGATGTGGATACCCGTGCAATCTATACCTGCGTCAGATATGCACTGGATGAGTCCAAGAAACAGAATCATGGCGAACCGGTGGTACTGCAGAATGATTATCTTCATGATAACCGCACAGTGATTGAGAAAATCAACCGGATCAGAAACAGTATTACTGAAGGCTGCAGAGAATTTTACCTGTGCTATCAGCCGGTGGTGTCATCCGCAACAGGGAAGATGAGCGGAATGGAGGCCCTGCTGAGGTGGAAGGGAGAGCCATATGGCAATGTGCCGCCAAATGACTTTATTCCGTGGCTGGAGGAAGATCCGCTGTTCTATGATCTCGGAAACTGGATTCTGCGTCAGGCAATGACAGAGGGAAAAAAGGTTCTGGAAAAATATCCGGACTATCAGATGCATGTTAATCTGGCCTATACACAGCTGGACAGAGATGAATTCAGGGCAGATCTTCTCAGTATGCTCTCGCAGACCGGATTCCCGGCGGAAAATCTTTGTCTGGAACTGACGGAACGGTGCCGGCTGCTCAAAATGGATTATCTGCGGAATGAGCTCGTTTTCCTGAAGTCACATGGAATCCGGATTGCGCTGGATGATTTCGGTATCGGATTTTCATCACTCAATCTGCTGAGAATTCTTCCGGTGGACTGCATCAAGGTGGATCGCAGCTTTGTTGAAAAAATAGAAGAGGATATCACCTATCAGTATCTTGTAAAGGCAATTACGGATTGCGCACACAATCTTCAGGTCAGTGTCTGTGTGGAAGGCATAGAAGATGCGCGGCTCAGTGATTTTATCAGTACAAATTTCTATGTATCCACGTTACAGGGATATTATTTTTCCAGACCGGTGCCGATGGAGGAATATACCAGACTGCCGGTTTATACGGAAACCAAGTGAGAAAATGACGGCAGAGAAACTGCAGAAAAATATCACGATTGATGAACTGAACCATCTGATTGACGGGGGACATGTGTACCGTTTTCAGTTTGCGATCAACAGAGAGGTTTATATTATCAGTAACCACAAACCATCCAAGGTTATGGTTACTGATATGTCTGTGAAGGGAATACAGCTGAACGGACAGTGGTATTCCGAAAAGGAACTTGAAGAAATCGGCGGTGTGTACGGATCTGAGTTTGAAGCACTCAGTGCACTGCAGTAACAAAAAGGCGACTCATTTGGAAGTGATATTGCCCTTTGCAATCGTATCTTCCACCCACAGACGCAGTGAGTCTACAGAGAGAGAAATGCGCCCGAGCTGTTCCTGAATTGTACGGAAGTCGGCAAGCTCATCAGTACCGATTTTGCCGTCTGCCGTAATTTCGATCAGTCTGTCTTTACGCTTGTCAATGGTGTTTAAGGATGCCAGCATTTCCAGAACGATCTGTGACAGATCCTTGAGCTTGACTTCCGGAACATATTCACGGCCGATCGGACATTCATGGGAGCAGTAGTAATTGCACAGATTCGGCTTTTTATATGCATCTGCCATAACCATGACTTCATCAGGATGAGCAAGTGATTTTTCACTTTCGATCTTTTCTATTCTGTCAGCAGAGATACAGCCCATAAGCTCGCTGGCAGATTCTCTTGTCAGTTCGAGCTCTTCGCGGCTGAGCTGATAAATGTTCTTGTCTTTTTTTATGGATTTTTTTCCCAAAATATTTCCCTCCTTAAGAGATGTCAGTCAGAATCTGATTATATATTATTGAAGCGTATTTTGCTATAATATAAGACAATGATGTGGGTGTCAAAAGTATCAGATGACACCATTGTTGGACATTGACAATTGAATATATTTATGGAATATCAGGCATGTTAGAAGTATAATAAATACAGTAAATATCAGCATTGAGAGGCTTAAAGCATGTCTTTTTCATCAAACAGCGTTCAGCAGTTATCACTTTTTGATCAGATTGGTTTTTTATCCGCAAGAAAACAGCATCTGCTCGATAAGTCATGGGCAAAAACTTTTTCAGATCAGATCTTTTCACACATAGATGAGCACATCTTTATGCCGTTATACAGTGAAAAAAGAAACTCGAGACCTAATGCTCCCATAAATGTGATAGTCGGAGCACTGATTATCAAGGAACTGAACGGTATGACCGATGATGAGGTCATGGAATCATGCGAATTTGATTTCCGTTATCAGTATGCACTTCATACTACGAGCTTTGAAGATCAGCCTATAAGTGATCGGACATTCAGCCGTTTCCGTGCGAGATGCGCTGCATATGAACTTACTACAGGTACTGACCTTATCCATGACTGTATCACATCAATAGCTGAAGACATACGCGGGTTCATCAACATCTCTCCTGACATCAAACGGATGGACAGTATGATGATCGAATCAAATATCAGATATATGGGCAGACTTGAACTTTTGTATACCTGTCTTTCGAATCTTGTAAAACTCATTGATAAAAGCGGAGACGCCGTGCTCATAAAAGGTCTTGAGCATTACACAGATCCAAATGACCGTAACAAAGTCATATATCATGATGACACGATACCTAAAGCAGAACGGGTCCAGACCGTCATAGATGATGCATCGTCACTTCTGCCCAAATGTAAAGAGCAGTATGGACAGACTGATGATTATCAGCTGCTCCTTCGGGCTGTCGAAGAACAGACGAAGGACGATGGGAATGGCCGTATACTCAAGGGAAAGGACGACCGGATGGATTCAAGGACTCTTCAAAATCCATCTGATCCGGATGCTACATACAGGATTAAAGCCGGAAAACAGCATCGCGGATATAGCGCCAATCTTACAGAGACGGTCGATGAAAAAGGTTCTGTAGTGACTGAATATCAATACGATCAGAACATACATAGCGATGTATCATTTTTATCAGAAGCTCTTGATGGCATGGAGCCGTCTACAGATACGTCAGTCATCATCGCCGATGGTGCTTATGACAGTACTGAGATCAGTGTAAAAGCAGCAGATAAAAATATAGCAGTCTTAACAACAGGACTTTCAGGACGGACACCTAACAAGATCTCTTCGAGGTTTGCGTTATCTGATAATGAGACATCTGTAGTATCCTGCCCCAACGGTAATGCTCCGAAAGCGTCAAGCTATATAAAACAGAACGGACAGATACGGGCTTCATTTGAACTTGAACAATGTGAAAACTGTCCATATCTTAAGGAGTGCAGGCCACAGTTAAAGCAAAGGACAGCATTTAAACTTATTTCAGTAAAAGCGGTGCAGCGCTTAAAAGAACGTCAGTCAGACATTGAAACATGGAAGCTGATAGGCCGTATCCGAAACGGTGTTGAGACAGTACCATCTATCATACGAAACAAGTTTGGTGTAGACAGGATGCCTATCCGGGGTAAGCTGAGGACGAAACAGTTCTTTGGCTTTAAGATTGGTGCCCTGAACTTCATCAAACTGTTCCGATACATCAAAGGAAAAGAGAGATGCAGAGCATTTACCTGATAGAGGATAAGAATAAGGACATAACAGGTACATTGACTGACCGTATTACCTTTAAAATATCATGTTTTATCCATAGATATATTCAATTGTCAATGTTCGGTAATATATGTTAGAAATCGGAGCTATAATATCCGACTTTTGACACCCACATCATGATATGATTATAAAAAGTAGACATATCATTAATGCTAATGAATCCTGATAAACTGATATTACTGGAGTAAGGCCGTTGTCTCCTTTTTAGTCGAAGTAAAAGGAGACACTGGTATGCTACATAAATTCTATATAAATCAAGGAGGTATAGCTTTTTTGTACATGTCTCTTTTTTTTTTATTGGCAGATATTACACCACCAATAAAGGAGACAGGATAAAAGTATGGATTAAGATTAATAAACGTTGATATTTCCATTACTGAACCGTTGTCTCCTTTTGTATAAGATTATCTGTTGAAAAAGCAAACAAATAGTGAGTATAAG
>CAYMBY010000073.1:0-6721 GCA_964388815.1 uncultured Butyrivibrio sp. | reverse complement strand
CAGGAGATGGGATGCGAACATATTCAGGGATTTTATTATGCAAAGCCGATGCCCCGGGATGAATTCCTGCGGTTTCTGCATGACAGAAGCAGAGAGAAGGACGACGTCTGATGATGCTTGCAAACAGCATCACATCAGTGTAATATAGTGTCTCAGGTAAAAAAAGCAGGAAAGAGGATAAGAATTCATGGCACTGATTAAGAAACCGGTAACCGGTATGAAAGATGTTCTCCCGGCGGAAATGCAGCTTCGGGATTATGTGATTGGCGTAATCAAGGAAACCTATGCGAAGTTCGGCTTTACATCCATTGATACTCCCTGCGTGGAGTCTCTTGCAAATCTGAACAGCAAGCAGGGCGGAGAAAATGAAAAACTGATTTTCAAGATCATGAAGCGTGGTGAGAAGCTTCAGCTTGATCAGGCAAAAACAGAAAATGATCTGACAGACAGCGGACTCAGATATGATCTGACTGTACCGCTGGTCCGTTTTTATTCCAATCATATGAGTGAGCTCCCGGCACCGTTCAAGGCGCTGCAGATGGGTTATGTGTGGAGAGCGGATCGACCGCAGAAGGGAAGATACCGCCAGTTCATGCAGTGCGATATTGACATACTCGGAGAACCCTCCAATCTTGCCGAAATCGAACTGATTCTGGCAACCACAACCACGCTTGGCAGACTGGGATTCAAGGGCTTTCAGATCAGAATCAATGAGAGACGGATTCTGAAGGCGATGGCGGCATACAGCGGATTCCCGGAAGAAAGCTATGATTCTGTCTTTATCACACTGGATAAGATGGATAAGATCGAACTGGACGGAGTTGCAGCAGAACTCGCAGAAAGCGGATTTGATCAGACACAGATCGGACGTTATCTGGATCTGTTCCGCGGTATGCAGAATGCACACGGACTTGAAGGACTTCAGTTCCTGGCAGATACCCTGGGAGATTTCCTGGAAACTTCAGTCAGAAATAATCTGGAGGAGATTATCCGCAGCGTAGAGCACACAAAGGCAGCAGAATTTGAGATGGTCTTTGATCCGACACTGGTACGCGGCATGTCCTATTATACCGGTACGATTTTTGAAATTGCCATGCCTCAGTATGGCGGAAGCTGCGGCGGCGGCGGACGTTATGATAAAATGGTGGGAAAGTTTACCGGACAGGATACACCGGCGTGCGGTTTCTCCATTGGATTTGAACGTATCATCATGATCATGATGGACGAAGGTTTCCAGGTACCGGGAGCAGCGGAAAAGAGAGCATATCTGATAGAGAAGAGTGTGTGCGGGGAACGTCTCAGTGAGATTATCGCACAGGCGCAGACAGAGCGTGCAGGCGGAGTACAGGTGCTGGTTGCCAGAATGAACAAGAATAAGAAGTTCCAGAAAGAACAGCTGGCACAGCAGGGATATACAGATATTAAAGAGTTTTATGAAAATCCGATTCAGGATTAAGTCAGGAATACAGGAAAATGGCTGCCGGTTTACAGAGATCTCATCTCTGTGACGGCAGCCATTTTTAATTACGGAACCCGCGAAGCGGGCTCTTTTGAAATGAACTGCCATTGCAGTTCATTTCAATACAATGCATACACTTATGAAAAATCTGCAGGAAAAAGTTCCCGGATTTCGGCGGCAGATGTTTCTGCCGGCAGAGCGGTACAGACCGCGCAGGAATATCCCGGGAGCTGAAGCGGTTCGAAAAGCGCGGCCACAGGCTGATCATTCCGAAGAACAAGCTGTCGGACAGGGTCAGTACTGAAAGTGGTCAGCCCTTCAGAAATGCCGTTTCCGGTATATTTGATGAAGGCTTCTTTACAGGCCCAGATACGATAAAAACGTTCTTCTTTTCCGGCATCGTCCGGAAGAAAAACGAAGTTCTGTTCCTGCGGCGTATAGAATCTGCGCGTAATGCCATGATAATCCGCACTGCGGTATTCCTGAATGTCAATTCCGGCTTCCTGTGTATCAGCGATGCATATGGCATAATCTCCGGAGTGAGAGACAGAGAAGCAATATTCCGGATAATCTTCAGAAAACGGTTTTCCATGCGGACCGTATCCATAGCGCAGCTGCGTGAGCGCGGGATTACCGGAAAGTGTTCTGAAAGCGGAAAGGAGCAGAAGCGCAGCAGTAAGACTGCGGAAACGGTCCTTTTCATTTCTGCAGGCAAGGATTTTTCTGCAGACATCAGGATCCGTCTGCAGAAGAAAGGGTGCGCAGCGCTTTTCAAAAGGCAGGGAGGATGCCTCACTGATCCCTGCTTGCATTAAGTTTTTAATATTGCTATAGTATACAATCATCGGCTTCACCTGTACTTTTCTGACGAATTCATTCTATATGGAAGTATGAAATAACGCAAGCCGGGAAGGTGGCAATACAGATTTGAGTAAATATACAACGGTTATTTTTGACCTGGACGGGACGCTTCTGAATACGCTTGAGGATCTGAAAAACAGTGTGAATTATGCACTCAGGACACATCATATGCCGGAGCGGACACTGGAAGAGGTCAGGAGATTTGTCGGAAATGGCGTAGAGAGACTGATGGAGCTTGCCGTTCCGGAAGGAAAAGCCAATCCTGATTTTCATGATACCTATGCAGATTTCAAGGCACATTATCTGATCCACTGCAATGATACAACGGGCCCGTATCCGCATATCATGGATCTTCTGAAAACATTGAAAGAACAGAACTATAAACTGGCAATTGTATCCAACAAATATATTAATGCAACACAGGAACTGAACCGGATGTATTTCAGCAGCTATGTGGATGTGGCAATCGGAGAAAAAACGGGAATCCGTAAGAAACCGGCACCGGATACGGTACTGGAGGCAATGCGTGAGCTTGGCAGTGACAGGCAGGAATGTATTTATGTGGGAGATTCCGATGTGGATGTGGCAACTGCCAGAAATACAGGAATTCCATGTATCTCAGTCAGCTGGGGCTTCAGGACGCATGAGGAACTGCTTGCATCCGGAGCAACGCTGTTCGTAAAGGATCCGATGGAAATACCGGAACTTCTGAAACAATAACAGATACATGAGGTTGAAGGCGAGCATATATCGCGGAAAGGGTTATTTTGCAGACTACAGTCATACAGGCCGTAATTTTACTGATTCTTCTGATCCTGTCAGGTTATTTTTCATCAGCAGAGACTGCACTCACCACTGTCAACAAGGTCAGGATCAAAAGTCTTGCAGACGACGGGAATAAAAAAGCAAAGGCAGTTCTGAAAATTTCTGACAGGTATCAGAAAATGCTCTCCACAGTTCTGATCGGAAATAACATCGTAAATCTGACAGCATCATCACTTTCAACGGTGATTGTAACCAATCTCTGGGGCGGGTACATGGTAGGAATCAGTACCGGTGTGCTGACATTTGCGGTGCTCCTGTTCGGGGAAATCGTGCCGAAGACAATGGCCTCCAACAAGGCGGAGAAGATTGCACTGAATTATGCCGGAAGTCTTTTATTTCTGATGAAGGTACTTACGCCGCTGGTATGGTTTATTGATATTTTTGCAGGCTTTTTCCTTCGTCTGATGCATGTGGAGCGGGGAACCAAAGTGGCGATGACAGAGAACGAACTGAAGACCTATGTGGATGTCAGCCATGAGGACGGCGTTATTGAAAGCGGAGAGAAGGAGATCATATACAATGTATTTGATTTCAGTGACTCCGTAGCGCGGGATGTCATGATTCCCAGAATTGATATGTCCTGTGTAAGTGCGGATGCAAGCTATGAGGAAGTGGCGCATTGCTTTAAAGAGGACATGTATACGCGAATTCCGGTTTATGAGGATAATCAGGATAATATCATCGGACTGATCAATATCAAGGATCTGTTTTTTGTCAGTGACAGAAATAATTTCCATGTCAAGGACTACCTGCGCCAGGCATATTATACCTATGAATATAAGAAAACGCCTGATCTGATGATAGAGATGCGTGAACATACCTGGAGCGTGGCATTTGTATTGAATGAATACGGAGCAACGGTCGGAATGATCACGCTTGAGGATCTGCTGGAGGAAATTGTCGGTGAGATCAGAGATGAGTATGACAGCGACGAAGAGGAAATGATCCGGGATCTGGGAGATCACAGATATCTGATTGAAGGAAGCATGAAACTGGATGATATCAATGATGCACTGAATATGTCACTGGATTCGGAGGATTATGATTCCATCGGCGGACTTATGATTGAGCATCTGGACCGCCTGCCTTACAGCAGGGAGAAGATTACGCTGGATAACGGAATCACGCTGGAAGCAAGGGGAGTAAAGAAACATCGTGTGGAAAAGGTACTGATGTCAGTACCTGAAAGCATATACAGAACGGATGATGAAGAGGACGGAGCGGAAAAAGCGCAGGGAGCTCAGGCATCGTCAGAAAGCTCCGCAAATGGCAGTTCTGAGGAAGAAAAAAAAGCTTTTACTCATTCATAATCTATGTTATACTATTTCAATGTATGAAAACCGGGAACAGATGTGTCCCCGCCAAGTGTTTTCAAAGTAAGGAGGAACATAAAGATGAAGCATATCAAGACTCTTGCGACAAGAAATTTAAGAGAATCCATGAAGAAGGGCGGCTGCGGCGAATGCCAGACATCCTGCCAGTCAGCATGTAAAACATCCTGCACAGTAGGAAATCAGAGCTGCGAACAGTTAAAGAAGTAATCCAATCATAATATGCAGACAGGCAGCGACACAATATCGCTGCCTGTTCTGTGCGTTTTAGGAAGTAGGTTTTATGGTACACGAATATAAAAACAACGGCTATAACATTGTGCTGGACGTAAACAGCGGATCCGTACATGTGGTAGATGACGTTGTCTATGATCTGATTCCTGTAACGGAGGAACTCCTTACAGAAAAATTCGGAACAGCGGCGGCACCTGAAGACGGGAATGACAAGGCTGATCCTGAATTACAGAAAGAACTGACCCGGAAGATTCTTCAGAAAGGCCAGTCGCACAGTGAAAATGAAATATCCGAAGCACTTGCTGAGATTCTGGAGCTTCGTGCTTCCGGACTTTTATATACAGACGATGTATATGAACAGTATGTGGATGAATTTAAGAACCGTGAAACTGTGGTCAAGGCACTTTGCCTGAATATTGCCCATGACTGCAACCTGCGCTGCAAATACTGTTTTGCAGATGAAGGGGAATATCATGGCAGAAGAGCACTGATGAGTTTTGAAGTCGGCAAGGCAGCACTGGATTTTCTGATTAAAAATTCCGGGAGCCGCAGAAATCTGGAAGTGGATTTCTTTGGCGGTGAGCCGCTGATGAACTGGGAAGTGGTCAAACAGATTGTGGAATACGGCCGCAGCATAGAAAAAGAGCATAACAAGAATTTCCGCTTTACCATCACCACGAACGGAACTCTTTTAAATGATGAGATTCTTGATTTCGTGAACCGGGAAATGGGGAACATTGTTCTGAGCATTGACGGACGAAAGGAAGTCAATGATAAGATGCGTCCAAGACGCGGCGGACAGGGCTGTTACGATGAAATCGTACCGAAATTCCAGAAGGTGGCGGAAAGCCGTCATCAGCTCAGATATTTCGTAAGAGGTACGTTTACACATAACAATCTTGATTTTGCCGAAGATGTGAAGCATCTTGCAGATCTCGGATTCAAGCAGATCTCCATGGAACCGGTAGTTGCAAAGCCGGAAGACTGGTATGCAATTCAGGAAGAGGATATTCCGCAGCTGAAGCAGCAGTATGATGAGCTTGCAAAGTTCTATCTGCAGCGTCACAAAGAGGGAAACGGATTTAATTTCTTCCATTTCAACATTGATCTGGATGGCGGTCCGTGTGTGGCAAAACGACTGTCCGGATGCGGCTCAGGATGTGAGTATCTGGGAGTAACACCCTGGGGTGACCTTTATCCGTGTCATCAGTTTGTCGGCAATGAAAAGTTTATTATGGGTACTGTATTTGACGGTATTACAAGACCTGATATCCAGCAGGAATTCAAACAGAGCAATGTATATTCCCGTGAAGAGTGTCAGAAGTGTTTTGCCAGGTATTACTGCAGTGGCGGATGTTCCGCAAATGCATATAATTTTAATGGAAATATCAATACGGTCTATCGGCAGGGATGCGAACTGCAGCGCAAGCGCATCGAATGTGCGATTATGATAAAAGCGGCTATGGCCGAAGAAGAGGGTTGACGGAGGTTAGGTTATGAAAAGGTTTAAAGCGATCATTTTAATGATCCTGATCTTTTTGGCACTTGGGGGATTGGGTTACGTTTCGTACTTCGGAGTACAGAATTCCGGCTCAGTACATGATATCAAACTCGGTCTTGATCTGGCAGGCGGTGTCAGTATCACTTATGGTGTGAGCGGAGACGGAACACCGAGTCAGGAAGACATGGACGATACCATCTACAAGCTGCAGAAGCGTGTAGAACAGTACAGTACTGAAGCACAGGTGTATCAGGAAGGCAAGAACCGTATCGATATTGAAATTCCGGGAGCAAAGGATGCCAATGCCATTCTGGAAGAACTCGGACAGCCTGGTAATCTGTACTTTATCAGCCAGAAGGACAGCGATGGCAATGAAAATTATAAACTCGGAACCAAGGCTGACGGAACCTATGGCTATGTGCTGAACAACAAGACCATTGAACAGCTTCAGAAGGACGGTTCCGTTGTTCTGGAGGGAAGCGATGTCAAGAATGCCGAAGCTGCATATCA
>CAYMBY010000072.1:0-15667 GCA_964388815.1 uncultured Butyrivibrio sp. | reverse complement strand
TACCATATCGGTAACTTCTGCTGTCGGAGACATATAAGACATGGCTCTTACCGCTGCTGTCTGATGTCCTGATGAGATCAGTCCCGACTGCAGATGAGATTTGCGCTCATCCAGAATTTCCTTCATTCGCTTGCGGTCATCCAGCTTCGATGTCATCAGAATCTCCCTGACAAGATCAAATGCCCAGTGCAGATTTTCATGAAGCACCTTTACATTCACTTCAAATGTGGTCAGATATCTGCCGATGTCGTCATGATCTGAATAGGTATTGATTGATCCGTTGATTCCGCCGGTATTGATATTGATCTCATTGTACAGATCTCCATAGCTGTAATGCTCTGTATCCACCATTCCCAGCACTGTACGCAGTACCGCAGCATATGGGAAAAGATCTTCCGGTACATTTTTCATATCAAAGATAAAATTGACATATCCGATGCCGTTGGTAAAAATATCATGAAACAGAATATCTGTACTTCCGCTCTTTCTGAGGTCATTATGGAAATGTTCTGTTTCTTTCTTCATATCGGCACGTGTCAGAAGCGGAACCCTTGCCAGATCCTCGGGTGCATCCGGTGTTTCCTGATATTCCTTAAGCTGCCTTGTTTCCTCTACAATCCTGCTGCATTCCTGTGCAGAAAGTCCGCTCTTATACTGTGCAAGTTTTCTGCGAAGCGCATCATCCTTCTGCTGCGTCAGTCCACGGACAGGCTCCAGAAGCACGACGGTTTCATGCGTATTGTCCAGCAGATATTTCCGGATCAGATCTTCAAAATAGTGTCCCTGTGCTTCCTTTTTCAGTGCAGCATAGGTATCCCCGGCTTCAATATGAATCCAGGGCATTCTGTCATCGTACAGCCAGCTGTCGAGCACCTGCAGACCGTACAGAAGTCCCTTGGGGAATCTTCCGAAATCAGCCTCACGGTACTTGAATTCATCATAATTGATTCCGGCCAGAAGTGCCTTTTTATCCAGTCCGTTTCTGACCTGTTCCTGAAGGCAGTCACGGATCGTCTTTACAAAATCGTCCTTCTGGGATGCCTCCGCATTCTTGGCAATCACGGAAAAGAACGGCTGACGGATCCCGTTTTCATATTCACTGTAAACATCTTTGCCGATTCCGCGGTCAATCAGCGCTTTCTTCAGTACTGCGCCGGGCGCCGAACAAAGTGCATAATCCAGAACATCAAATGCAATGTACAGTTTCCGGTCAAGACTTGTTCCCACACATGCATTGTAGGACAGGTAGGTATTCTCATTTTCTGTCTCTTCCTGCATGATGGAATACTGCTTATGAATTTCAACCGGCTTCTCAAATGCCTTCTGCAGCGTAATTTCCGAATCCACCGGCTGCCTGTCATAGCAGGACAGATAATTTTCATCAATATACTGCAGTTTCTGTACCATATCCATATTTCCATACAGATAGATATAGCTGTTGGAAGGATGATAATATTTTCTGTGGAAATCGAGGTACTGCTCATAGGTCAGTTCCGGAATCACCTCCGGATCTCCGCCTGATTCAATTGCATATGTGGTATCCGGGAAAAGAGAATTCATAATTTCTCTGTCCAGAACATCATCCGGTGAAGAAAACGCACCCTTCATTTCATTATAGACAACACCGTTGATCGTCAGCTCAGACTGCTCATTCTCCATCTCATAATGCCAGCCTTCCTGACGGAAGATTTTGTCTGTCTTATAAATATTCGGATGAAATACCGCGTCAAGATAGACATGCAGCAGATTCTGAAAATCCGCATCGTTGCAGCTGGCAACCGGATATACTGTTTTATCCGGATATGTCATTGCATTCAGGAAGGTATTGAGTGATCCCTTTGCAAGTTCAATGAAAGGATCCTTGATCGGGAAGTCTCTTGAACCGCACAGCACGGTATGTTCAATAATATGCGCCACCCCTGTGGAATCTGTGGGCGGCGTACGAAAACCGATATAGAATACCTTGTTTTCATCATCATTGGACAGGAGTGCAAGACGCGCTCCTGTCCTTATGTGTTCCAGTATATAGCTTTCAGAATTCAGATCTGAAATCGTTCTCTTTTCAATTACTTTATATGCAGCTAAATCTTCAATCCTCATACAATATCTTTTTGCCTTTCCTGTCTTTATCTGATCGGTCAGATAATAAACTTATTCACTTCTCCGTCAAGATGCTCTGCAATTTCCGCATTTTCATGCACAACTTCCTGATTCTGTTTCATATCTTCAGACATCTGTGATGCTGACTGTGCAACATCCGTAATTCCCTTTGCACTTTCTTCTACTGCCGTGGAAACCGCGTCCATGGAATCCTTGACATCACTCATGGAAGTCTGAATATTATCTGCAGCCTGTGCAAATTCCTGAAGCATGGATGCAATTTTCTCAGAATCCTTTTCATACTGAAGTCCTGTTTCCTTAAGCTTCTCATAACCGCCGATTGTCTTATCCCTTACGAAGTCGACCATACCGGTTGCTTCCTGTGCAAGTGCATGTACATTGGAAATGACTTCATCGCTGATCTGCTGAATTTCCTTGGCTGTATCTGCAGAATTGGATGCCAGCTTGGAAATTTCCTCTGCAACAACTGCAAAGCCCTTGCCCTGTTCACCTGCTCTTGCCGCTTCAATACTTGCATTTAAAGACAGCAGGTTGGTCTGTGATGCAATGTCCAGGATTGTCTGTGTCAATGTACTGATATTTTCCACGTCCTTGGACTTTTCAATCTTATCATTCAGTGACGCCGTCATACTGTCTGCCGCCTGTGTTGCTCCGTTCGTTTCTGTTTCCGCATGTTCGCTGAGGTCCTTCGCACGGTCATTCATCTGCGCCGCATATTCCGTTCCCTCCTGAATGCTCTCATTCATCCGGGTTACATTGTCCCGGATTTTCGATGTGTTCTCCTGAATCTGCTGAAGACTTGCTGAAGTCTCCTGCATGGCTGCGCTCATTTCCTCCATTGCCGCAGACACTGTTCCGAGCTGATCATTGGTCTGATTGGTACTGGTCAGTGCGACATCCACAGAACCGGACAGATTCTTTGAACATGCCGATATACTGCTGATTACCTTTCGGATATATTCCAGAAGTGCATTGATGTTACCTGCGATATCACCGACTTCATCATTGGTACTTACTTCCACCTTCTGTGTCAGATCTCCGTTATTGCTGACAAGATCTGAAACCTTGGTGTTCACACGCTTGATTCCGTTTGTGATTCCGGACGCCATAACTACGGCAAAGACTGCAGATACAGCAACCGCTGCAAGAACGATCACAACAATTACCAGTACAATACTCCGTAACGTATTTACGATCGAAGTCGCAATGTAATCCACACCGACCACTGCAACAACACTTCCATCCGAGCCCTTCACCGGTGCATAGGAGGTAATAATGCTCTCTCCGTAATCCTCTTCAATTTTTCCTGCCGTATATCCGTTTTCATCCTGCATGGCAGTGGTCATCTCTGTTACATATCCATCCTCGACCGCATCCCCTATGGATGATGGGTCATCTTTGGAACCATCCACCAGATATACCAGTTTCCCGTCCCTTTGCCCTACTGTATATATATTGGCTACTCCTGCGTTTTCTGTGATATTATTCAGCTGCGCAAGTACTGATTTGTACGCATCTGTCCCTTCGTCTCCTGTCTTAAGTGCATTCAGGTTATCACCATCAATCTGACTGGCTGAAATCTTTGCCATCGAAAGTGCATCTGCAGAACCGGTTTTGACATAACTCTTTTCCACGTACCGGTAAATGGTGGCTCCCATAATCAGGCAGATAAGGATGTTACACAAAAGCGTACTGATCAAAATCTTGTTGCGGATACTGAATCTAACTCTCTTCTTCACGCTGCAGTTCCTCCTTCAGGAATCACGTCAACTGTTACTGTAAGAGAACAGAAGCAGGCAATACTATATTGGTCTGTCAGACACTGTTCATATATCCATTATACATCAAAATCATCATCAGGCTTCATCGGAAGATCAAAATCCTGCTTTTCCGGCACAGAATGCTGCAGCTGCACTTCCTGCCTTACATCAGAATCCGTCTGCTCCGCCACTGCTTTTGCCGGCCGGTTCAGTGAAATCGGTTCTGCTTCCCTGTACTCCGGCATCTTCATTCTCGGTGCCGCATCTTCATCCACATCCTCTTCTCCCATCGGAAGTACCATTCCTTCCGGTACATATCTTACAGGTGCCGTCTGCGGAACTTCCGTTTTTTCTGCCGGCTGTTCCTGTTCATTATCTTCCATTTCTGTCATTTCCTTTACTTCTTCTGCTTCAGTTGTATCTTTTATTTCTTCGTCTTCAAACAGATCTCCATATTTTTCATTTTTTACCGGCGTAATCATGGCAGCAATTCCTCCTCCTGTAACTACCGCATAAAACAGCGTTACCATCTGCTGTCCTCCGAGCATTGTCGGCCCCATAAAAGGCGTACATACTGTCAGAAGAAGCAGCATCAGCATCCACGGCACGATTCTCTCACGTTTTTTTTCACGTATAAACCCCATACAGCCGAGAAACATGACAATAGCCGTAATCAGATCAATCAGCCTGTACTGCGAATAGATGCTGAAAAGATCTATTGTGTTGACGTTTTCAAAATAAACCCGCACCCAGGTCAGAAATGTCTCCTGAAGTCTCTGCCATCCGGCCTGTTGCCCGGTCATCAGCAGAAATACCGTTACCATTCCCGCCAGCAGCACCAGAATATGTCGAAATGTATTCCGGAATGTGCCATTTTCCACAAAAAAAGCTGACAGAAGAAGTCCGAAAACAACAACCGTGCCTGCATCAAGATACAGCATAAAGCCGATTCCCGCTCCTGCCGCCAGATACCAGACATTCCACCACCTGCCGGAATATCTGCCCTGCCCGATTCCTTTCAGGAACAGCACAACCAGCAGAAGTTCTGTCATAAACAGCAGATCAAATAATGTGGTCGTATCAAGTACTCCTGTATGATCTGTATAAAACGGCATAAAAAGAGCATAAAGGCCTGTCAGCAGTGCCGGAATTTTTCCCATGGAAAAATGAACAATAAGATACAGCACAAATGCCGTCAGAAGCTGCAGCAACATCTGGTATACCGCAGCTGCTGCCTGCGTGTTTCCTGTAAACAGAAGAATCTGCCTGAGAACCGATGTGTAAATGAACGTCAGAATATCTGACTGCGGAATCAGGCCGCTTCCAATCATTGCCGTCTGATAAAGGCTTACATTTCCGGACACCTGCCAGTGCATCTCCTCCAGCATATAAATCCGGACACCTGCAGCAATGCAGAACATGCTGACCGCTGCAATCACATACCCTGCCCTGATCCAGAAGTATCTGCCCAGGTTTTTTTCTCCGATATGATCAGCAAGCTTTCCGCCCATAAACGCAATCACTCCCACTCCTGCGAGTGAGAGTGCAGTAAATGCGGCCGTAAAAGCCATTCTGTTTTCAGACGGAAAGAGTCCTGAAAAATAGCTGAACATCACCACCAGCAGAACATTAAATGCTGAATACACAGCCCAGATCAGATATCCGGGCCAGGTTTTTCTCCATACCATTTTCAGAACTCCTTCTGTCATGATTTATGTTTCATTGCAAAAGACGGTACAAAATCTGTTTTCAGTCTTCCTGACTGTCATCCCAGTTGTGATAAACTGCCTGTACGTCATCATCCTCATCCAGAAGGTCAAGAATTCTTTCGATACATTTGATATCGTTTTCATCTTTTACTTCCACATAATTCTGCGGAATCATGGTGATTTCTGATGAAGCAAGTGTGATTTTTTCCTTCTCCAGTGCTTCTACAACAGCCTGAAATGCCTCGGGAGATGTCAGAATTTCATAACTGTCATCCTCTTCCTTAAAGTCATCTGCACCTGCATCAAGTGCCATCATCATCAGATCATCTGCATCAAGTGAGCACTCTTCCTTGTCGATCAGAATCTGTCCCTTATGGTCAAACATAAAGGAAACGCATCCAGGTGTACCAATACTTCCGTTCCCCTTGTTAAATGCACTCTTTACATTTGCAGCAGTACGGTTGGTATTATCTGTCAGTGTCTCGACAATGATTGCTGTTCCGCCAGGGCCGTATCCTTCATAGGTAATTGTCTTATAATCAATATTTCCGCCTTCACCTGCTGCCTTCTTGATTCCTCTGTCAATGGTATCATTCGGCATGTTGTTGGCCTTTGCCTTGGCAATAACGGTAGCCAGCTTGAAGTTATTTGCCGGATCCGGACCGCCCTCTTTTACTGCAACTGCAATTTCTCTTCCGATAATTGTAAATACTTTGCCCTTGGCGGCATCATTTCTTTCTTTTTTGTGCTTGATATTCGCAAATTTTGAATGTCCTGACATTTTTTTATATTTCCTTTCGAAATTGATTTACTGTCTGTTCTGTTCCTGTTCTCTGTCTGTTTTTTCCGTCTGCTTTTCGCCTTCGGAAGCTTCCTGATCCGGAATCTTTGTAACCAGCACGCTCTGAATCATATGATTTCTGACTACCAGAATTTTGAAATTATAGCCATCCATGTCAATACTGAAATTTTCATCATCTTCCGGGATTCTGTCCAGTTTGGAAATCAGCAGTCCGTTCAGGGTCTCAAACTCATCCTGATCAAAAGAAATATGGAACTTTTCCTCCAGATCTTCCAGCGGGGTTTTTCCCTCAATAATGAACTCATCGGCATTTGCTGTCGGCTCAATATAATCCTCATCCTCATCGTATTCATCCATGATATTGCCGACAATTTCTTCCAGAATATCCTCCATGGAAACCAGTCCCGAAGTCTGTCCGTATTCATCGATTACAATTACCATCTGTGTCTTGGTAGACTGCATACTGTGAAAAAGAGAATCAATATTCTTGGTCTCCGGAACATACATCGGCTGACGAAGCAGGCCCTTGATCTTTCTGATCGGGCTTGTATCCTTCTCATTTTCCGCAAATTTCTTCATGGCATCGCGGATGTGCAGAATACCGATAATATGATCAATATTGTCAAGATACACCGGAAAACGACTGTTATTCTTCTCAAGCATAAATGCAATTGCATCTTTCAGATTCATGTTCCCATCAATGCCAACCATTGTGTTTCGATGCGTCATGATATCCTTGGCCTGCTTGTCGGAGAATTCAAAAATGTTGGAAATCATATCTGCTTCTGAATCCTGAAGTACTCCCTGTTCCTGTCCTTCTGTTACCATGGAACGTATCTCTTCTTCCGTAACATCCGTTTCGGCAGATTCCACACGTATCCCCAGCAGATGCAGAATTCCGTTCACCGAATCTGAAATCAGTCTGGTAAGCGGCATTCCGATGATAATCACCAGATTGATCATATTGGCACAGCCATAGGCCCACTTCTCAGGACTGCGTGCAGCAAGCTTTTTGGGCATCAGTACACCAAATGACATTACCACATAAACCAGAATCAGCGCTGCAATCAGTTCCCCTGCTGCTTTGGCTGCTCCCGCCTGTAATCCTCCGAAGCATCCTGCGATCAGATTACCAAAATGCATCAGATACCATCTGCCAAAGATCAGATTAATGATCATGACCACCAGCTGCACTGTATTTACATATCCTGTAGGATTATTCAGTATTTTCAGCAGAATGACACTTTTTCTGTCATTCTCATTTTCCTGCGCCTTCTTTTCAATATCTTCACTTCTGAGATTATGAATTGCAGCACCAAAGCCATAAATCACAATATCAGCCAGAAGCATTATGATAAATAAAAAAGCAGTGGCAGAAGGCCCACCATCGTCCATAAAGTCATCTCCTCCTGAACATTTTTTTACAGGTCAGATCCCGTAAAATATCACATTAAACTATATCATCAGCTTTCTGTCACGTCAAGAAGCTTGCGAATAAGACGTTTCATGCGTTACAATGCTCTTATCAATCTGATTGGGGCTGTTTATTATGATAATAAGTATGATTCTCTCAACTCTTGTTACGGTTATTACCGATATCCTCAAGGGCATTTTATCCATGATACTTTTTTTCTGCCGGCTGATCTGGAGTCTGATCAGACTTGTACTTACCGTACTGCCGCTTACCGGCTGTCTTTTTACTGCAGTATTTCTTCTGCAGGCTGCCGATCTTATGCTTGGCAGAGACCCTCTTCCTGCTGTCTTTCCTGTCCATCCGGATTATAATACCTCAGCGGTTCTGCTTCATCAGGTGATTGCATGGTGGAGTTCCCGGCTGACACAGGCTCATGCATCAGCTTTCTATCTTTATTTTCTGTGCATTCTCCTGACCGTGATTCTCGCTGTTCCCGTACTCGGCGTTCTTCTGATGATAACAACTGTCATATCCGTGCTCCACTGGCTGATCTGCTGCGCAGTAATTGACATTATGTACTGCCTGCTGCGTACGTTTTTTGCAAAAATTTCTCCTGCAGAGCAGATCCGCGACCGGTTCTACGCTCTTTTCCCCCGAATCGGTGACAGACATTATGATCATTCCTACCGCAGATGGCTGCGCAGACATCATGAAGAATTCGAGCAGGATCCGGATGAAGATGACGACCGGCATGACCATGGCCGTTATGACGATACCGATGATTACGATGATGAAGATGACGATGATGACGACGATTATGATGACGATGACGATTATGATGATGACGTCGAAGATGAAGACGACGATGATTCTGAAGATCATGACTCCCGGCGCTTTTTCCGCCGTTCTTCCGGCTCCGGACGCCGCCTGAACCGCAGTGAAAAACGCCGGCGCAGTTATGACCGTTTTTATGAAACAGATGAAGACGATGATGACGAAACCGAAACTGATTCTGATGCTTCCGGCGCTTCGCAGCAGCCGGAGGGAAACGGCTTCGATTTCTTTGCCGGCTGTACCACCAGCGAAAGTGCGGAAAAGAAATATCATGCGCTGGTAAAACTGTACCATCCGGACAATATGTCAGGTGATACCGGTGCACTCCAGCAGATTAACATTCAATATGACCGGATCCGGAAAAAGCTTCACTGAATTTTTCCGTTTCTGACATAGACTCTGGGAATTCTCTTGTTCAGATCGCAGGACAGTTCATAATTAAAACGGCCGCTGAGATCTCCGAGTTCTTCAATTGTGATCTCACTCTGACCGTCTTTCCCGATCAGCGTAACAACGTCACCTTCCTGCGCCTGCGGAAGATCCGAAACATCAACCATGAACTGGTCCATGCAGACTCTTCCAAGAATCGGTGCTTTCTGTCCATGAATCAGCACATATCCCTTTCCGGAAAGGCTTCTCGGGTATCCGTCACCGTAACCGACCGGTATGGTTGCAATTCTGCTTTCCTTCTGTGTTACAAAGGTTCCGCCATAGCTGACAGGTGTTCCTGCAGGTACATCCTTGATATATACGATATGACTGAGAAGTGACAAAGCAGGTGTGATCTCCACCTTATCTCTGGAGACTTCATCAGAAGGCCACATACCATACATGGTCACCCCTGCGCGAACCATATCCATACTGGCCTCCGGCATATCAATGATGCTGGCACTGTTTGCACAATGCTGAATCGGAATATGATATCCGGTTTCCGCTTCCACCTTTTTCAGGAATTCAGCAAACAGGTTCTTTTTACGATGTGCATCAGATAAATCTGCCTCATCTGCTCTTGCAAAATGGGTAAAGATACCTTCCACTTCAAGTCCTTCCATGGAAAGTGCACTGCGGATAAACGCCACACCGCTCTCATCCGGCTTTATGCCGATTCTGGACATGCCCGTATCTACAGCAATGTGAATCTTCATCTTCTGACTGTCGTCTGTACGATGTGTCAGTACCGTTTCATTCAGTTCCTTAAGCATATCATACCGGAAAACTGCCGGGCGGATCTGCTGCGTAAACATTTTTTCATACGCATAGGGGAACGCATATCCCAGAATCAGAACCGGCTTTCCGATACCGCCTTCCCGGAGTTCAAAGGCTTCCTCGGCAGTTGCTGCCGCATAGCCCCATATAAAATCCTCCTGTTCCAGCATTTCTGCAATCGGCAGCGCACCGTAACCGTAGCCGTCAGTCTTGATGACTGCCATCATTCTGGTATTCTGCGGTAATACAGCATGCATATTCATCATGTTCTGTCTGATCGCATCCAGATCGATTCTGGCATAAACTCTTTCTTTATCTTCCAGCATTTATCTTCATCCCCATTTCCTAAAATTACTATTTTTCAGGCAGCACCTGCTGCAGTGCTTTCATGATGTCTCCTGCAAGCATATAATATTCACCATATTCCCTTGCTGCAAGATTACCGGCAAGGCCATGCAGATAGCTTCCCATACAGGCGATTTTAAAGCCGTCTTCACCGCAGACACTGAGTGCTCCCAGCAGTCCCGTCAGCACATCACCGCTTCCCGCAGTAGCCATGCCGCTGTTGCCGCTGACATTCAGATAGATCTGACTGTTCTGCGCACCTGCAACTACAGTACGTGCATCCTTGCAGATCACGGTACAGTGATATTTCTCCGCCAGTTCACGCGGCCATGCCAGAATATGGTCTTTGCACGCAGCAACCGTACTTCCGTACAGACGTGCAAATTCTGCCACATGAGGTGTCATGATTACCCATTTCTCCGAATCCGAATATTCACTTGCCAGCTTCTGCAGCGTTTCATCCTCTGCAATCAGATTCAGTGCATCCGCATCCAGTACGATCGAATGTGTGTATTCTCTTAATACGGTTTCCAGTATGGCATGTGCTACGGTATCCGTTCCGATTCCAGGTCCGATACATAAAGCGGAAGACCACTTCATGGCTTTTCTGAGTGCTGTGCAGGTTCGCGTGAGATGTTCTTCTCCGGTATCTGCCGTATAGGTATCCAGAAGTGCTTCCGGAAGCATGGTCTGAATGGTTTCCCTGTTTTCTTTCGCAGTAAATATTCTTACCATTCCTGCACCGCTCCGGTAGCAGGTCGTTGCACATAAGGTACAGGCACCACTGATTTCACTGCTGCCCGCAACAATCAGGATTCTGCCGAACGTGGATTTATTGCCATAGGCTGCTCTGCCCGGAAGAAGTTCTGCTGCTGTCTCGTCATACAGAAAGGCCCCCGGAATTTCTCCAAGGAATCCTGCCTGCGTAATTCCGGCATCTTCAACATATAGCTTTCCGGTATAATCGCAGCCGGGATACATGACCTGTCCCACTTTTGCAAAATTAAAAGTAACCGTCACATCAGCATGTACGGCAACTCCGCATACTTTTCCGTCATCCGCACTGATTCCCGACGGCATATCCACGGCACATACGAGAAGTTCATTTCTGCGTATTTTCTTAATGTTATCAATCAGTTTTACCGCCTGTTCATATTCATATTCAAGCGGACGGTTACAACCGATTCCGAACATTGCATCTACTATGATATCCCAGTCCATCTGGGATTTGTTTTCTCTTATATTGGAAAAAGTGTCGATTTCATATCCGTAGGCACGCACAATATCCATCTGCTGCCTTGTCAGTTCGGAATAAACACCGCCCTCGCCCACAGCCATAAACGTAACCTGATAGCCATGCTGTGCGAGAATTCTTCCGACCGCCACACCATCACCGCCATTATTGCCATGACCAAAGGCGACCAGAGCACGAAGTGCCCTGGTCGTTTCCTGACACGTTTTCCATTCCCCGATTCTGGCAGCCACCGCAAGCGCTGCACGTTCCATCAATACCTTACTGTCCATGCCAAAATGTTCCGATGTATTCTGATCACATCTTCGCATCTCTGCAGATGTCACAACATATTGCATAGTAACAGACTCTCCTTAAAATATAAGCTGGCAGAACTTTATTCCAGAATTCCCTTTCTGGAAGCCCCGTTCGGTGTACGGATCGGGTGCTTCTTATCCGGGTCGTACTGCATATCAAATATTTCAATTACTTCCGGTCCGAAAATCTGATGCATGTAGGAATAAAGATTGAAATTTTCAATCTCGCCCTCCTGCTTATGTACAATTTCCTTTTTCAGCTGCATCCGGATTTCTTTAAGCCAGGAATCAATCCTGTCAATTTCTGCCGTATTGGCATGCATTTTCTCATAACAGACATCCATTGTTGCCAGCATCAGCTGGTAATTCAGCTGATAAATATTCCTGGGAAGTTCCAGCATTTCATCTTCCTGCGCTTCCAGCTTTTCATTGCATTCACCGATCAGCCGTGTATGGTCATTCAGATCTTTGTCCGCTGCTGATCCCGGGCCTTCCTGACCCAGCTGATCACGAAGCCCGATGATTTCTCCCATCAGCTTGCGTTTAAGCCTCTTGATCTCCTTGGATTTTTCCCGCAGTTCACTCTGTCTGTCCAGAAGCTTCTGCAGCTGCTGCGCCATCTCTCTCACTTCCGGTGACATACCCTCTTCACCGAACAGGAGCTTCCATCTCTGATCCAATGTCAGAATGGGTATATCCTTTCCCTCAAGTGCCGGGATATAAACTTCCTCTTCTCTGGACATATGCGCCTCTTATGAAACTGTTTTACCGTTTCCTGTCCTGCCGTGCTTTTTTTCGTACCTGGTTATATTATATGACAATTTCATCAGGCTGTCAGACAAATGTACATTTTCCACCTGAACATTTTCAGGTACATCAAGGTCCACATGTGCAAAATTCCAGATTGCCTTGATTCCGCAGTCAACAAGACGCTGTGCCATCGGGACCGCCTGATCCTTGGGAATGGTCAGTACCGCTATATCAATATTGTTGGCACGTACAAATTCTTCAATTTCCTCCGTCGGACGTACTTCCACCCCGCGGATCTTCATACCGTAAAGCTCCGGATCACAGTCAAATGCACCTTTGAACACAAAGCCTCTCCTGTTGAAATTGGTATAATTTGTCAGAGCCTGTCCAAGATTGCCGACACCGATAATGATCAGCTGATGCATCTGGTCAATTCCCAGAATCTTGCTGATTTCCTCATACAGATATTCAACGTTGTATCCATATCCCTGCTGCCCGAATCCGCCAAAATTATTGAAATCCTGTCTGATCTGTGAAGCAGTCACTTTCATAATATCACTCAGCTCCTGTGAGGATATTCTTTCAATGCCACGTTCTTTCAACTCTCCAAGATATCTGAAATAGCGGGGCAGGCGGCTTATCACAGCCTGAGAGATTTCCTTTTCTTCCATAAAAACACATCCTCCTGTACCCACAATATGATTGTTAATAATTCTACAAGCAATTATAAAGTTATGTGAAATTAATGTCAAATCATACTTTTTCCAAAAAGGCCGCCATATCTTTCTGCGCTGTATATTGCTGCAGAAGATATGGCGGTCTTTTCAGAACAGAAATTGCCTGTAACCTCATACATTTTTCATTATGTCTCTTTCAGGGATGGAAAAATCACGCTTATCCTTGTCCCCTTCCCGGCCTCGCTTTCCAGCCGGATTTCCGCCTGATGCTGATTGGCGATATGCTTTACAATCGCAAGTCCGAGTCCTGTTCCTCCGGTTTGTTTGGATCTGCTCTTATCTACACGATAAAACCTTTCAAATACCCTTTCCTGATGTTCTTTCGGAATTCCGATCCCGGTATCCTTAACTTCAAGAACTGTATGTCCGTCCTGCGCTGATACTGTAACGTCCACACTCCCGTCCCTGTTGTTATAGCGAATGGCATTGTCTGTCAGATTATATATCAGTTCCTCCATCATCATCCGGTTGGCATGAACCATGCTGTCCTGCCCGTGGAGTGTCAGCCGCAGCTGATGCCTCTGTGCGCTGAGCTGAAGCGTTCCTGTCACATTCTGCGCGATCTGATACAGATTAAGATCCGTCATTTCCGGTGCTTCCTGTGCCACATCCATTTCGGAAAGCCGCAGTGTATCATTGATCAGTGTCAGAAGTCTGTTGGCATTTCTGTGAATTTCTCCTGCAAAACGCTGTGTATCCTGCTCATTGGCCATCCCGTTTTCAATCAGCTCGGAATAGCCTGATATGGAAGTCAGCGGCGTTTTGAGCTCATGCGAAACATTCGCCGTAAATTCCTGCCTCATGGACGCATTCTTTTTCAGATCCTCATGCTGTTTGACAATGATATCAATGAAAGGCTGCAGTTCCTTATACGTCTTCTGATTTCCCAGCTGATCCATATTTCTGGCAAGCTGCTCCACAGGTGCCACAATACTTTTCGTCAGGAAATGTGTCAGCAGCATTGCAACCGCCATCAGTGTAACGGTAATCACCAGCACCAGCGGAATGATATTTCTGTAAAGGCTCCAGATACTTCCTGCTTCCTTGGCTACCCGCAGAACACAGCCGTTTTTCAGAAGTACCGCATAATAAAAGGTGTTTTTATTCAGCGTTGCTGACTGCCGGATTGCCTTGCCTTCTCCCTTCTGAAACGCAGCTTCTACCTCCGGGCGGTTTCCATGGTTGTCCATATCAATCACGTTGGCTTCATTATCATAGACAACAGTTCCGTCCCTGGAAATCAGCGTAATGCGAAGGTTCCGGTTATTGGAATCGTAGCTGATATGATTCACATCATCAAATACACTGGTTCCCTCAAGCACACGTGCACTGGTCTGCAGGTTTCCCATGACCTCTTTCTGAAAGGCTTCATAAAATACGCCGGTCAGGATCAGTACCGTAGCCGCAATTGCCAGCACAGTCAGAAGTATGAACTGAATATTGATTTTTCTTTTCATCCGTTTGTGCGGCTCCTTCCTGTCATTCCATCTGATACCCCACATTTCTGACGGTTCTGATATGATTTCCCTGTTCACCCAGTTTCTGCCGCAGTGTCTTGATATGCATGTCAAGTGTCCGCGACTCCCCTTCGAAATCAGTTCCCCAGATTTTTTCCATGATCAGGCTTCTGCTGAGTACATTGCCTGCATTGGCCATCAGCAGACGCAGAAGTTCAAACTCCTTATAGGTCAGTTCGCAGAGTTCCTCACCTGCATATACTGTTCTCTTATCCGCATCAAGCCGGATCTCGCCATATGTCAGTACCGATTCTTCCATCAGGCTCTGTGACCTGCGAAGCAGTGCCTTTACCCTTGAAATCAGTTCCATGACACCAAACGGCTTGGTCAGATAATCATCCGCTCCGATATCAAGTCCTTTTACCTTGTCCAGTTCGGTTGTCTTGGCAGTTACCAGCATGATCGGAACTCTCGCCGTTCTGAAATTGTGCCGCAGTTTCCCTACAATTTCAAGTCCGTCTTCATCCGGAAGCATGATGTCCAGCAACACCAGATCCGGTATTTTTTCTTCAATTGCCGCAAAAAAAGTTTTGGCATCTCCAAAGCATTCAGTGCTGTATCCGGAGTTTTTGAGTGCATAACTTTCTATTTCACAGATATTTCTGTCATCTTCCACAATATAGATCATTGAACTCATCTCTTTCCAGCTCCCTCTGATTCACATTCTGCATGCAGGAGTCAGCTTCATTGTAAATGAAACTGTCTGCCACATCAAGTTTGCGTCATATGCATTTTATGATATTTTATTTTAATCATATCCTATCTGATCTGTTCTTTACCCGATACCACAAATACGTCAAATTAATGTAAATTCCGTGTAAACCGTTGCCGCAGATCGATGAATTGCAAGCCGAGAGTCCCGTTTGTAAAACGAAAAGCCACACTTTGTAAGCGAGATGCATATTTGTAAAACGAGAATCCCGT
>CAYMBY010000071.1:0-33741 GCA_964388815.1 uncultured Butyrivibrio sp. | reverse complement strand
TATCCGCTTCCATCGAAGCAGGAAAAGCCGGTGCTGATGTGCTTCTGGTTGACCTTAACATGCAACCCGGAGGTCAGCTGTTTAAACAGATTCATAAATTTTTCGGTTCAAGTGCGCACCGCTCCGGTACCCGTGGATACGATATCGGCAGACAGCTTCTGGAGGAAGCCAGAGATGCTCATGTGGAAATATGGCTGCAAAGTACCGTTGTCGGCATATTTCCCGGAGATAAAGTGGGTATTGAGCGTGGTCTTGATGACGGTGAAAAAAATTTTGTTACCATAAAGGCCAGAAAAATCATTATTGCGACAGGCGCTTCCGAAAATGTAATCCGCTTTAAGGGATGGACAACTCCCGGTGTGATGGGCGCCGGTGCTGCGCAGACCATGATCAATGTTAATCATGTAAAACCCGGGCAGAAAATCGTCATGCTTGGAAGTGGAAATGTAGGCCTGATTGTTTCATATCAGCTGATGCAGGCCGGCTGCGATGTCGTCGCTCTGATTGAAGCCGCTCCCAGAATCGGAGGTTATGCTGTACATGCCGCCAAAATCAGACGTGCAGGCGTACCGATCTATACCGGCCGCACAATTGTCGAAGCACTGAAAGGTCCGGACGGATGCGTTTGCGGATGTGTTACCGCTGCCGTTGACGAACATTTTTCTCCTGTTCCGGGAACAGAAGAAACAATTTTCTGTGACACGATTGCACTTGCTGCCGGACTTAAGCCTACCATGGACCTGATCAAGCTTGCAGGATGCAGTCTTACCTTTAACGGTCCTTTCGGTGGATATATTCCGCTGCACAATGAACGGATGGAAACCTCCAGAGAAGGCATTTTTGCAGTCGGTGACAGTACCGGCGTAGAGGAAGCCAACACTGCACTTGAAGAAGGTAAGATTGCAGGAATCAGTGCTGCTGAAGAACTGGGAATGATTTCTCCGCAAAAGGCCGCTGCAGCAAGAGCTGAAATCTGGAATCGTCTGAACTCTCTTCGTCTTGGTCCGTTCGGTGAACGAAGAATGAAGGAAAAAGCTGCTGTGCTGAAAGAATATGCAGATAAAATCGGTATTCCTGCTGCAGCAGATTAATAACATTAAGGAGGCACATATGTCTTTTATTCAGAGTGGGTGTCTGGAATATGATGAACTTTCTGCACTGCAGAAGCTCCCGGATGATGAACGTTACGCCAAAGGACCGGTTGCTGTCATTGAATGTGTCCAGGAAATTCCATGTAATCCCTGTGAAGCCGCATGCCGTTTCGGCGCTATCCGGGTTGGTGAACCGATTACAAATCTGCCCGCACTGCAGGCAGAAAAATGCGTAGGCTGCGGTGTCTGTGTATCAAAATGCCCCGGGCTTGCCATCGTTGTTGTAAACAAAGTTTTTTCCAGAACAACTGCCACGGTTTCTTTTCCATATGAATATCTGCCCACACCTGTTTCCGGTGAAATAAGGCGCGCTGTCAACAGAAAAGGCGAATTTATCTGCGAGGGAACCATTGTAAAAGTTGTCAACCCCGGCAGTTATGACCATACACCGGTTGTTACGATTGAAATTCCAAAACAGTATGTGGACGAAGTCCGCAGTATTGAACGTACCTCAGCAAAATAAAGCAGGGAGGAAATATCATGAACGATTATTTATCCGATGACATGATTGTCTGCCGGTGTGAAGAAATCACTGTCGGAGAAATCAAAAAGGCCATACAGGACGGTGCACGCGATGTTGTTGGTGTAAAGCGCAGAACCCGTGCCGGCATGGGGCTGTGTCAGGGACGAACCTGTGAAAAAATGGTGCAGCAGATTCTTTCCACGGAGCTTCATGTCCCGGTTTCAGAAACGGGGACTTCTTCCGCCAGACCTCCTGTCCGTCCCGTCACATTCGGAGAGCTTGCAAAGGGGGAAATCATCTGATGAAAAAACAATATGATGTTGCAGTAATCGGTGCCGGTGCCATAGGTACCAGCGTAGCCTATCATCTTTGTAAGGCCGGACTGTCTACCGTTCTGCTCGAACGGGGTGATATTGCAAGCGGCTCTTCCAGCCACTGTGACGCTGTCGGTCTGATCTGCGATAAGCTGCCCGGAATTGATACGAAAATGGGCCAGGCCAGCATTGACTATTTCGGAGAACTGGCAAAGGAATTTGAATATGATTTTGAATATACCCCGAAAGGATGCCTGTATATCTGCGAAACAGAACCTGAATTTGAAGCTGCTTCCAGATACTGTGCACTGCAGAATAAGGACGGTTACGCGCTCCGTATGATACGTAACAAAGAACTGTGTCAGATGGAACCGCATATTGCCAAAGATCTGTATGGCGCACTCTATACTCCGTCAAGCGGAAGCGTTGCTGTGAATCCATACAGACTCTGCTTTGCTTTTACCTATGAAGCAGAAAAACTCGGGCTTGAAAAATACACCTACTGTAACATCAGCAAAATCAATCTGGATGAAAAAACAAATGCCGTTCAGAGTCTGGAAACCAATTATGGCACAATTCATACAAAACGGATTGTGAACTGTGCCGGCGCCTGGGCACCATTTGTCGGCAGGCTTACCGGACTGAAAATTCCGATCGAGCCCAGAAAAGGAACCAACCTTGTATCTGAACAGACCCCCCGCCTGTGTAACCACAAAATTCTTGAATATGGCTATATGATGAGTAAGTTTGACAGTATCCATTTCAAACGTAAAGTCAGTCCGCTTGTTGAAGAACAGAATATAGCATTTAATCTGGAATATACCAATTCAAATAACCTTCTTGTCGGCGGTAACCGTCTCTTCCGCGATTATGATATCCGTTCAGAAGTTGAAACCATGAAAGCCATATGTGAACGTGCGCTGCGTTTCTACCCGGAACTTGCGGACATCAAATGCATCAGAACCTATTCCGGTGTGCGTCCTTTTGTGACTGATCATCTTCCCATTGTATCTGATGTCGACAGCATCCCCGGTTATTATATTGCTGCCGGGCATGAAGGGGATGGAATCTGTTTTTCACCGATTACCGGTAAATTTATGATGCAGATCATCACCGGGCAGAAAACTGATTTTGATATCAGTAAGCTTGATTTTTCCAGGTTTTCCGCCTGACATTCAGGAAAGTGTGAGACTTCATGAATAACAGTATACGTTATGGATATATAACACCATCTGCAGATTCCGTCAGAATACAGATGAAAGCCGGACAGAATATCTCCGGCTTTCCGATTGGTATCATTTATATTGAAGATGTATATTACCCGATGCTCCCTGGCAATATCGTAAACGGCTATACGTTTCCTTTTCCGGTACGGCTGATGCCTGTGAAAGATCTGAACTGTTCTGATCTTTTTACCGTAGCTGACAGTGTGGAACCCCGGATCCTCGACGCCTGCTTTCAGCTCCGGAAGGAAGGTGTGCGTGCAATCAGTGCCGCCTGCGGCTTCTTTGGAAATTACCAGGAAGCAGTATCCGAAGCGCTTGATCTTCCAGTTGCCCTTTCCAGTCTGATCCAGATTCCATGGATTCTTCCTCTGCTGAAAAAGAATCAGAAAATCGGGATTCTGACTGCAGATCAGAGTTCTTTTTCTGACCGGCTCCTCAACAACTGTGGCATCACAGATGCAATGAAATCCCGCCTGATCATAAAAGATCTTCGCCATGAAAAAGAATTTTCCTGCATTCTCGAAGGTCGCGGCAGTTTTGATAATCAGATTGTCAGAGAAGAAGTCGTCAGAAAATCAACTGAAATCATCTCTGAATCTCCCGACTGCGGCGCTATTCTGCTCGAATGCAGCGATATGCCGCCTTATGCGAGCGCAGTTCAGGCTGCCACATCACTCCCGGTCTTTGATTTCACCACACTGATCCGCTGGCTGTGTAGCGGTGTCACACAAACACCGTATTGCGGCTTTATCTGATATCAGCAGTCCATTACCTGCTTCAGTTTCTCATACATCTGTCCGGGATTGACCGGCTTGGAAACATGTCCGTTCATCCCTGCCTTCAGGCATTTCTGTACATCATCTGCAAATGCATCTGCCGTCATTGCCAGAATCGGGACGTTCTGTGCATCCGCCCTGTCGCAGCTTCTGATCTGACGTACCGCCTCATACCCGTCCATTACCGGCATGCGGATATCCATCAGCACAACATCAAAAAATCCGATCGGAGATTTCTGAAACATCATAACACCCTGTTTCCCGTCTTCCGCAACTTCCACCACCATCTTTTTTTCTTCCAGCAGTGCCCTGGCAATTTCCTGGTTCAACGGATGATCCTCGCACAACAGCACGTGTTTTCCTGCCAGGACTTCGTCTCCCTGCACCGCTTTTTTCAGGTCTCCGTGCTCTGCAGAAGAAACCGCCGACGCCAGCTCCGTTTTCGGAATGCAGTCAAACTCCATTTGCAGCCTGAATTCCGATCCCTTTCCAACTGTACTGTTCACCGATATGGTTCCATTCATCAGTTCCAGCATACGCCTGACAATTGCCAGTCCCAGCCCTGAACCGCGGTTTTCAGCTGTATCACTTCTTCCTTCCTGCGTAAACGGATCAAACAGCACTTTCTGAAATTCCTCACTGATCCCGATTCCGTTATCACTGACAGAAGCAGATACCCGAAACTTTTTTTCTTCTGTCATCTGCGTCCTGATTTTCAATACGATCGTCCCGCCCTCCGGCGTATACTTTACTGCATTGGACAACAGGTTAAAAAATATCTGATTAACGCGAAGCGGATCTGCAAGCGGAACATAATCCTGCATGGGTATGATATCAAGCTGAAAATTCTGATTTTTACTCCTGCAGAGCGGTGCAATCACCGCATCAATATAGCTGTTGAATTCCTCCACAGGATATGGCTCCGGATGCAGTTCAATCCTGTTGTTCTCCGCCTTGGACATATCAAGGATATCGTTAACCAGTCCCAGCAGGAAACCGGAAGAAGTACTGATTTTTTCAAGGCAGTCGGCAGTTTTCTTCGGATTGCTTTCTTCTTTTGCCAGATAGGTCATACCGATAATCCCGTTCAAAGGTGTCCGGATATCATGACTCATCCGTGACAGGAAGTCAGATTTTGAACGGTTTGCACACTCTGCTTCCTGAATTGCCTTCTTCAGTGCAATATTGGCCGCTTCTTCACTCTTCTGTTTTCTGCGGACGATCATCAGAATCACCAGCATGGAAAAAAAGAAAATCAGGCAGACTGCGCCTGCCACCATCGTCAGCGGGCTGTCATAGAACAGGCCGATCAGCGTTGTATCTTTGACGCCGTTCACCATATAGGGCGCTGCCAGTTCCGATATATCTTCATCACTGATAGACAGAATTGCCTTATCCAGAACCGACGCCAGCAGATAATTCTGCTCTTTTCGGACTCCCAGCGCAAATTTCAGCTGATCTTCCGGCAGTGTCACACAGTTCAGCTGATTGGTCACATCCTTCCATACTGCCCGCTGTGCAGTATTGGTAAACAGATATGCCGTATCTGTTTTCCCGCTGCGTACGGCGTCTACACAGTCCTGAACGCTGTCATAGGTCGTAATACTGACATTCTGAGATATATCATTCATCATCTGATCCATAATCAGACTGTCCCTGACAATTCCTCCGGTCTTTACCGATCCGGAAAAGCGTTTCCGGAACAGGCGCGAAACAGATCCCGCATAATAATCCGAAGTAAGCACATACCCTTCCCTCTCCGCATGTGCTGAATCGGTACAGAAATCGCAGCAGATTGCCGCTTCTCCGTTTTGTTTCAGTTCCTGATATCTGCTGCGATCACTGATCGGCTCAATTGTGATATCAAGCCCTGTCCGTCTGAAAATTTCCCTGCACAGATCTGAAAGAATTCCTTTCATTTCCCCGTTTTCAACATATGCATATGGTCTCTGGTCCGGGTCAATAATTGCACTGAACTTTATTCCGTTTTCCTGACATGTATTGATAAATGCACGTTCTTTTCCCGTATAGGCAATCTGATCGCCGTTATCCGCAGAGTAATATTTGTGATAAAGCTCATTCTGCAATTCCGGCGCAGTATCCTGCACCTGCTCAATGGCATAATCCACTTCCGCCATCAGCTCCGTATCATCCTTTCTGGTAATGACATAAAAAAGCTTTGGATCGAACTGCGCCAGCAGCCATTCCCCGTGAATCTGTCGCAGATTGCTGGTCACTGCTGCATCGATTGTTCCGTTTTCCAGACTTTCCTTCAGTTCAGAATCGGTAGAATAATACACCGGTACATAGGTAAAGTTCTTTTCTTCTGAAAATTCACGAAAGCTGTCATTTCTGCTGTTCCCTTTCAGCATGCCGACACGCATGCCGTTCCATTTCTCATATGCTTCCGCAGAATATTTCAGATTCCCTGCTTTGATGGTCAGAATTGTATCACTGATTCCGATCGGCTGCGCTGAGAACGCAAACTTTTCTTCTCTTTCCGGTGTTCTGACCGCAGACGTCAGAAGATCGATTTCTCCATTTTCCAGCATGCTCAGCATGTCACTCCAGCTTCTGCCTTCCTCATAGCCCTCATATTCATAATTCCAGTTGGCAAAATCAAGCATATGCTGCAGATAATCATAGCCGTAACCGCTTTTCTTACCCTCTGCGTCCTGCATGTGATACCCGTCAAACGCAAAAAAGCCCACCTTTACCGTACGTCTGCTGCCGGCATCAGCAGACGAAGTCAAAGGCAGGCTTATAATCAGGAGCAGAACACACAACACGACAGAACATATCCGAATCAGAATTTTCTTCATACAACGACGACTTTCCTGAAATCAGGGTTCAACTGTTCATTTACATATATTTTACACCAGCAAACACTTTTCCGATAGTTTTCTTTTATTTCCCGGATAATTCTGTTCTACGGTATTCTCCCGGCGTCATACCGGTTTCTTTCTTAAACTGCCGCATAAAATACACATCATACTCATATCCGCAGCATTCTGCAATCTTCTGCACCGTAAAATCAGTTCCTGTCAGCAGCTTTTTACTGTTCTCGATTCTGCTGTGAATCACATCGTTCATCAGTGTCACTGTAAACAGCTTCTTATACATATGCTGCAGATAGGATGCACTGATGGACAGCTCTGCGGCTGTCTGTTCCACGGTTCTTGAAACCGCCGGCCGGTTATAGATATCTGAACGGAGCTGAACAAGCTGATCATATAAGGAACGCTGCATACCGCTTTCATCCCGTTCCGACAGGTCCATGATCTTATTGGACAGCAGCTGCATGTATAACCGCAGCGTACTTTCTTTTGACGGGTCCGCCGAATAATATTCCAGACTCATCTGCCGGATCAGCATAGATATGATATCGCTGTCTGTCATGCGGATTATCGTATTGAAACGGATATGATTTCCCTCCCACCACAGAAGTTCTTCCGGTTCCATGGAGAAATGAATCCAGTCATCCACATAGGTATCCTCTGCTGCACCATAGTCCTGCGGTGTTGTCTGATCATAAAGAACCGCGCAATGAGCAGGATAGATCTGTTTTCTGTCTTCAAGCACATGAAATGACGGTGTCTTCATCACCAGCAGCAGATAATCGCCATATCCTCCCGGCCGCTTTATTTCAAAGTCGCGTTCATGTACCGTATTATATCCGATTCCGATAATATTCATTTTGATCCTCATCATGAAAAAGCAGAATTGTTCAGTTACCTGATAGCATAGTTTATTGTTTTGATGCTGTCAATCCACTAGACTGATAATAAAGAAAAACAGTTTACTGTATGATCGAAAGGAGAATTTCTGACATGATTGCAAAGAAACCGCCAATGGGCTGGAACAGCTGGGACTGCTATGGCAGTGCTGTCACTGAAGCACAGGTAAAGGCGAATGCAGACTACATGGCTGCAAATATGAAAGCGTTCGGATGGGAATATGTTGTCGTCGATATCGAATGGTATCAGCCAACCGCTGACACACATGAATATCATCCGTTTTCGGATTTATGTATGGATGAATACGGAAGGCTTCTGCCCGCGCCGAACCGTTTTCCTTCTGCCGCAGACGGCAAAGGCTTTACGACACTCGCCGCCTATATCCATGACCTTGGTCTGAAATTCGGCATCCACATCATGCGCGGTATGCCGCGTATGGCTGCACATAAAGATCTTCCTGTCTTAAACTCTGATTACACCGCACGGCAGGTTGCCGATCCGAATTCTATCTGTGCCTGGAACCCGGATATGTACGGACTCAAATGTGAGCAGGTCGAAGCCGGCGCACGTGCCTACTATGAAAGTATCTTCCGTCTGTACGCCGACTGGGGCGTTGATTTTGTGAAAGTGGATGACATTGCAAGAGAATACCCGCAGTGCAGACGTGAAATTGAGCTGATCTCCGAAGCCTGCCGCAGCTGCGGACGTGATATCGTTCTGAGTCTTTCTCCGGGACCTGCTCCGCTGGAACAGGCAGAGCATCTGAAAAAATATGCCAACATGTGGCGGATCACAGATGATTTCTGGGACGACTGGAAACTGCTCCTTGCGATGTTCGAGCGTGCTGAAAAATGGTGCACCCATTCCGGCCCCGGACACTGGCCGGATGCTGATATGCTGCCCGTCGGCGCACTTCGTCAGGACTACAGCAGCGTTGACCGGACCAAATTCACGCAGGATGAGCAGATCACCATGATGTCCCTGTGGTGCATGATGAGGGCACCGCTGATTGCCGGCGCAAATCTCCCTCAGAATGATGAATTTACGCTGCAGCTTCTGACAAACCGGGAAGTTCTGGAAATAGAGCAGACAACCCACTGCGGTCATCAGCTTTATCGCACCGGTTCCGAAATTGCCTGGCTGGCGCCGGAAAAAGGCAGCAAGGGCTGCTATCTGGCACTGTTCAATATTGCAGATGAGGATCATGAGATCAGAATAGATCTCGCAGACTATGAACTGGAAAACTATCATCAGGCCAGAGAACTCTGGTCCCATAAAGAATCTTCTGTAAACGGATCTGTTTCTGCCTGTGTCAGAAAACACGGCGCCGTAATCTTCCGGCTGTCCTGATTCTTTTACATGAACTGTGCGAAAACGGAAGCACCGATGACCGTCAGCAGGCCGGCAACGGCAATAGACAGGCTGCTCATCGCACCTTCCGTTTCTCCCATGGTCATGGCTCTCGCTGTACCGATGGCGTGTGAAGCAGTCCCGATTGCCACACCTTTTGCAACCGGTTCTGAAATATGAAACATCCTGCAGATTGTCTCTGCAAAAATATTCCCGAGAATTCCCGTGATAATTATCACAGCAACGGTCAGCGTTACGTATCCGCCCAGTTCCTGTGATACACCCATGCCGATCGCCGTAGTAATTGACTTTGGCAGCAATGTCACATATTCCTTATGACTCAGATGGAAAAAAGCTGCCATAACCAGGATACTGCAAAGACTCGTCAGCACACCTGAAGAAATCCCTGCAAGGACTGCCTTCCAGTTCTTCTTCAGTTCTTCAATCCGCTCATACAGGGGAATTGCCAGGCACACGGTCGCCGGTGTCAGCAGATAGCTTAAATATTTTGCACTTGCATAATAGGTTTTATAATCAATATGTGCTGTCACCAATACCAGAATGGTCAGAATAATCGAGATCAAAAGCGGATTGAATACTGCCAGTCTGAACTTTTTCTGCAGCATCATTCCGGCACCGTATGTCAGGATACTGACCATTACACCGAAAAAAACTGAATTCTGAAAAAAATCATTCATCTTCCTCTGCCTCTTTTCCATGCCGGATCACCAGCTGTGTGGTAATTCCTGCCACCGCCATGACTGCAAACGTGGATACAAGCGTAATCACCACGCAAGGCACGAATATCGTTCTGATTCTGGGCCATGACGTAAGAAGCCCTACTGCCGCCGGAATAAACATCAGCGGCATGATTTCAATCAGAAACGTCCCGGTTTCCTTCACTGCTTCACAGGGAAAGATTCCTGTTCTGAGGCAGACAAACATCATCACCAGCCCGTAAATACTGGCAGGAACAGGAAGCGGGAGCAGCTGATTTAACAGTTCTCCCAGAAAAGATATGGTCAGAATAATTGCAAACTGTCTGATATATTTCATCGTAATTCTTTATTCTCCTTCAGCAGAAACCCGATAGAATGCTTCATCGGGCAGTCTTCATGCTACTCTGATGTCCGGAAACGGTCAATTGGAGAATTCACGAATTCATGATATGATAATTACAAATATCTCATCAATTTGAATCATTTTCAGTGAATCCGGAGGTGCTCCATTGAAGCTAAGAAAATCTCTGTACCTGTACATGATCCTTTTTTCATTAATGCTCCTTCTTATACCCTTTAACTGTAAAGCAGCAACAACACAGTCTGATGATCAGAAACGGGTTCTGTTCATCAGTTCCTATACCCTTGCATGGCCGACAGTGCCCTACCAGATCAGGGGAATTCAGGAAACACTGGGCGATGATGTTGCTCTGGAATATGCTTTTATGGGTACCAAGACACTGGATGATAATGGATATGATGAATTATTCTATGAACGGATGAAATATCTGGTTGCTCATGTGCAGAAGTATGATGTCATCATCACCGGTGACGATGCTGCCTATAATTTTGCCATTTCCCATGAAAAAGAACTTTTCCCGGATACACCGATCCTGTATGAGGGTCTCAATAATATCACTGCCGCCCGGAATCAGAGTGACAATCCCTGGGTTACCGGCATCATTGAACAGATGCCGCTGAAACAGAATATAGATATTGCGCTGAAAATTCACCCGCAGTCAGACACTGTCGTATCCCTTCTTGATAACAGTGCTTCCGGAAAAGCTGACCAGACGCAGCTTGCTGAAGTTGCATCCTCATATCCAGACCTGAAATTTACTACTATAAATTCTTCTGAGCTTTCTCAAAAGGAGATCATCAATCGACTTTCCGGTCTGGATCAGAATACCATTCTCATCTATATGATTCTGAGCAAAGATGCTGACGGTAATATCTATACCAGCAGACAGGCCGTGGACCTGATCGTCCGGTATTCTCCCGTACCGGCTTTCCGCATTGTTGAAGCAGGTATCGGAGACGGCCTTCTGGGCGGAGAATTCGTGGATCATGAAAAATCAGGTCAGTATGTCGGAACACTTGCCATGAAATATCTGTCCGGCGAAAGCATTGCAGATGTTCCCATGATGAGTCAGAGTCCGACTGCCAGATGGTTTGACTGGAATGTCATGAAAAAATTCGGTATCAAAGCCAGCCAGCTTCCTGCCGATGCTGTTATCCTGAATCGTGAGCCTACTTTCTGGGAGCAGCACGGACGTGTTGTTGCCGTTTCTTCTGCCATCTTTGTTACTGCCACTCTGTTTCTGATCTTTTTACTGCGTCTGTTCAGTGAGCAGAAACACAATCGGATTCTGATGCAGAAGAATGAAGAACTCGCAACCGCTGTAACTGCTGCTACACGTGCCAGCTACGCCAAAAGCCAGTTTCTTTCCAATATGAGCCATGAAATACGTACTCCCATGAACGCCATTCTGGGACTGACAGGCATCGCAAAATACCATGAGCATGATGCCAGAGAAGTGGATCAGTATCTGTCTGAAATAGAAGATGCATCCACGCTTCTGCTGAATATCATCAATAATGTTCTGGACATGTCTGCAATTGAAAATGACAAACTGAAAATATCCGAAGCTCCTTTTTCTCTGAATGAGCTTCTGGACTCCATCAATGCGATTTATGCCGTACAATGTGAAGAAAAGAAAATCGGTTTCCGGATCACCCGGAATTTCCGGACAGAAACCGTAAATGGCGATCGCCTGAGATTAAATCAGATTCTGCTGAATCTGATTTCAAACGCCTTCAAATTCACTTCTTCCGGCGGTTCCATTACCGTTCAGGTGACAGAGGACTACACCAAAGAAGGACGGATCTGGTATGAATTTTCCGTCAGAGACACCGGTGAAGGAATGAGCGAAGACATGAAAGAGCGCCTGTTTCATCCATTCGAACAGGAAAGTGCTGTAACCAGTCAGCAGCATGGTGGTACCGGACTTGGACTGTCAATAACACATAATCTTGTCAGCCTGATGAAAGGCAAGATCCGTGTCGAATCCGAAAAAGGGAAAGGTACCTGTTTTTATGTGGAACTTCCGTTCAGTCCTGCCTCCGCGCCTGTCACAGATTCTCATACCGGAAGCAGGAACGAGACTCTGGGAGAACTTACCGGCCGTTATAACTTCTCCGGTCACAGGGTACTGATTGCAGAAGACAATGCACTCAACAAAGAAATTATCTGTGAACTTCTGCGACTTGTGCATCTTGATTTTGATACTGCAGAAAACGGTCAGATCACAGTCAACCAGTTTGTGCAAAGTGATCCCGGTACCTATGATGCCATCCTGATGGATATCCGGATGCCTGTCATGAACGGTCTCGAAGCCGCCAGACAGATCCGTGCCTGTGAACATCCCGATGCCGCATCCATCCCGATTTATGCCATGACAGCCAATGCTTTCGCAGAAGACGTCAGTGCGTCCCTCGCTGCCGGAATGAACGGTCATCTCTCCAAACCGATCAATACCGGCGAACTTTATCGTACACTGGAGCAGATTCTGAATTCTTAATGACGCTTTGCATGCCCCGTCCTGTGCTCGATTTTCCTCGGCGGAATCAGACATTCCTTGCCAAAACCGATCAGATCCTCCCTGTGCTCTGTCAGAAGTGCTTCCTTTACCAGTTCATAGTTCTTCGGATCACGGTACTGGATCAGCGCACGCTGCATTGCTTTCTCATGCGGGCTTCTGGGCACATAGACAGGTTCCATGTTCCGCGGGTCCACACCGGTATAGTACATACAGGTCGATATGGTGGACGGCGTCGGATAGAAATCCTGCACCTGCTCCGGCATGTAGCCGATATCACGGACATACTCCGCCAGCTGGATTGCATCCTTCAGCGTAGAACCCGGATGTGAAGACATCAGGTACGGCACCAGATACTGCTCTTTGCCCAGCTTCTCATTGATCCTCTGACATTTGTGCACGAACTGCTCATAGACCGCATTCTGCGGCTTTCCCATCAGACGGAGCACATGATCGGAAACGTGTTCGGGCGCCACCCTGAGCTGTCCGCTGATATGGTACTGACACAGTTCCTTTATGAAGGTATCATCCGGATCCTCCAGTGCATAATCAAACCGCACACCGGAACGGACGAATACCTTTTTCACCCCCGGAATCGCCCGGAGTTTTCTCAAAAGACTCACATAATCGCTGTGGTCTACGACCAGATTCTTACATGGCTTCGGGAACAGACACTGTTTGTTCACGCAGGCGCCCTTCTCCATCTGTTTATCACAGGCCGGCCTTCTGAAATTCGCCGTCGGACCGCCGACATCATGGATATTTCCCTTGAAATCCGGCTCTTTTGTCATTGCTTCTGCTTCTCTGACAATGGATTCCTGACTTCTGGCCTGTACAATTCTGCCCTCATGAAATGTCAGCGCACAGAACGAGCAGCCGCCAAAGCAGCCTCTGCAGCTCGTCAGGCTGAACCTGATCTCATCAATTGCCGGTACGCCGCCGTCCTTTTTATATGAAGGGTGATAGGTATTCATATACGGAAGCGCATACACATCATCCATCTCCATCTGTGAAAGCGGCTTTGCTGCCGGATTCTGCACAACATACTCTCCGCCGTCTCTGCCATACCCTTCCACCAGACGTTTTCCGAAAAAAGGATCCGTATTCTGATACTGAACATAAAAGCTTCTGGCATAATTCAGCTTATCCGCCTTCAGGTCCTCATAGGAAGGCAGCATCTGATAATCATATACACTGTCCAGGCTGCGGGTATGATAAACTGTCCCGTCAATAAAAGTGATATCTTTTACCTCAATCCCGGAATCCAGAGCATCTGCAATTTCCACGATAGAACGCTCGCCCATGCCATAGGAGAGAAGATCCGCCTGTGAATCCAGCAGAATCGAACGTTTCAGACTGTCTGACCAGTAATCATAATGCGCAAGTCTCCGAAGGCTGGCTTCGATTCCGCCGATGATAACCGGAACATCCTTATATTTCTTACGGATCAGATTGCTGTATACAACAGTCGCATGATCCGGGCGCTTTCCGATAACTCCGCCGGGTGTATAGGCATCCGTACTGCGGCGTTTTCTGGACACCGTGTAATGATTGACCATCGGATCCATATTGCCGCCGGAGATCAGAAATCCCAGTCTCGGTCTCCCGAAGACGTCAATGCTGTCCTCATTCTTCCAGTCCGGCTGCGGAATCATGCCGACCTTATAGCCTCTGGATTCCAGCACTCTGCTGATAATCGCCGGCCCGAAGGAAGAGTGATCCACATAGGCATCCCCCGTTACGAACGCAAAATCAACCTGTTCCCAGCCGCGTTCTCTTGCTTCATTCATATTTATTGGTAAAAAACCGCTCAAATCATCTGTCCTTTCCTGCCTTGCCGCTCATTTCATACTTTCTTTCCTATTGTAGCATTGTTTCCGGGATTACAAAAGTCGTGACAGAATTGCCTTTGAGTGTCACCTGCAGGCTCTGGTTCTGCACCGCCACAGGATCCAGCACTGCCCACTTCTCACCGTCTTCCGCTGATCCGCTTGTGCGGGTTACACCGGCATCTGCTCCGACCGTTTTAAATCCGCTCAGATCAAAATCCGCTGTTTTATCATTTACATCTGCATTCGTCGTGACGATGACAAGCTGATGCCCTTCGGGATCATAGGCTGCCAGTGTCTGATCATCTACGGAAATAATTTCATACCCCGGTCTGATGAATCTCGTGAACTGTCCGAACGCGTAGTATTTCATGGTCAGAATCACTTCCTGCTTATCATGATCTGCAACTGCGAGTCCCCAGTAACCGCTGTTTACATCCACCATTCCGCTATCTTTTTTCCCCTGATAACCATCCTTGCTGATGTGGGAATCAATTGCCTGCCAGAGGATCCATGCCGATGGAGTCATCTGATTCATATCCGTCGTAATCCGCTGTGCCAGCCACAGGCCTGCACCCATCTGTACCGCACCGACACCCGCCGTATCTCCGCCGTCCACCTCTGACATCCACAGATTTTTGCCTTCCTTCTGCGCAAGTGCAGACAGCTGCGTCCGCTTCGAACCGATATAGGAATGCGTATCAATTCTGCCAAGTGCAGCTTTTGCCTCATCTGTCAGTACATTATAGGAAACAATCTGTTTATCAATATCCGTTTCATCGGTGCCGCACAGGATGGTACCTGTCAGTCCCTCTTTGTCCAGCGCACTGCGCATATCCACCAGCATTTCAGACTGCGAATCTCCCGGATCGAAATGACAGCCCTCCTGTTTCTCACTCATGGCTTTCCAGTAATCGGTATTCGGTTCATTCATCGGATCGATACTCTGAAACGTAATCCCCCATTCCTTCTTAAAATGGGCACTGACATCTGCCAGATACCTGGCAAAATCATCATAACAGTCATCCTTTAAATTATTCTGTCTGGAAATGACAGCGCCTGAAGAGCATCCCGACTTCGTCATGAAATACGGCGGTGAATTGGAGAATGCCTCCACAATCAGATCGTCTCCGTATGCGGCAAGCGCCTGATTCAGTACATTTCTCTGATTCGCATCCTGCGTCCAGTCATAATCCCAGGTGCAGTTCCCGCTTTTTTCGTCATAAGAGGCATTCACTGCATAGCCCGGCATCTCAGAATCTGTTCTGGTGATATGATCATGCGAAGGGTCATCCCCGCCGCCGATGTTGTATCTGACAATATTAAGCTGCAGCCCGTCCTTGCCGAAAAAATCTGCTGCCGCCTGCTTTGAAAGTGTATCTGAGTATCCGATCCGGTTCGCCCACCAGCATAGGCTTGTGCCCCAGCCTTCAAACCTGCCGCCGTTAATTTTTGAAATATGTTCCGGTGAAACCACTGCCGTATAATCTGCCGCTGTTACACTGCTTCCGCCTGTACTGCTGTCTGCACTCCCGGATGCAACTGCGGCATTATTTCCTGCTGTTTTTTCCAGACCTGCCATTTCCGTCTGCGTCTCCTGTTTCATCTGCTCTGCTTCCTGGACCGTAACTGCCACTGCAGCGGCTGCCGCAACTGCCAGTACTGCCATCCCCGCCTTCCCTGCTTTATTCATGTGATACTCCCCGATCTGATTTTTTATCCTGACCCGACTTCGTTTTTGAAATCGGTTTCATGTTCTATTATTCCTGTCCGCTTCGCTTTTGTCAATTGATGAAAGTGCCTAAATCCTGGGCTTCATTTTGTCTATAAACAAGGACAGTAAATGTTTACATTCCGTACATCATTCCTGTACAATATACTGAGGAATGACAGATCTGTTCTGAACATTAACCTGTACGGTTCTCTGGAGGATTCTCATGAACGAAGCGGAAAAAATGAAAGCAGGAATGATTTACAATCCCGGCGATGAATCAATCATGAAAGAACAGACAGGCTGTGCCGCCTATCTGAAAGAATATAACACACTTGGACTCGGTGATGAGAAACGGATGAATGAACTGCTGCATCTGATGCTCGGAGAAGTCGGTGAAAACTGCTATCTGCAACCGCCTTTTTATGCAAACTGGGGTGGTGCACACCTGCACCTGGGCAACAACATATACGCCAATTTCAACCTGACACTTGTGGATGACGGTCACATCCGCATCGGAGACAGCACCATGATCGGCCCGAATGTGACGATTGCAACTGCCAGTCACCCGGTTCTGCCGGCGCTGCGGCAGAAAGCGCTGCAATATAACGTGGATGTTTTTATCGGCAGCAATGTCTGGATCGGCGCCGGGGCCATTCTTCTGCCAGGTGTCCGGATCGGTGACAATTCCGTCATCGGTGCCGGATCGGTTGTAACAAAAGATATCCCGGAAAATGTCGTGGCAGTCGGTAACCCGTGCCGCGTCCTGCGCCCGATCAATGAGCACGACGCAGAATTCTATTACCGTAACCGGCGGATCCAGACCGGGGAATAAACGATAAACAGACCCGGCCATATATTCCCTGTGCAGCGCCACAGCTTCACGCAGGAAATACAACTGTCAGGAGCATTTTGAAATCCTCTACTGCATATACCGCATGACGGATTTTTGCCGGCATGATCAGCACCTCTCCGGCATGAACAATATGCTCCGTACCACCGACGGTGAAACGTCCCGTGCCTTCAATCACCTGCACCATGGCATCTCCCTCAGAGTCATGCCCGCCGATTTCCTCTCCTTTGGAGAATGCAAAGAGTGTAATGCTGACCGCATCATTCTGTGCCAGTGTCTTGCTGACAACCTGTCCCTTTGCGACCTCCACTTCTCCTGTCAGATTCAGTACCTTCTCATGATCCATATTCTTGATATAAGCCATTTCTGCGTACTCCTTTCCTTTTCTGTCCCTGTATGTCAATTTCATTATCTGAAAAAAGTGTACTGCAGAAATTCAGAATTCGTATGTACCTTATGTTACAGCTTCCGCGTTTCGATTACCCTCAGTCCTTTTGGCACATGACTTATTTCCAGTTCTTCCAGATCTCCGGCTGGTATCCAACCGTTGCAAGGCGCCCGTTCCGCACGATCGGGGTCTTCAATACCTGCTGATTCTCCAGCACCTTTTCGTCCTTATCCTCATCAGAAATGTACCGGATCAGTGCCAGCGCATTCTGATCTCTGCACTCCGGATTCAGCATGGCATCCAGTCCGCCGACCGCCTGCTTTACACTGCTATACTCTCCTTTGCTCAGCCCTTTTTCCTTCAGATCAACAAACTGGAATTTCACACCGCGTTCCTTAAAATAGCGCTGTGCTTTCTTTGTATCAAAGCATTTGGTTGTTCCGAATATCTGTATATTCATCGTTATCGACCCTCATTCTCCCGTACTTACCCGATCGGGACATCAAATTCGCGATCCTTGAAATAGTATTTCCGGTCATTTTCCGTAATCTCGCGGATCACCCTGCACGGATTGCCGGCCGCAATCATATTGTCCGGAATGTCCTTCCCAACAACACTGCCGGCACCGATAATAACATTATTGCCGATCGTTACTCCCGGCAGAATCACCGCATTTCCGCCGATCCAGACGTTATCCCCGATGGTAATCGGAATCCCGTACTCATAGCCTGTATTCCGGCTGTCCGGATGAATCGGATGTCCCGCCGTATAAATTGACACATTCGGTGCAATCTGCGCATTTTTTCCGATTTTCACCTTACCGACATCCAGAATTGTCAGATTGTAATTGGCAAAAAAGTTTTCACCAACTTCAATATTGGTTCCGTAATCACAATGAAACGGCGCATTGATAAACACATTTTCTCCGGTCTTCCCAAGCAGGTTCTTCAAAAGCTCCGGAATCCGGCTGTCCTGTTCCGGCGGGAGCTGATTGAATTCATAAATTTTTTTCCTGCATGCAAAGCGTTCCTCTTCAAGTCCGTCCATCCAGGCTTTATATGGCAGTCCTGCCATCATTCTTTCCTTCTGATTCATCTCTGTGCTCCTTTCCGGGCAAAATCCTGCATCAGCAGGTCCAGCTCTGCATATGCGTGTTCCATATCCGTTTCTTCATAATGAATGACCTGTACGCCGGTGCAGCCGGCAATCATCGCAGACAGCTGTCTGCCTTCATGGTCGCGGTACAGGGCAATCACCGGAATCTGCCGCTGCATTGCTGTTCCGATTTCATAACCCACACCCAGACTGGGGTTTGTTACCTCTGCAACCACCAGATCCGCACTGAGCAGCCATGCAAGATCCCTGTCGTGAATATATGTGTCCGAAAGCTGCTTCTGCCCCGCTACAGACAGACTGTAATCTCCGACATGTTCTGTCAGAACCTCTCCATATTTTCTGATCTGCTCAATGATCTTCTGATATAATTCCACATCGTCTCTGCCGGCCCGGATTGATCCTGCAAAATATATTTTCATAAGTTATTCCTCATTTCTTCGAAATTGATCGTATATGTCTTTCCCTCACAGGTCAGAATTCCCTCATCTTCCATTCTGTGCAGTTCCCTTACCAGCGCACTGCGATTGACACACAGATACTCTGCAAGCTCCGTATGGTTATACGGAATCACCACCTGCGTCAGGCCAAGCGCCTCATCTTCGACTACCTGTGCTTCGATTCCATACAGCAGGATATGTTTGCTCACAAGTGCAAAAAACGTCAGGATACGCTCCCGCAGGGAATTCTTTGAGAGAATTTCTATTTTGGCCAGAAGCGATCTCGTTTTCTGTGACAGCAGATAGGCCAGATTTTCCGCCATAACCTTATGACACCTGCAATGCTTGCTGCACAGGGTAAACAGATCCTGATAATTAAAATACATGATCTCGCAATCCGTTGCAGCGCGATAGTTTACTGTACAGTCAATCGGCTCCCTTGCCAGAAAAGGATCCCCGAAGATCTCATCTTCCTTCAGTGTTCTGAAAAAATAAATATTTCCGAACAGATCCTCCTTTTCCATCATAACAGTTCCCTTCAGAATTACCCCTACCCGCTTGACTGATTCTCCTTCCATCAGCATATATGCACTTTTTTTATAATTTCTTTGCACAAAATTAATGCATGTCATAAGCTGCCTGACTTCAGGTGCGGAAATGCCCTTAAACAGCGGGTAATTCACGAGTTTCTCTTCTATGGTCATAAAAGCGCTTCCTTTCTCTCCATAATCCTATTATGCGCTTTTGTCTGTTGCCGTGGCAACATTTTTGTATATTTAAGATGCTAAAATGAGTTTTAACACTTAAGGAACGCATGCGGTGTCCTGTGATCTGAGCCTTATGGCCCAGCCAGAAAGGAATAATTACCATGAACTATCAGACAAAAATCAGATTTACATCCGTAGATGACATACAGGAATTTGTAAAAATAACCAGAAACATGTCAGGAGACATTGACATGACCCATGGTCACGATACAGTTGACGCCAAATCTTTTCTGGGCGTCCTCTCCCTTGTCGGCTCTGCCATGCAGAAATCCAACTCTGTTCTGCTCAGCTTCAGTGATGAAGATGACTATAATACTTTCCTGCAGCAGGGTCGTTTCCTCGTTCCCGTATCTTCTGTATCATAACAGAAAGCAAAATGGTTCTGCCATTTTACTTATATATGCCGGGTTAGTATCCCCTTTCCCGGCATCCCTCATTAGTTTACAAAGAATTAATTAGCATATGTACTGTCTCTTCTGTATACTGACATTCAGAGATGCATTTATATCACAATCTGTTGTTAAAGGAGGGAGCACGCCATACTGAAAAAAGCCAATAAAATTCTGTACAGAACCAGTGAAATCCTGGAACTGCTGCTGGCCGGTATTGTTGCCGTCAGCATTATCATTGCGATACTGCGGTTTTTCCCGGAGTTTTCGACTTTGCTGCACAGTACCGACAGCTCGGCACTGACTCATTTTCTGGAAGAAATCTTCTATATTATTATAGCAGTAGAATTTCTGAAAATGCTGTGCAAACCAAAATCGGATACAATTATTGAAGTTCTGATCTTCCTGGAAGCAAGACACATGATTATCGGCGATACCACTTCACAGCAGGATCTGCTGTCCATTATCAGCATCACGCTGCTGTTCCTTCTGCAGGCGTTTCTGCAGTCAAGAGCCGCCAGAAAGAAGAAGGAAGCCGATTCTTCAAATATTGAAAAAACGAAGTAAAAAAACAGCTGCACGTAACGGCAAAACCGTTTCTGTGCAGCTGCTTTTCATTAATGATACTTATCCTGTCTTTCAGATTCCCTTAAAGGAGAACTCAAATTCCATTCTGTGATCTGTTTTCAGCAGGAATTCCTCCTGTGTCCTGGATCCCCAGCTGTCATCTCCCGCGATACCCATCTGCATCAGGCTCGCCCTGATCCAGGTATGATGCACCGGCGGAAGTTCATAAGCATGCTTTGCCAGTTCCACTTCATGCGGAGAATACGGAAGTGCAGAGAAGTTCATTTCTTTACCTTCAAAACGAAGTCCGCGTCCCTTTTCATCCGTAACCTCGGCATATCTGACACCGGTCTTATTCCCGCATTCCTGTGGAACCAGGTACCTGGCCATTGCATCCTCTGTCTTCTGCTCATAGATGCCCAGCTTTGCCCCCTGTGTTCTGTCCACATAGGTTTCCTGCGGTCCGAGGCCATACCACTTCACATGATCATAATCCGCGTCAAGGCAGAACATGACGCCGAATTCCGGCATATCAGCAAGTTCCTTCACAGGATCATAAGACAGCTTCGTGCGGACTGTTCCATCTGCAGATACGTGGTAAGTCAGTGTACAGAATGACTGCGGCGTTGTCGGCATGAAATAGGTATAGGTAATACTGACAGCACCCTTCTCCTCCTGAATCATCGGCTCGCTCTGTTCCTGTCCCGCATAAGGCTTATGTGTAACGTACATGCTGGCAGTCTTCCACTGTGCATAACGCTGCGGCATACAGTTACCATTATCATTGTCTGTCGGTGCTCTCCAGAAATTCGGCATCGGAATGCCATCGATCATTTCCTTTCCTGCATACCGGTAAGAAACAAGGCCGCCACTGGCGAATGAAAACAGTGCATCAAAATGCTCTCCCTTCACGCCCAGATTCATCCATCCGTGAATCACCTTCAGTGTGCCTTCCTCCTGAACCGAAGACTTCTCTGCCTTTCCTGACACCTGCAGTATCTTCTGGCCGAATGCCACCTCGTATCCGGCTTTTGCCCAAAGCGTATCTTCCCTGAGCAGGAAAGATACCGTAACTGCATATTCGCCCGCCAGCTCCGGTTTTGTCAGCGGAAGTGCCACTTCCTTCTCAGAAAGCGGTGCGATCTTTACCTGCATGCTCTGACAGCTGACCGGCTTTCCTTCCCTTTCCAGTGTCACAATACAGTCATAATGATCGGTGTTCAGGAACAGATTCTTATTCTTTATATGTGCTTTGGTAAAATCCTTTATTTCAACACTGATATTCTGGTAATTGTATTTTACGGACGGCATCTTCGGAGACGGATCACGGTCACCGCCGTACACAATCCCGTTACCGCTGAAATTATAATCTGTCGGGCGTTCGCCAAAATCTCCGCCGTATGCCTGAAATACCTCTCCATAACGGTTTTTCTTCCGGATCGACTGATCAATATAATCCCAGATAAACCCGCCCTGATATAAGGGTTCCGTATCCGTCAGATCTGTATACTTGAACATGGCTCCGCAGGAATTTCCCATTGCATGTGTATATTCACAGCAGATAAACGGCTTTTTTCTGTCCTTTGCCAGGAATTCCTTTATCTCCGAAACCGGAGGATACATACGACTTTCCACATCACTGGTATCATTATAGCGCCTGTCATGACAGATTCCCTCATAATGCACCAGTCTGCTGTCATCAAGTTCACGGAACTTATTGCTCATCTCATAAATGACTTTTCCGCCATAGGATTCATTTCCGCAGGACCAGAGCAGAATTGCAGGGTGATTCTTATCTCGCTGGTAACAGGAATTGACACGGTCAAGCATGGCACCCAGCCATTCTTCATGATCTCCCGGCAGGATTACAGACGCATCCTTTGGTCCGGTCCAGGTTCCATGCGTTTCCATATTATTCTCTGCAATCATATACAGGCCGCATTCATCGCACAGCTCATAAATCAATGAGCTGTCCGGATAATGGCAGGTTCTGATCGCATTGATATTGTTCCGTTTCATGGTCACGATATCCTGAATGATTTCTTCTCTGGATACGCTACGGCCTGTTCTGGAACTGAATTCATGCCGGTTTACGCCCTTGAAGACAATTCGTTTTCCATTCAGGAGCATCACGGAATCCTTCAGTTCAAATCGTCTGAAACCGACATTCTGACAGATGCATTCCTGCAGCTGTCCCTTTTCATCTTCCACTTCCAGCATCAGCTGATAAAGACTCGGGTCTTCCGCACTCCACAGTTCCGGTTTCTTTACAATAAAAGAGAAATCGCTCTGTGCTTCCAGTGTCACCTTTTTCTCAAAAACCTTTTTCCCGGCCTTCTCCAGGCGAATATCCGCCTTTCCCTTGCCATTAACGATCAGTGAAAGATCCAGCTGTGCATTCTCATATTCATCATCCAGTATTGTTCTGACACTCATGTCATATATATGTGTATCCGGTATCGCATACAGATATACACTTCTGTATATTCCCGAGAAGCGATAGAAATCCTGATCTTCACACCAGCTGCCGCTTGTCCACTTGAAGACTCTGACTGCCAGCTTATTCTCGCCGTCCTTTACCAGATCTGTCAGTTCAAATTCCGATGGTGTAAAGCTGTCTTCGCTGTAGCCGACAAAGCTGCCGTTCAGCCAGACTGCCATACCGCTTTCCACGCCCTGGAAGGAAACGAAGATTCTTTTCCCCTTCATGCAATCCGGAACATGGAAATATTTCACATAGCTGGCTGTCGGATTAAACTCCTCCGGAATCTGTCCCGGTCTGAGTTCCTCCCGTCCATCCCACGGATACTGTACATTCACATACTGCGGTGCATCATAGCCTTCCATCTGGATATGTGCAGGTACACGGATATCCTCCCAGCTGTGTGCATCGTAATCCTCTTTTTCAAAACCCGGTACTGCCAGGCTCATATTTCTGGCATAGGAAAACTTCCATATTCCATCAAGACTCCTGCGGAAGGTGCTGTCTCCAAGACGCTGTTCCTCCCATGACGCATATGCCACATGGTCAGAGTGTGCCTGCATACAGTTTTCTTTAAAGTACTCCGGATTTTTTACATTTTCATATAAAAAACCATTCATTGCTGCCTCATTTCCGCGCGACTTCGCACTTCCTTTTTTCGCGGAGACTGCCCCTGCAGTCCCCAAAAAGTAAGCGGCTGTGCCGATTACCTGTAAAAAGCCGTCTCCAGCCGTAAGTATACTGCCGGAGATGGCTTTTCTGACTTTCGAAAAATTACTTTACTGCACCTGTAATACCTTCTGCGAACTGCTTCTGCAGCACGAAGAAGACGATCATGGTCGGAATAGAGCAGAACAGAACGCCCATCATCAGTACACCGTAATCCACCTTATATCCTGCTGCCAGATTGGCAATCAGCATCGGCATGGTCTGTGCACTTGTCTTGTTCATAACTACCTTCGGCCACATATATGCATTCCATGCATTCATGAAGGTGATAACCGCTGCTGCGGCATAAGTTGCTCTCTGCACCGGCATATACATCTTGAAGAAAATACCGATCTCACTGCAGCCGTCAATACGTGCTGCCTCAATGATATCCACCGGGAAATTTCTGGAATTCTGGCGGAACATCATGATCAGAAACGGCGTGGAAATTGCAGGAAGAACAAATGCCCATACTGTGTTCAGCAGTTTGGCATGTGACATGATCTTGAACAGCGGGATCATGGTCGCAACCTGCGGAATCATCATCGCCAGCAGCAGAATGGCAAACAGTTTATCTTTTGCCTTATCGTGATACAGCTCAAAGCCATACCCTGCAAGTGAGCAGATCAGAAGTGCCACAATTGTTTCTACTCCGGCATAAAGGAAGGAGTTTCCCATTCCCTGTGCCAGATTCTGCTGTGCAATAAGGTTTTTGAAATTCGTTGCTGCATAGCTTCCGAATACGATCTTGCCTCGTGCAACATCCACTGTATTGTTGGTTGCTGCGGTAATCATCCAGTAAAGCGGAAATACCGAGATGAAGGATACAATGATCAGAAAAATATACGTAGGAATAAGCCTGCGCTGAATGGAAGATGAATTAGTTTTTTCAGGAGCCTTGCTCTTTACATTAGTCACGCTTATCACCTGCTTTCATATTGATTGCTGAAAGAACTGCTACCATCATAAATACCAGGAAGGACAGTGCAGATGCATAACCGAAGTTTGCAACGCCCTTACCGAAGGAGTTGTTGTAGATATAATGAGACATTGTGATGGTTGTATTTGCAGGACCGCCGCTTGTCAGGTTGACAGACTCATCAAACAACTGCAGTGTACCATTGATGGACATGATCATGGTCATTACAATCGTAGGTTTCAGAAGCGGAACCGTAATCTTCCAGAATGTCTTCCAGCCGTTGGCACCGTCAATCTTGGCTGCTTCATAAACGGAATACTCAATGTTCTGAAGTCCGGCCAGATAGAATACCATGTTGTAGCCCGTCCATCTCCAGATCAGTGCAATGATGATAATTGCTCTTGCTGAAGAAGGTGTGCCAAGGAAATTAAAGTTTGATTCAAAAATGCCAAGCTTCACAAGAATTGAATTGATCAGTCCGTTTGTTGCAAACAGTGACTTAAAAATCAGCGAATAGGAAACCAGAGATGTTGCACATGGTAAAAATACGCATGTGCGGAAAAATCCCTTGAATTTCAGATCCTTGTTGTTCAATAACTGTGCAAGCAGAATTGCCAGAATTAACATGATCGGTACTTCTATGATCAGGTATAAAAATGTATTTCCAAGTGAACGGATGAACAGTTTATCACGGAACATACGGACATAGTTGTAAAAAATCGGATCTGCCCATTTCATGTGGGCACTTGAACCTGTTTTAAACGATGTGAAAAGAGCCTGAACCATCGGATAAAAGCTCATGATTGCAATCAGCAGTGTTGCCGGTGTCAGATAGATCCATCCTGCCCTGCGCTGTTTTGCGGTCACGCTCATTTTTTTTGCTTTCAAATTAGAGCCTCCTTCAACTGTAAATTCCTGCGGCTCTCCGCAAGCGGTTGATTTTTCTTTTGCAATAAACGGGGAGTCGGAAAAACCGATTCCCCGTTGTATTTGATTACCTTCTCAGTTGATCATCTGTTATTTATCAGTTGCCCATATCCATGTTCAGCTGATCTTCCGCATCCTTAAGAGCTGAGGTTGTGTCAGCACCGCCAATGATGTTCTGGATTGCTGCTGCGATCTGTGTACGGCAGTCATAGTGGAAATCACTCTGCTGAACAACCGGTACATTTGCGCCCATTGCAACGATCTGTGAGTAAACCGGCTGATTGTTGAAGTATGCAACACCTGCCTGGTATGCATCTGACTTGCCTGCGGAAATGCATGTTGTGATAACGCCGCCGTCCTTAAGTGCTCCATCATATGTTACTGTGCTGCCGCCGAATGTATAAGCAAGGAACTTCTTGGCAAGATCAGCCTTCTTGCAGTTTGCTGTGATGTACAGTGAAGAACCGCCGTTGGAAGCATAACCTTCCTTGCCGTTGCCTTCAAGTGTAGGCATTGTTGTGATTTCCCACTTACCGCTGTTATCCTTAACCTGCTCGATTGTAGGAATGATCCAGTTACCGTTCATGACACCTGCAACCATGTCACCCATGATTGTCTGATCTGTATATTCGGACCAGTCATTTGCAAGGTACAGAACGTTCTTCTGCTGCATTTCAACAATCTTGTTGACTACTTCTACAAGAGTCTTGTTATCAGAAATGTAAGGTGTTGTGTTGTCCTTGAACTGTGAAACGCCTTCAGCCTGAAGCATCATGTATACAAGATCATTTCCGTCGCCATCCATGGAAAGAAGATATTTACCTGTCTTCGCATATACTTCCTGGCCGATCTTGATGAAGTCATCCCAGCTGATACCCTTCATATCGTCGATTGTGTATCCTGCCTGCTTTAAGAGATCTACTCTGTAAGCCATGATAACTGTTCCGTTATCTACAGGGAAGCCGTAGTGCTTGTTGTCTACTGTGGAGTAGGACAGCTTCTCAGCTCCGAAATCTGTCCAGTCAACACCTGCATCATCAACAGACTGGAATGCATCCGGATAATCTGTAACATATTTGTGGAAATAATGATCCTGGAAAAGAACGATATCCGGCAGTGTGCTGTAATCGCCTGCTGATGCAGCAAGTGTGATGGCATTTTCAACGTCGGATGACTGTGATGCCTGGATGATATTCAGTTTGAAATTAGGATCTACATTATCCTGATAATCCTTCTCTGCATCTTTCAGAGCCGGGATATTGAAGTTTGCGTCCCATGCGTAAACGGATAATGTGTCATCGCCTTCATTTGCAGTATCCACATTGACTGCTGTTGTTGCTGCTGTTGCTGCGGCTGTGTCTGTGGATTCGGATGCAGCTGCTGAAGCGTCAGATGTTGCAGTAGCTGTGGAATCACCTGCTGTGGATGATGCTGTCGTGCTTGCTGTGGAACTTCCGCAGGCTGCGAGTGATACTGTTGTTACAGTTGCCAGTAAGATAGATACCAGTTTCTTTCTCATTTGTATAACCTCCCTATTTGTGTGAAAATGACGAAGCTCAAAAAAGTATTTATTTGTTATGTTATGCATCTTGTATACTTTTTCTTTGCTCTATCAACTTTTATAAGGCAATTATACCAACATGTTTTTTCGTAGTGTTCTTATATTCGTTTCTGAAATGTGCAAATTCGACCATTTATTTCATTCGGAAACTTGTTTTTCATTCCTGTTATCCGTCTTTCCGGCTCTCAGAGCGGTTTCACCTGTTTCAGCGGGTCGTAAACGCATGGCAAAATCATCTTTTGGCAGGATTTACCACCCTTTTTCCGCAGAAATGTGGAATCTCAGCAATTTTCCTTCGTAGTTTTCAGGATTTGTTTTAAGCTGATATGGTGTCACTCCCGTGATTTTCTTAAAATTACGGTTAAAGGTGGAAATGGTCTCATAGCCGCACTTTATGGAAATATCACTCATGGAATTATTGGTTTTTCTGATCAGTTCACAGGCCATCTGAATTCTGATCATATTGACATAATCAAGCGGTGTCATGTTCATATACTCGGTAAAAATTCTGCGGAAATGTGTTTCGCTGAGGCTGCACAGCTCTGCCAGCTGTTCGATTTTTATCGGATCGCGGTAATTCTGGCTGATATAGGTCAGTGCCTTGCTGATCGACATCATGCCTTCTTTCCGCCCGGAGAATTCCGGTTCCTGCCGGTTCTGATTCACGCGTGCGATTTCATAGACCAGTGCTGTCAGAAGTCCTCTGATTGCCTCAATATAAAATTCCTTTTTATCCCGCATTTCATTCAGGATCTCCTGAATGATTCCTGAAAGCTGCGGATATTCCGTTGTTTTCCCGAAAATTGCATTTCTGTTGATCAGCTGCAGTACTTTCTTGCAATAATACTCATTTTCCGGATATAATCCGCGCAGAATGCTCTCAGGATCCAGAAACAGATATTCCCAGTAGCTGGTTGTTCCTTCTTCACTGTTGGTCGTATGCGGATAGTTACGCGGTACAATGCTGATCATTTCCGGTTCGTATGGAAGATTGCGTTCATCCAGGCTCAAAATGCCATAACCGCTTCTGCAGTATCCGATTTCCATCAGATTATGAAAATGCTGATAGGTGATTCCGTTTCCGTACTCTCTGATCCATTCATCACCGATCATCGCCAGAACCGGTTCTTTCTGCGGCGGATCATAATAACGGAATTCCATTGTTTCCTGTTTTTTTCTGCTCATCGTTTTTTACCTTTTCCAAATGACTGCTCATCTGTCTTCTGCCGTGTCCGCATTAATTATAATCTCAGATGATGCCTTTTGACTACAATAAGCTGATATTCCCATACTGTCGAAGATACCTTTCCCTGAAGGAAATTAATTTTGGTTCTTTTTTCCATTCCACATTCATGCAAAATCCTGTAAGATAAATACATATTGATGTGGGTGTCACATATTTTGTTAACCACACATACACGGTCAAGGGAGATCACGTAATGAAAACAGGATTCGATAATGAGAAGTACCTGCAGATTCAGTCTGCGCATATTCGCGAAAGGATTGAAAAGTTCAGCAGGCTCTACCTGGAGTTCGGCGGCAAGCTGTTTGATGACTTCCATGCATCGAGAGTCCTCCCGGGATTTCAGCCCGACAGTAAGCTCCGTATGCTGGAAAAGCTGAAAGATCAGGCTGAAATCATTATCGTCATCAGCGCGCAGTCCATCGAGCAGAACAAAATCCGGGGTGATCTGGGGATTACCTATGATGTTGATGTTCTGCGTCTGATTGATGCCTTCCGCGGCATGGGCTTCTATGTTCCTTCTGTTGTCATTACCAAATATACCGGCCAGCCCGCTGCCGACAAATTCCGTCAGAAGCTTCAGGCACATGAGATCAGTTCTTATCTGCATTATGTCATTGAAGGCTATCCGAGTGACATTGATAAGATTGTCAGTGATGAAGGCTACGGCCGGAATGAATATGTCCCGACCACACGTCCGCTGGTCGTTGTCACCGCGCCGGGACCCGGTTCCGGCAAAATGGCAACCTGCCTGTCACAGCTCTATCATGAACACAAACGCGGCATTACCGCCGGCTATGCCAAGTTTGAAACTTTCCCGATCTGGAATCTGCCGCTGCGTCATCCGGTCAACATTGCCTATGAAGCAGCTACCGCCGATCTTGATGATGTCAATATGATCGATCCGTTTCATCTTGAAGCCTATGGCGTAACCACCGTTAACTATAACCGTGACATTGAAATATTCCCCGTTCTGAATGCCATGTTTGAAGAGATTCTCGGAGAATCTCCCTATAAGTCTCCGACCGACATGGGTGTCAATATGGCAGGTAACTGCATTATTGATGACCAGGTCTGCATGGAAGCTGCGAGACAGGAAATCATCCGCAGATATTACAGAGGATTATGCGACGTCAGAACCGGCGCCGCCTCAAAAGAAATTGTCAGAAAGCTGGAGCTTCTGATGAAACAGGCCGGTGTCACACCTGCAGACCGCGCCGTTGTACCCGCTGCACAGAAACGTCAGGAAGAAACCGGGACTCCCTGTGCTGCCATTGAGCTGTCTGACGGTCGCATCATGACAGGTAAAACCAATGATCTGCTCGGTGCCGCCGCTTCCTGTCTCTTAAATTCCATGAAACTGCAGGCCGGAATCGACCATGACCTTCATCTGATCTCCAGAGAAGCGCTTGAACCGATTCAGGAGCTGAAGATCCGTTATCTCGGAAGTAAAAATCCGCATCTTCATACGGATGAAATGCTGATTGCACTTTCCACAAGCGCTGCCGCAAACCCGAAGGCTGCACTTGCACTGGAGCAGCTGCCGAAGCTGCGCGGATGTGAAGCCCATTCCACTGTAATCGTATCGGAAGTGGACGAACGGATCTTCCGTAAGCTCGGCATAAGGCTGACCTGCGATCCCTCCTACAGCGTACGCTGACAATGATGCCGCTTAAGACTGCTCTGCAGAAATCGGTACCTCTCTCTGCTCCACAGAGGTTGAGAATACAATCTGTGTCTTCGTTCTCCCGAACTGCTGCAGTTCATTGATGAAATGATCCAGTTCCGTCGTGGAATGAAACAGCGTTTCAATCAGCATGGAATAATCGCCGGTCACACAGTTGCATTCCACGACATTTGGAATTTTACGGATAAAAGGATAGAAAACTGTTTTCTGAACCGGCTCCACTTCCAGATTGATGAACGCCTTGATATGGTAGTCCAGCATCAGCGGATTCACCTGCGCATAATATCCCGTCAGCACGCCGTCCCGTTCCAGACGCTGAATTCTGGCAGAAACCGAAGGCGATGACAGATACACTGCCGCAGCAATTTCCTTCAGCGGTGTACGTGCGTTTTTCTGCAGAATTTCCACAATTTTCAGATCCACACCATCCAGTTTTTTCATCAGCAGTGACCTCCTGTTATACATGCCTGTTTTACAGGTTCTATATAGTAAAAGGGCACAGGTGCCGAACCGGCGCCTGTGCCCTTTGTTACAAAATAGCACTTAACCCTGAAATTGTAAACCTCATTTTCTTTTGCATCACATCTGTTTTTCTTTCTTTTCTAAAGTCTGTTCTCCGGAATTCATCGTTATTCAACGAATAAACCTTCACTTGTTTACTTTGCTCTGACCGGGTGCTATTCTCACCACATCATAAATCACATGCGGCAGATGCATGCTGAGTGAGGAGCAGAGATGAAAAAAGAAACGGAAAAAGAAATGAGAACAGAATCAGATTCCATCGGAACACTTGAAGTACCGCAGGATGCCTACTATGGCGTGCAGTCACTGCGCGCACAGCGTAACTTCCCGATCACCGGCCGGAAGCTTTATCCGGAATTCATCCGCAACATGGCCAGAATCAAACGGGCGGCAGCCATTACCAACAGAAAGAGCGGGAGACTCTCCCCTGAAATTTCCCTCGCCATCGAATCCGCCTGCAACGAAATCATCTGCGGCATGTTCACTTCACAGTTCATCGTAGACGGCATTCAGGGCGGCGCCGGTACCAGTGCCAATATGAATATGAATGAAGTCATTGCCAACAGAGCCATCGAGATGCTCGGCGGCAGAAAGGGAGACTATTCCATCGTCCACCCCAATGACCACGTCAACATGTGCCAGTCCACCAATGATGTGATTCCCACAGCCGGCAAGCTCACCGTACTTGATCTTCTGACTCCTCTGGAAAAAAATCTTGCTTCTCTTTCAAAATCACTCATGAATAAATCAAAGGAATTTGACCACATTCTCAAAATCGGCAGAACACAGCTTGAAGATGCTGTTCCCATGCGACTTGGTCAGTCTTTTCACGCCTATGCAGTCATGGTCAGCCGCGACTGCCGCAGAATCAAAGAGGTCAGAAAAGAACTCCTTACTGTCAATATGGGCGCCACTGCAATCGGAACCGCCATTAATACAACGCCCTGCTATCTTTCCAATATTGTTTCCACATTAAGTATGGTAACCGGTTACCCGCTGCAGCAGGCCGAAGACCTTTTTGATGCAACGGAGAATCTTGATTCCTTTGTCACCGTATCCGGTGTTCTGAAAACATGTGCCATGGATCTTTCCAAGATGTGCAATGACCTTCGGCTTCTGGCCAGCGGTCCCAGAGCAGGTCTTGGTGAAATCACACTGCCTGCCATGCAGAATGGCTCCTCCATCATGCCCGGAAAGGTAAACCCGGTAATCCCCGAAGTTGTCAGCCAGGTAGCCTTCCGGGTGGCAGGCAATGATACCACAATTGCGATGGCTGCAGAAGCCGGTCAGATGGAACTCAATGCCTTTGAGCCGGTTGTCTTCTACAGTCTTTTTGAATCCATTACCGCCATGACACAGGCCGTCTCCACGCTCACCGGCAACTGCATAAACGGCATCACCGCCAATGAAAGACGCTGTCAGGCGCTTCTGGATTCCAGCGTCGGCATCACCACCGCCCTCTGCCCTTATATCGGGTATAAGGAAGCTGCACATCTCGCCAAAGAATCTCTTGCCACCGGAATCCCTGTGAAAACACTGGTGCTCAAGGCAGGACTTCTGGAAGAAGCACAGCTGACGCAGATTCTGAATCCTGCCAGCATGACCGAGCCTCAGTTTGCAGAAAGCATGGCTGCCGCAATGTGAGCCCCCTGATGCGTGGGATCCGCTTTCAATACCTCATCAAAGCTCTTTCCGGCACGGATCTTATCCCCGAGTCCCAGGCTGCCAAGTCCGATCAGATAATTGCAGTAAATACGGTTGTCTGCCGCCAGGTCGGACTCAAACAGCTGCATGTCCGGAAGTGAAACAGCGAAGAAATCATAATGGCCCTGATCATAATAATGTTTTTCTCCATAAGTGATCAGGCTGTGAAATCTTGACGATGCCTGCTCTGTGCGTCCCAGTGCAAGGTCGGCAAGTCCTTCGTATAAAATCAGATCGGCCGGCTGATCATTGTAGTACATTGCACTGGACGGTTCTTCCCCTCCTGCTGCCGCGCGTTCCAGATCAGCTGTCGCCTCCGCTTCATTTCCAAGTGCGCGCTGCGCAAGTCCGAGATAATAATAAATGTGGTTGTCCTTCGCGCCCTCCAGTTTCCCTTCTCCCAGATTCTGCGGATAGACAAGTGCAGACCGCAGAAGTTTCTCTGCATGCACTGCATTTCCCTGTGCAAGTGACTTTCTCGCCATCTGTACCAGTGCTGTCGTATACTGCGCCGTCACCCTGCCTTCTCCGCCCTCCCATGGATGAAATTTCCTCGCCATGATCAGATCATATGCTTTCTCATATTCACCCTGCAGATTCAGAAGCTTCACATATTCGATATACAGGTCATCCCGCCGGAACGTAACCTCTCTGTGCGTATCCAGCAGTTCCCGGCAGTCTTCCATGCTCCTGCCAAGCCTTCTGTAAAGCTGTTCCAGCTCGAGCAGAATTCTCGGATCAGACTCACCGCCAAGCCGGAACGCTTTTTCCATATATTCCTTCGCGTCCTGTTTTTTCCCCAGACGGTTGTAATATGCAATTGCCAGATTTCTCCAGACAGTCGGAAAAGAGCCGTCTCGCTCTGCGCTCATCTCCCAGAGCTTCGCCGCGCATTCATACTGCAGGCGGTCATATTCAAGGCAGCCAAGATAATAGGGCGCCCTTGCATCTGACGGATTCTCCCTGATCGCCATTTCCAGCACCGCAATATCTTCCGGCTTATTCGGGAAGCAGTAGGAAGAATCACAGGCCGCAGCCTTTGCCAGTTCTTCCTGTACGTTTTCTGAGACAGCCTGCCGTTTTCCCGGCCGCTCTGTTTCCGTCTGTTCCTTTTCTGTATAGAACGCTTTATAGTAATGCAGGAGCGGACTGTCCTTCGGACACAGATCCAGAATGTTCAGCGCCTGTCTGTACATTCCTGCCTCTGCATGATCGATTGCACATTCCAGATAGCTGCTGATACGCTCTCCCATTAATCTGCAGGCTCCCTGCACATCTCCGCTTGCAATTCTCGAAGAATAATCAAATGCATCCAC